>CAZBIP010000056.1:0-15748 GCA_964491885.1 uncultured Vicinamibacterales bacterium
TCGACGAGTCGCCGATCTGGTTGTGCCCGCTGTGCGTCAGCGTGATGTAGCGCGCCCCGCGATCGAAGAACACCTTGACGTTCCCCACGTCGGCGCCGACGGGATACCCGTTCTCGAGCCCCGTCATGACGGCCCGCTTCCCCGTCGCGGCAATGCGTTCCACCTCGTCCGGACTCGTCGCGAAGGCGCACAGGTCCGGGTGCTGGCGGCCGGTCAGCGCGTGCAGGAAATCGAGCTGGCGCGCGGCGGCGTCGAAGGCCGTCTTGTACGCGGCCTCGTCGAACGCCTGCCGCTGGCCGACGTACGCCGCCAGGAACACCCCCTTCATGCCGCCCCGGCGCATCTTGACGAGATCGCACTTCTGGCCGGGCGTGAGCACCCCGTAATCGCCGGCGCGCATCGCGATGTCGACGTGGCTGTCGAGCGTGAGCGCCTTCGCGTGGATGGCCTCCGCTCGCGCCTTCACGGGGTCCGCCTGCGGCTGAAACGCCCCCGCGACGACGGCCAGGCCGCCAATCCCCAGCAGCACACACGGCACCCAGCGCGACATCATCGGTCGGCCTCCCTGCAGGTCGCACGCCCGTGCGTCACGATCCCGGGCGCGAATTTCGACAATGCTATCATGCCGCCGTGGAACCGCTCTCACACACGCTCACGGGCGCGTGCCTCGCCGAAACCGGCCTGAAACGGCACTCGGCCCTCGTGGTGCCGACGCTCATCATCGCGGCCAACCTGCCCGATCTCGACGGCACCTGCTACCTGCACAGCGCCGACCTGGCGTTTGCCGTGCGGCGGGGCTGGAGCCACGGCATCCTCGCCGTCCTTCTCTTTCCGGTCCTCCTGACGGCCGCCATGCTGGCCTTCGATTGCCTCGTCCGCCGCCGGAAGTCCCCGGAACTGCGGCCAGCCCGCCCGGGCGTTCTCCTCGGCGTGTCGTTCCTCGGCGTCGTGTCGCACGTCTTGATGGATTGGCCGAACAGCTACGGCGTGCGCCTGCTGATGCCGTTCTCGGACCGCTGGTTCTACGGCGACGCGCTCTTCATCGCCGACCCGTGGCTATGGCTCATCCTGGGGTCGGCCGTGATGCTCGCGTGGACCTCCACCCGGGGCGGGATGGTCGCGGCCATCGTCCTGACGGCCGGTTCGTCGCTCGTCGTGCTGCTCAACCCGGTGACGCCCGGCTGGTTCGGTCTCGTCTGGGTCGCGTGGCTGGCGGCGTGGCTGGCGGCGAGGCGCCGTTTGCGCAGCACGACGGCGGTCGCCGCCACGGCCCTCGTCGTGGCCGTTGCCTACATCGGCGCCATGGTGGCGGGATCGCGGATCGCGGAACGCCAGGCCTTGCGCGTGGCCGCCGGGCGGGGCTGGACGGTGGAGCGCGTGGCCGCCATGCCTCTCGCGGCGCAGCCGCTCCGGCGGGACGTGATCGTCGTGACGCCGGACCGCTACGAGTTCGTCCCGGTGGACTGGGTCCGCGGCCCGGTCGCCGGCGCACGCCGGAGCAGCCTGGCTCGCGGCGAACGCGGTGCCGTCGCGACCGCGGCGCTCCGCGCGCCGTTCGTCAGCGGCGTCAGCCGGTGGCTCCGATTTCCCGCCATCGAGGTGCGCCCCCTGCCGGCGGGAGGCCATCGCGTAATCGTCCGCGACGCCAGGTTCGCCGTCGGCACGCCCGACGGATTCGGTGTCGTCGCCATCGTGGACGTGGACGACGCGCTGGTCCCGACGCCCGGTCCGCCGCTTCCGCGCTGACGCGGCGCGCCGCCGGCGCTACTGCTTCCGTGCCGCGCTGAACGTCCCTGACGCCTCGCCCCCGTTGTAGTCGACGACGCCCGACAGCTTGCCGTCCTTCACTCCGCCGGACATGGCGATGGGCTCCCCCGCGGCGTAAGGAAACGCCACCCGCAGGGTCCCGTCCTTCCACGACCCGCTCGTGAGCGGCGTCGCGCCGGCCGCCGACGAGATCTCCCCGGTGACGGTCTCGCCAGCCACACGGAGCGTCAGGACGAACGGCGCGACCTGCCCGGCGACGCTGGCCTCGCCTTCCCAGACGCCGCTGACGGCGTCGGCTGCGGCATCACCGCCGCCCCCGCCCGGGCGCCTCAGGACGAACGTCCCGCTCGCGCCTGCGACCTCCCAGACGCCGTCGATGCTGGAACCCTCGACCGTGCCGCTCAGGGTCCCGGCCGACCCCTGGTACTCGATCCCGATCGTCAGCTTGCCGTCCGCGAACGAGGACGACGAGATCCCGATCGGCCCCATCGACGATTCGATCGTGCCGCCGAGCTTGCCGTCGGCCACGGCGAAGACGGCCTTCAACGCCGCCTCTCCTTCAGGGGTCTGCGCCGTTCCCTCCCACGGGCCCGCCAGCGACTCGACCGTCACCACGGGCGCCTGTGCCAGACCCACTGCGGGCGCCGCCGCTGCAAGCCCCAGCACCACCGCCACCACCGCGCCAACCCGCACGCTACGTCCCATCGTTTCACCCTCCCTGGCCGGAAGACGCCGCCGTCCCCCGGCCGAACGCGTCAGTCCAGGATCAGCCGCGCGCGCCGGAATCGGCCGAGCGCCGCCGCAAGCAATCCCACATCGAGCGCCGCCAGCACCGCCATGGACAGCCACAGCAGTGTGCCGCCCCCGGCTGCCGCCATCCAGGCCCCCATCCGGGCGATCCACGCTTCCGGCAACGCCCGCGCGCCGAGAATCGGCACGAAAATCAGCAGGAGAATCCCCACGTTGAGCGCCTGCACCGCCTGGCGGACGGTCGCCGCCCGCAGGGAGACGAGCACGCCGGCGCCGGCCGCCAGCCCCGCGCCAAGGAACGCCATCAGCGGGGCTCCCACCGCGACGTGCGCCGGGAACAGCAGGATCGGTCCGGAGCCCGACGACAGGTTGACGGTCACGAGGCTCATGACCAGCATCAGCATCACGAGGCCCCAGCCGTAGCTGACGGCCGCCAGCATCTTGCCGAACAGGATCGCCCGGTCCGGCAGCCGGCTCGCGAGCAGCGTCTCGAGCGTGTGGCGCTCGCGTTCGCCCGCGAATCCGTCGGCCACCGCGCTGCCGACCAGCATCAGCGGCACCCACCCCCAGTAGAACATCGTCGAGGGAGAGCGGACCCAGTCCGGCCCGGCCTGCACGGGCAGGAACACGCCGAACACCGCGAGCAGGATCACGAGGCTGAGGCGGCCGCCCTTCAGGCTGCCCGACAGGTTGAGGAGTTCGCGCCACTCCTTCCACGCCACGGTGAGGACGTCGCGGATCACCGCTCCTCCTCCATCAGGGTCAGGAACACGTCTTCCAGCGACCCCTTGTCCCGCCGGACTTCCTCGACCGCCCCGCCTGCGATCACGATCAGCGAGATCAGGGGTGCCGCGTCCGTGGACTCAGCGAGGTCGAGCAGGATCCGGCCGTTCTTCAACGCGACGCGCTGCACACCCGGCTGGAGGCCCAGCCGCTCGACCATGCCTTCGGTGAACCCCCGGCCGGTCACTTCCAGGCGGGTGGCGCCGCGCGCCTTGAGTTCGTCCGGGTGACCGACGGCCACGAGCCGGCCCTGCTTGATGACGCCGACGCGCTGGCACAGGCGCTCCGCCTCCGCCAGGTTGTGCGTCGTCAGGAAGACCGTGACGCCTTCCCGCGCCACCAGCGCCGCCAGTTCGTCCCGCAGCGAGGCCGCCGCCACGGGATCGAGGCCGGCGGTCGGTTCGTCGAGAAACAGCAATGCGGGGTGGTGCAGCAGCGCGCGCGCGACCGCGAGCCGCTGCTTCATGCCGCGGCTCCACCGCCCGACGGCTTCGCGCCGCCGCTCCCAGAGCCCGAGCGGCTCGAGCAACTCCCGCACGCGCGCGCGGCGGGCGGCGGCGCCCAGCCTCCACACGCGCGCGTAAAACGCCAGGTTGTCCTCGGCGCTCAGCCGTTCGTAGAGCCCGTGGTGCTCGAGGAGCGCGCCCGCCCGTTCGCGGATCCCGCCGGCAGCCGTCTTCGTGTCGTGCCCCAGGACCTCGGCCCGGCCGTCCGTCGGCTCCAGGAGCCCGAGCAGCAGCCGGATCGTCGTGGTCTTGCCCGCCCCGTTCGGACCGAGAAACCCGAACACGATCCCGGGCGGCACCTCGAGGTCGAGGCCGTCGACGGCACGCACGCGCCCGAAGGCGCGCGTGAGACGTTCGGCGCGGATGATGGCGGCCGGCACGGCCACCTATCATACCTGCACTCGTGCCCGCGGCGAGGCGGCTACGGTTGCGCGCGGGCGCGGAGTCGAGTACGTTCATCCAGCATCGCAGGAGGCCGCATGCGCAGCGCTATGAAGTCGATCGTGACGTGGCTCATCTCCCATGGCGCGCGCCCGCTGATCGCCCTGCGTTACCGCGTCGAAATCCGCGGCCTCGACTCCGTCCGCGCGCGCGGCCGGCAAGGCATCCTGTTCCTGCCCAACCACGCGGCGTTGCTCGATCCCGTCCTCCTGGTGGTGTACCTCCACCCGGCCTTCAACGTCCGGCCCCTGGCCGACGAGCACCAAATCGGACGGACGGCGTTCGGCAAACTGGCGCTGCTCTTCGGATCCCGGATCCTCCCGAACCTGGAACGAAGCGGCGTCGGGGCGCGCGACCGGATGAGGAAGGCCATCCGCGACATCGCAGAGGGCCTCAAGGCGGGCGAGAACATCCTCTTCTACCCCGCGGGCCACCTCAAGCGCGGTTATCTCGAGACCGTCGGCAGCGCGAGCGGCACCGAGACGCTCGTCAAGGCGGTGCCGTCGGCCCGCACCGTCCTCGTCCGCCTGAACGGGCTCTGGGGGAGCAGTTTCAGCATCGGCGCCACCGGAGAGATGCCAGACATCGGGCCGGCGCTCGCGCGCGGCGTCAAGCACCTGTTGCTGAACGGCATCTTCTTCACGCCCAGGCGGCGCGTCACCATCGAGTTCGTCGAGCCGGAGGACTTCCCCCGCAGCGGAACACGCGCGGAGATCAATGGGTATCTCGAGCGCTTCTACAACCAGGACGCCGCGCGGAACACCTACGTCCCGTACGGCTTCTGGGAACGGGGAGGCCCGCGCGAGATGCCCGAGCCGGCCAGAGCGTCCCGCCAGTCCGACGCCTCGCGCGTGTCCCCGGCCACGCGGAACCTCGTCCTCACGCACCTTCGCGAGGCGGCCGGGCGCCAGGACGTGAAGCTCGAGCACGACCTCTCGAAGGACCTGGGGTTCGACAGCCTGGCGATCGCGGAACTCATCCCCTGGCTCGAAGAGGAATTCGGCTTCTCGGTCGGCACGCCGGACAGTCTCGGGACCGTCGCGGACGTGGTGCTGGCGGCCGCCGGGCAAGGAGTGTCGGCCAGGCCGTCGGACGTCAAGCCGCCTCCCGCGTCGTGGTTCGGGTCGCAGGGCGACGTGCGGGTCCACAAGGTGCCGCCCATCGACGAGGTGACGCGGGCCTTCCTCTTCCAGGCAGCCGCCCGGCCGGACCAGCCGATCATCGCCGATCAGACGAGCGGCGTTCGGACGTACCGCGACCTCGTGACCGCCATCCTGGTGCTCAAGCCGCGGCTCGAGCGCATGCCCGGCGAGTATCTCGGCCTCATGATGCCGGCGTCCGTCGGCGCCACGGTCTTCTTCTACGCGGCCCTGTTCGCCGGCAAGACCGTCGTGATGGTGAACTGGACGGCCGGCACGAGGGCCATCCGGCACTCGCTCGACATGCTCGGCGTGAAGACGGTCATCACCGCGCGCGCCCTCCAGACGAAGCTCGAAGCGGCGGGCGTGAGCCTCGCCGACTTCCAGGACACGTTCCTCTTCGTCGAGGACCTGCTCGGCTCGATCGGGACGCTCGAGAAACTGCGCGCGGCCGCCGCGAGCCGCCTGAGCTGGTCCGCCCTCGAGCGCGCGAAGCCCCGGGACGTGGCCGTCGTGCTCTTCACGAGCGGATCGGAGAACCTGCCCAAGGCCGTCCCGCTCACCCACCGGAACCTGATGACCGACGCCAGGGGCATCCTGATGCTCGGCGACGTCCTGGAAGGGGACGTCACGCTGGGGCTGCTGCCGCCGTTCCACTCGTTCGGCCTGACGACCACCATCGTCCTTCCGGTGTCGATCGGCATGCGCACCGTGTTCCACCCGAACCCGACCGAGTCGGCGATCCTGGCGAAGATCACGGAGGCCTACCACGCCTCGGTGCTCTTCTGCACGCCGACCTTCCTCAACGGGCTCGCGCGCGTCGCGACCGACCGGGAACTTGCCACGATGCGCCTCGTCGTCACGGGAGCCGAGCGGTGCCCCGACGCGCTCTTCGCGACGTTGCGCGCGCGGTGGCCGTCGATGCTGGTGCTGGAGGGGTACGGCATCACCGAGTGCTCCCCCGTCGTCGCGTGCAACCCGGACTGGCGGCAGGTGCCCGGCACCGTCGGCGTCTTCCTTCCGGTCGTCGAGGGAGCGGTCGTGGACCTCTCGTTCACGCAGCGGATGCCGCCGGGCGAGACCGGCATGCTGATCGTCCGGGGGCCGACCATCTTCTCCGGGTACCTGAACTACAGCGGCGAGTCGCCGTTCGTCGAGTTCGAGGGCCAGTCGTGGTACCGGACCGGCGACCTCGTCTCGATGGCCGACGATGGCTACATCACCTTCAGGGGCCGGCTGAAGCGGTTCGTCAAGCTGGGCGGCGAGATGGTCTCGCTCCCGGCCATCGAAGCCGTCCTGCAGCCGCACTTCGGCGAATCCGACGATGGTCCGGTGATCGCGGTGGAAGCGATCGGCACGGCGGACCACGCCGACGTCGTGCTGTTCACGAGGAAGCCAGCGGACCGGGCCGAGGTCAACGGGTGGATCAAGGCGGCCGGCCTGAGCGCGCTCCACAACGTGCGACAGGTCGTCGTGGTGGAGTCGATCCCGGTGCTGGGCACTGGCAAGACCGACTACCGCACGCTCAAGGCGCGCTGGGGTCAGGCCGCGGAGGCCTGAGGCGCGGCTTCGAGCCGCATCGCACACGGACCCGGCGACGTCTCGAAGAACCTCGCGCGAGCGGCGGGAACCGGAAACCGCGCTTCGTAGACGGCGCGCCAGTCCCGCGCGAACGCGCCTGCCCGATCGCTCTCGACGAGCGCCCAGACGCTCCCCCCGAACCCGGCCCCGAAGGCCGACGCGGCCGCCGCTCCCAGGCGCCGCGCCTCCACGGCGAGGGCGGCGGTCTCGGGCACCTGGTTCCCGAGCCAGTGCTCGCTGGCCCACTGCGAACGGTCCACGAGGGCGCCGAACCGCGCGAGATCACCGGCCGCGAGGGCATCCCCGGCCGCGGGGATGATCTCCCGGCTCTCGAGCAGGAACTGATCGAAGCGCTTCAGCAGGCACTCCGTGCCGAACTCCTCGTCCCGCGACTCGCTGACGGCCCGGCGGATGCCATCGGGCCCGCCCGGCGCCGCCGCGGCGGCCTCGAGCGTAGCCGCCTCGCTGCCGCTCGCCCGCTGCCACAGGGCGAGCACGCGCGCGGCGGCGAGGGACGCGCGGTTGTACCTCGCCATCGCCGCGGCCGTCTTTTCCGCCAGCACGCCGCTGAAGGCCACGACGAACGCGAGACCCGCCGGCACGGGCACGTCGCGTTCGAACGTCACCGGCCCGAACCTGTATTGACTGAGCGTCCCGCCCCTGCAGCACAGGATCGCCGTGTGGTCTTCGCTCCCGCCGAAGGTCCCCACGCCGCGGTCTCCCGCCAGGGGCCCGAAGCTGCGGCCGTTCTCGATCGTGGCCAGGTAGCCCGCGAGCGATTCGCGGCCCGCGATCGCCGCGCGGTAGGCCGAGGTGCCGTCGAGCCGGTTCAGTTCGGCGAGCGCCAGGAACACCGCGATCATGAACGCGCTGGAACTCGACATGCCGGATGCCGGAGGCAGGTCGCTGTCGAAGGCGATGTCCGCGCCGGCCCTCAATTCGGGGAAGTTCCGCGCGAGCCGGCGTACCACGGTCGCTGGATAGTTGCTCCAGCCGCCGACGACCGGCCGCACGTCCGGGCCGATGACCCACTCGGCTCGCTCGCCCGTCCCGGCGTTGACCACGCGGACGACGGCGTCCTTGCGAGGCTGGGCCACGAGACAGAAGCCCTGGTCGGCGGCGCAGAGCAGGCTGCGGCCTCCCGCGTAGTCGGTGTGTTTGCCCAGCACCTCGATCCGTCCCGGCACGAAGTACGCCACCCGCGCGCCATTCCCTCGAAAGGACGGCAGCGCGCGCGCCGCGCCCGCGAGCAGCCCGTCCTTCGCGGCGGCCGCGGCCGGCTTCATGCCCGACGCGCGGAGGCTGGCGGATCGCGGCACCATCAGAGCGCGACCTCGACGCCGGCCAGGAGCCTCGTGACGCCCGCGATGTCGCCCCGGCTCGACAGGTCCAGCACCCCGGCCTTCAGGCGCACGACGCGGAAGCTGGTCCCGCACTCGCGCTGCGCCAGCCGGACGGCGTCGGGCAGTTCTCGCTCGCCTCTCGGGGAGAGCGGCACGCGGGCGCATGCGTCGAGCACGGTCCGGTCGAACCGCCAGCAGTTCATGCTCAGATAGATCTCTCCGCCGAGCGAGGCGAGCGTCGCCTCGTCCGGTTTCTCGATGACGTCGAGCAGCGTGTCGCCACCGCCGATGCGGACCACGGCCAGCTTCCCGACGCGCTCGGCCGGCACGTTGCCCAGGGCCACCATCGCGTGCTGCTCGAACGCGACGAGGCCGGGCCCGTCCATGGCCGCGAGGGCGCGGTAGGCGTCCACCGGGTAGTAGTTGTCGGAGTTGAGCACGAGGAAGGGCCGGTCGCCCACCACGCCCGCGGCAGAGGCCACGGCGTCGGCCGTGCCGAGCGGCTGCTCCTGGACCGCGAACGCGATCCGCAGGCGCGACGGCCGGGCCGTCCGGCCGTAGTACTCCCGGATGGCGTCGTGCTCGGGGCCGATGACGAGACACACCTCCGAGAGGCCGGCGTCGGCCAGCCCGCTGAGGATGTAGTCCAGGAACGGCCGCCCGATGGGAATCATGGCCTTGACGCCCGTGTCGGCCACCCGGGCCTGCTCCTCGGCGAGCGCCGCCCCGGCCTCGGCGCGCCTCATGCGGGTGCCGAGTCCCCGGGCAAGGATTACGACGATGGGTTGCTGCATGACGACCAGCGCTCCAGTTCGCGCGCCATCCCCCGCTCGATCGCATCGACGAGATACGGGCGGAGGTCGGCTGCGCTGATGATCCGGTCGAGCGACCCCACCTCGAGCGCGCGATGCACGCTGTGGATGCGATCGAACTCGTCGGCGACCTCGCCGAGCTTCTCGGATCGGACCGTGTGAATCGTCTCGACGCGCGAGGCGCGCAGCGCCGCGCGCTCCTCGTCGGTCGCCGCCGCCGCGAGCGCCGCGTCGATCTGCCTGACGCGGGGGTCCTTGCGCGTCCGGCCGTCGACGTCCCGCGAGAAGACGACGGCCGCCGCCGGCGCGCCGCCGATGACGGAGGCGTAGCTCCCCTCGAGCGCGGCCGCCTCCAGGTTCTCGTTCAGGACCCGCGAGAAGACGACGAACGCGCCGCCGTGGTACCGGGACACCACGACGAAGACGATGGGTCCCTCGAAGTTCACGACGGCGCGGCCGATCTCGGCGCCGAACTCGAGCTGGCGCCGCCGCATGGATTCCGGCGACCCGTCGAACCCGGACAGGTTCGCCAGGATGACGACGGGCCGGTTCAGGCTCGCGGCGTTGATCGCCCGCGCCACCTTCTTCGACGCCATGGGGAAGAGCGTGCCCGAGGTCCACTGCGCCGGGCCGTCCGCCGGCACGACGCCGACCCGCGGTAGGGCCCGCGACTCGAACCCGATGAGGCACACCGGGTAGCCGCCGATGTGGGCGTCCCAGGTGACGGCGACTTCGGCGTCCCGCCAGCCCGCCCACCGCTCGAGCGGCGCCTGGTCGCCGTCCGTCACGGCCAGCATGACGCGCCGGATGTCGAACGGGCGCTTGCGGCCCGGGTTGGCGGCGTCCGAGAAGACGTCGCCGACGGTGGCGAACCCGTCCGGGCTGGTGTCATGGGGGAACGTGCGGACATCGCGCGACACCGGGTCGGCCGTCGAGGCGCGCCTCGGGAACCGCTCGCCCGGCACGCGGTAGCAGTGATCGTAGTGGCGCAGAACGATCCGGCAGGCGTCCCGCACGTCCTGGGCCCAGTACTGCGCCTGCCCGTTCGGGCCCATGATGTGCTCGTAGCCGCCGATCCCGGTGTTGTCCTCCGCGGACACGGACCCGGAGTAATCGAGCGCCATCTTGCCCGTCAGAACCATCGCGCCTTCGGCCGCCATGACGAGGATGCCGCGCGTATGCATGAGCATGGTGGACTCGGCGTTCCAGTACGGCTGCGCGCCGACGTTGATCCCCGTCACGACGACGTTGATCTCCCCTCCCGCCTGGGTGAAGTGCACGATGCGCCGGAGCACGCGGGAGATCCAGTCCATGTTCTCGGTGCCGCTCTCCATCGAGATCTTGGCCCCCGCCGACAGCGCGTACCACTCGAGCGGCACTCCCATGGCCTCCGCCCTGTCGAGCGCGCCGAGAATGCGCCGGCACTCGGGCTCGGCGAGGGAGCCGACCTCGCGGCTGGGGTCGCCGAGGAGCACGACCCGCGTCATGCCCTCCGGGTACTTCTCCGTGCGGTTGGTCAACAGGCCCACGACGACGTTCGCGGTGTTCTGCCCGTGCGGGCGCTCGACCGGGACGAGGCGGCCTTCGCCGTCGAGGTCCAGTTCGGTGAAGGAGCCCGGCGGGATCGCGGCGCCGGCTTCGGCATGCTCCGGCGTCATCAGCCGGACGATCTCGTACGGATACGTCAGGCCGCGCTGTCGCATCCGCACGACGCGCTGATCGTAGTCGGAGAGCGTGCGCAGCGGCTCGGCGGACGGGGCCGCGAACTGCAGGATGGGGGCCCTGCCCGCGGCGAGCGTGATGCCGACCGTCATGTCGGACTCGGCGCCCTCCGCGTCCCGCAGGACGCCTCGCACGACGATCTTCTCCAGGCCGAGCCCCTCGGCATGGGTGCTCATCCGCGCCGCCAGTTCCCCGATCTCGGCGCGCGTGAGGTCCATGGGCGGCCTGACGAACAGCGTCACACGGTTCCAGTGCAGCCGCTCCTCGCCCCTCCGCCGCATCTGCGCGCGCCGGATCGCGGTCAGCGCCTCGAGCGCCATCCGCTCGAAGTGAGGCACGGAAACGAGCCGGCCGCCCGCGTCGCGCAGCGCCGAGGCATCGCGCACCTCGACGAGGGCGAAGAGCCGCTCGTCCCTCGGGTTCTCCCGTGCCACGCCCTTGAAGAGGTACACGTCCTCGACCGATGGGAGGCGATCGAGGAAGAAGTGCTGCAGTCTCGAGAACTCGAGCTGCTTGGCCTGCATGGGGTGGAGCCCGCGCAGCACGCGGTCTTCCCGGTAGCCCGGGCCTGACGGGCGGAACGTGAAGCACCGCATGTCGCCGCCGCCTGCGGCACCCCGCGTCAGCAGCATGACGACGGCCCGTCGGAGCGTTCGGCCCGAGAGCGCGGTCTCGAGCGTCTCGCCCAGGGCCGCGGCCAGCGCGTCGTCCCCGTCCGGGTCCGCGTTCCAGAGGTAGATCTCGGCCACGACGTCGCGATCGGCCGGGACGCCCGCCACCTGCGTCCGCAGCGCCAGCAGCACCGACGCGAGGCCCTCGAGAGGCCCGCACGTCGCGATGACCTCGATCGTCTGCCCCTCGAAGGGATACGACACGCGCGCGATCGGGGCTTCCGCGCCGGACACGCGAGCGATCTCTTCGAGCGGCCGGAACCGGTAGTCGCGCCGGAGCATCACCTCGAGCGCCATGCGCCGGACGGCCGTCGGCGCCACGGCCATCCTGGCGGCCACGGCGGTGCGGAGCGGATGCGGACAGGCCAGGAGCTCTTCGAGGCAGCCCGCGGCGCCCGCCCCTCCCGGATCGAGCGCGAGCCGATCGAGCCGTTCCAGCATGTCCGCCAGCACGGCGCCCCGGACCCGCTCGAACGCCGGCTGCTCGACGTACCGGTAGTGCACGTCACGGGCCAGGTCGGCGAGACCCGGGTCGCGCCCCTGCACCGACGTGATGAGACGTTCGATGGTCCTCAGGAACGAGGGCGTGCCCGGCGCGAGGCGCGCGGCCGCGCCCAGCCTCCGCTCGAGCACGGCGCGGATGAGGGGCGACTGGAGGGCGCTGCGCTGATTCGCCTTGAACATGGCGAGCAGGCTCTCGCGCAACGCGCGCGAGGGCTGCAGGGTCGCCACGCCGTAATGCGCCAGCGCCGCCCGCAGTTGCGCCAGGAAATCCGGCGGCAGGTCCGCGCCCCCGCCGTCGATCGTCCGCAAGTATCGCAGCAGGTGCTGTTCGGAGCCCAGCGAAGGCCCTCCATCTCCCTGCGCGGAGGCCTGCCGCCCGAAGACGGCCCTCAGGTCCACCGCAAGACGGAGCAGATCGTCTTCCGCGCGCAGCACCTCGACATCGTCGGGCGGCACGGCGCGCGAGAGCCGATCGTACTCCTGGACCAGGCGGTCGACGTCCCGGGCGTCGAGGTCGAAGCCCAGCATGGCCGAGCGCATGGCCGGGAGGGGGTTCACGAGCGGCTCGGCACCCGCGCGCCGGTACTCCGCCAGGCCGGCCCTGACGCCCTGGATCAGTGCGCGGCCGCGCGACGCCTGGCGCCCTCCGGGGCGCACCGCCGGCCTCGCGGCGTCGAAGATCACCTTCGCGCCGGCCCGCCTGGCCCCATCTTCCCTGCCGGCATCCAGATGCACGAGCGGCGTCCCGGTGCCGACCTGGGAGTTCGGCAGGACGAACACCTGGCGGACCGTCCCGGCGAAGGGCGCCGTGACGGCCGTCTCCATCTTCATCGCCTCCAGCACGGCCAGGCGGTCGCCGGCGGCCACCCTGTCGCCGGGCTGCACGTGCACGGACACGACGACGGCGGGCGACGCCGCGCGCACCACCCCTTCGTCCGCGCGCGCGATCGGATGCGGGATGCCCTCGACCTCGATGAGGAGCGTGTACCCGCCCTGGGCGGCGAGCACGCGGTAGCGCCGCCCTTCCATGGTGAGCCACCGCTCGCAGGCGCCGTCACGCTCCACCTCGACGTCCGTGCGCGACGCGCCGGCCTGGATGCGGTACCGTCCCTCGCCCAGGCGGTGCACGCGCAGCGCGTAGCGGTGTCCCCGGTAGCTCAACTCGACGGGGCGGCCGACTTCAGACCTGACGGTCGGCCTCAGGCGGGCCGCCGACGCGAAAAACTCCTCGACCTCCTCGGCGTACTCGGCGTCGTACGCTTCCACCGCCGCCTGGACGAGTGCGACCTTCGCGTAGCGTTCCGACAGCGTCTCCTCGCCGACGGTGAGCCGGTCCAGGAGCCCGGCGTCGAAGATGCCGCGCTCGACTTCGGCGCGGCCGAAGACCTGGAGCAGGAACGTCCGGTTGGACGGCCCGCCCGACACGACCAGCACGCTCTCGGCGAGCGCGCGCTTCAGCCGGCCGAGCGCCTCGTCGCGGCTGCTGCCGGAGGCGGCGAGCTTCGCGCACATGGGCCCGAACTCCGGCGGCATCACGCTGCCTTCCGCGATGCCCGTGTCCACCCGCAGACCCGGCCCCGTCGCCGTCCTGAACTGCGTCACCACGCCAGGCGACGCCGCGAACCCGTTGTACGGGTCTTCCGCGTTCAACCGGACCTCGATCGCGTGGCCCGCGCTCGGCGGGGGCACCGGGCCCAGCCGCCCGCCGCGCGCCACGTCGAGTTCGAGCTTCACCAGG
The DNA here is from genome assembly GCA_964491885.1 of uncultured Vicinamibacterales bacterium. Classification (GTDB taxonomy): domain Bacteria; phylum Acidobacteriota; class Vicinamibacteria; order Vicinamibacterales; family JAKQTR01; genus JAKQTR01. The sequence goes on from CAZBIP010000056.1 coordinate 13,758, forward strand.
TCGACGCCGCTCGTCAGCTCGGTCACGACGTGTTCGACCTGGAGCCGCGTGTTCGCCTCGAGAAAAGAGAAGCGCCCGGAGAGGTCGACCAGGAACTCCACCGTCACCTGGTCCCGGTAGTCCGCAGCCGAGACGAGACGCACCGCGGCGTCAAGGAGCGCGGTCTCCACCTCGGGCGTCAGGCCGAGCGCCGGGGCCTCGGCCGCCAGCTTCTGGAACCGGCGCTGCAGCGACGCGTCGCGCGTGCCGACGGCCCAGATCGTCCCGTGGCGATCCGCCTGGATCTGCACCTCGATGTGCCGCATCCCGGCCATCCACCGCTCCACGAACACGGTGCGGTCGAGACACGTGCGCGCCGCGTCGCGGCGGACCGCCTCGTAGGCCCTCGCGAGTTCAGCGGGCGACGTCACGCGGCGGATGCCGCGGCCGCCGGCGCCGCCGCTCGCCTTGAGCGCGACGGGATAGCCGACGCGCTCCGCGTGCGCGAGCGCCACGTCGAGCGTGTCGGCAGGGCCGCCTCCCCAGGGGATCACCGGCACGCCGGCCTGCTCGGCGAGCCTCTTCGCGCAGATCTTGTCCCCCAGTCTCCGCATGGATCCGCTGTCCGGCCCGATGAACGTCAGGCCGAGACGCTCGCAGCGCTCGACGAACTCCGGGCGCTCGGCGACGAATCCCCATCCCGCCCAAACCGCGTCCGCCTGGGCCTCGGCGAGCGCGCGCTCGATCGCCTCGCCGTCGAGATACTTCGGCCTGCGCAGCCCGTCGCGCGCATCGACGTAGGTGGAGGGCCCGAGGCTCACGGCCTCGTCGGCCTCGCGGACGAACCGGGCGTGCCGGTCCGGCTCCGTGAAGAGCGCGATGACGCGAACGTCCGTCCGGTGCTCGCTGTTGAACTCGCGGACGGCGTGAATGAACCGCATGGCGGGCTCGCCACGATTGACGACCGCCACGCGCCGGAAAGCCTTCTCCATGTATCCCCTCGGACCCGTTCGGCGGCCCTCCGGACGAGGTCCCATGCCGCCCGCCGGAACCTCATATTCTAGTCGATCAGGCAGACGCCTCCGGCACGCCGAGGCGCTTGTACATCAGCACCTCGTCGGCCCCGTCGATCAGGAAGTCCTCGATCACGCCCACGGGGTGATACCCGAGCCGCTCGTAGAACCGCCTCGCCCGGCTGTTGAAAGAGGACACGCAGAGGAACAGGTGCCTGGCCCGGCCCTCGTACGAGCGCTCGACGTGCGCCAGCAGCGCCGCACCCACGCCGCGGCCCCGGTGGTCCGGAGACACCGCGATCGACTTGACGTAGGGGGCGCCGGCGACGCCCGACGGGCGCACGAGGACGAAGCCGGACCGTTCCCCGTCCAGTTCGGCGATTTCGAGCACGTCGCCGGTCCAGGTGCACGCCCGATAGCAGTCGTCGAACCCGCGGCCCAGCGTGACCCATGGGTCCGACGACGCCATCAGCGCCGCGGCCCAGACGGCATCCCCGCTGCCCGCCGGGCGGACATTCACGGTCTGCATGGCTCGCCTCCCGCTATAATCACCGGGCGGGCCGGCGTTCCGCCGGCCTGGGACACGGCCCACATCCCATGCCCGTCCTCGCCGCCCTGCTCTTCCCCGAACCACGACGACACCTGGCGGGTTCCAGGTGGTGGAACATCGCGGCGCGCACCGTACACCTGGCCGCCACCGGCACGCTGCTGGGCGGACACGTCTTCGGTGCCGACCCCGACCGGCTCCTGCCGGTGCTCTGGACGGCCATCGTGACGGGGGGCGTGATGATCGCACTCGAGATGTACCCGTCCGCCCACTGGGCGCACCAGGTGTGCGCCCTGGTCGTGTTCGTCAAGCTCCTGCTGCTCTGCCTGATCCCGTGGCTGTGGGCCTACCGCGTCCCGATCCTGCTCGCCGTCGTCGCGCTGGCGGGGGTCGGATCGCATGCGCCGCGACGGGTGCGGCACTACTCGCTCTACTACCGGCGCGTGATGGCC
>CAZBIP010000056.1:15848-17103 GCA_964491885.1 uncultured Vicinamibacterales bacterium
GCCTTGAGGAGGTTCTCCTCCTGCCCGTAGGTGACGCACGGCGACTGCACGTTGATGAAGGCGAAGCCCGGGAACCGGATGCCTTCCTCGATGACGGAGGCCAGCCCCGCCATGTCCGCCGGCGTGCCCTGCGCGACGAACGACGCGCCGTACCCCAGCACGTAGAGCAAGGGGTTGACCGGGGCCTCCATCGAACCGAGGGCCGAGGACGCCGTCATGAGCCCGCGGCGCGACGTCGGAGACAACTGGCCCTTGGTGAGCCCGTAGATCTGGTTGTCCATCACGATGTACGTGATGTCGATGTTGCGGCGGACCGCGTGCCCCACGTGATTGCCGCCGATCGAGAACCCGTCTCCGTCGCCGCCCGCGCAGAGCACCAGGAGGTCCGGGTTCGCCAGCTTGATGCCCTGCGCGATGGGCAGGGCGCGGCCGTGGACGCTGTTGAAGCCGTACGCCGTGGTGTAGCCGGGGATGCGGCTGGAGCAGCCGATCCCGGACACGAACGCGATCTCGTGCGGCGGCCGGCCGACGTTCGCCAGCGCGCGGTAGATGGCCTGCACGACGCCGAAGTCGCCGCAGCCCGGGCACCAGATGGGCTTCAGCTCGCTCTTGTAATCCTTGGCGGCGTACCGTTCGATCGGCTGCGCGGTTGCGACGCTCATCTCCCGTCTCCTCCCAGGCCGCTTACGCCCGCGGCACCGGCTCCCGGCGCGGCCGAGAGGCGGCGCAAGCGCTCGACGATCTCCCCCGGCGTAATGGGGTTGGATCCGCTCTTCGCCAGGACCTCGACTCCCCGCGGCACGTCCACGTACATGCGAAGCAGCCGGTAGAACTGCCCCTGGTGGTTCTGCTCCACGAGGAGGCCCCGTTCGACGGACGCAAAGAACTCCCGGAAGATCTCCTCGGCCACCGGGAACATCAGCCTGGGCACCAGCAGCTTCACGTCGAGCCCTTCGGCGACGGCCAGCTGGAAGGCCTCGATCACGATCCCCGCCGTCCCGCCCCAGCTGACGAGGCCGATCGGCGCGTCACTGCGCCCCTGCGCCACGAACAAGTCCCGGCGCGCCTTGAGCGGGTCGAACTTGCGCAGCCGCTTGTCGTTCATCCGGCTGTGCATCTCGCCGCCCGCCGTCGGCGCCCCCTGCTCGTTGTGCTCGATGCCGGACGCGAGGTAGTTGCCCCCGGGCATGCCCGGGTGGCTGATCGGGCTGATGCCGGACTCGGTGAACCGGAAACGCACGTAGGGCGACCGCTC
>CAZBIP010000057.1:0-3960 GCA_964491885.1 uncultured Vicinamibacterales bacterium
AGACTTACGTCGCTCAATGACCGTTTCAATAAAACGCGCCCGAGGATCGCCCGCCGGGCGTCTTTCCCAGAAACCCCCCAGTCCTGGCCCGCGTTCTGGGCGAAGTCGAAGAGCGCCAGCACGTGCTGGCCGACCTCGTCGCCGCACGCCCCCGCCCCGTCCAACTGCTGCCGCACCCGTTCGGCCTCGACCTTCATCTCCGTCGTCTTGGCCGTGAATGTCTCTTTTTCAATCGCGCCGCCGAGGTAGCCCTCCAGCAAGCGCTGCTGCATCTGGTCCAGTTCGGTGAGGCGCTTGCGGGCCTGGCGGATGCGCTGTTCCCGCAGAACCGTCTGGTCGTCGCAGGCCGTGGCCAGATGGCGGCGGAACCAGTCGCGCCGCTCGTCGTCGGGAATGCGGAGGCTCGCCAGGTCCCGCTCGATGGCTTCCTCGAGCTGGTCCTGCCGCCAGCGGACCACCGGGTGTCCGGGGTCGGGTTCGAGGTTCCCGCAGCGGTAGTAGACATACTCGTGGACGTTGCCGTTCTTCATTTTGCGGACGATGCGCTCGCCGGTGATCCCGTAGCCGCAGTGGGCGCAGACGAACATGCCTCCGGCCAGGTAGTGGTTGGCGTTGCGCACGCGGCGGTTCTTGCCTTGGAGCAGGTCCTGGCATCGCTCGAACACATCCAGTTCGATGATGGGCTTGTGCTTGCCGGGGTAGGTCTGCCCTCGGAAGGTGACCATGCCGATGTAGAAACGGTTGTTGAGGATGTAGGACAGCGCCGTGCGGTGGAAGCGCGGGCAACTGGGCTGGTAGGTGAAGCCCTCGCGCTGGAGCACGTCGGCGATGTCCTTGAAGGTGTAGAGCCCGGTCTCGTACAGCTCGAAGATGCGCTGGACGGCCAAGGCGTTAACCGGGTGGACCTGGATGGGTTCCTCGCGGTTGCCTTGCACGTTCTGGTAGCCGTAGGCCGCGAGGCCCGGTGCCCAGCCCTGACGGACCTTCTCCTCGATGCCCTTGAGCACCTCGGTGCGAAGGTTGTCGGAGTAGTACTGGGCGACAGCGGCCATGACGTTGAACGACAGCGCCCCGGCCGCTCCGGGTCCGAACTGGTTCTCGACGAACGCGAGTTTCACCCCGCACTGGTCTTCCAGTTCCTGCATCCGCACCGCGTCGCGCATGTTGCGGCAGGCGCGGTCGAGCTTGTGGGCAAGGATGAAGTCGATCTTCAGCTTGCGGGCGTTGGCCCGCACCCACTTGAGCATCTCGTTGAACGCCACGCGTTCGGCTCCGCGCTTGGCCGACTCGGCCACGACGAACTCGCGGGCGACGCCCCAGCCCTCCTTCCGCGCCCGCTCGCGGGTCACGCGGAGTTGGGCGTCGATGGAGTAGCCCTCCCGCTGCTCCCGCGACGAGACGCGTGCCCAGATTACGCAGTTCTGCATCATCGTCTCCTTCTGGCCTGGACCAGCACGTCCGCGAGGTTCTTGACGTTCATGAGAATCTCGACCGCCTCGCCTTCGGTCAGTTCTCTGCCGTAGTACGGCGACCACACCCGACGCGTGTCCTCCACCGCCTCGTCCGTGATCCAGGCCGCCCCGGGCGGGCGGCGGGGAATCGCGTCTGCCGGTGGACACCCTTGCTCGGGTGGCGCAACTAATCCAGTCGATTCCGCGGGCATCTGCATGGTTTTCCTCCGTGAATTCAGGCCTGTTCCGTGTCGTCGCTGAGGTAGTCGGGATCGATCCATGCCCGCAGCCCGGCGCGGGTAAATACCTCGCGGATACGGGCGATGGCCCTGGTGACGGTGTCGCGGCCGCAGCCCAGTTGCTCGGCGATGGCCTTGACGGTCAGGCCATCAGCCAGGCCCTGGCAGATCGAGCGGTCGCGGGCCGAGAGCGTGGACATCGCAGCGGCCAGGTCCATCCGCAGATCGACCGGCTCGGGCTTCGTGACGTGGTCGGGCCAGACCGGGCGGTCGTGGCGGGCCGCGCCGGACATGACCTGCAGGCGCTCGATGCGTTTCTGGTAGCGGTGCTTGGCGCGAAGGTGCGCCTTAATCTGCCGGTCGATCACGCCGGTCATCGCGGTGGTGCGCGACGCGCCGTTGGAGCGAGCGGCGTCGTACTGGAACGCGGCGAGCGTGGGGACGATCTGCTGCTGCAGGTCGTCGATCTCGTCGCCGCTGACCTTCAGCCGCCTGGCGCGGCTGACCACGAGACGGGGCACTTCCTGTTCAACGACTCCGACGTAGCTGTTGGCAAGCATGACTGGGCCTTTCATTTCTGGGCCATTCGCGTCGCGTCGAGACGCTCTCGACGTCACGCGTGTCATGCTCCGCGCGATACTCGGCCAGGTATGTAGTCCCAGCGATGTGCCGCCCAACTCATCTGCGCCGCACCTGTGGCGCATTAGTCGTTCACGCGGCGCAGCGCTCAGCCCACATGTGGCGCATGTGTGTTTACTGGGCCACATCTGGTTGGCCGAGCAAGTTTCCCCGTCGGCGGCAAACAACGGGTGTTCGCGTCGCGGGTCGCCAACGACCCACCCGACGCACCCGGAACCCAGTTGGAGAGCCGCCGATGAACGCACTCGCACGAAGAACCGACCCCGCCACGTCGCACCGGGCCGCTGAAGAAGTGGAAGCCAGCGGCCGCGCCGCTTCGCAGCGTCATCTCTGCCTGATCGAAGTGTGGAAGAAGCCGGGGCAGACCGCCGCCGAGATCGCGGTCGCCGCCGGTCTGGAACGTCACGTCCCCTCGCGCCGCCTGCCGGAGCTGCGCAAGGCCGGTCAGGTCGTCAACGGTCCCGAGCGCATCTGCGCCGTCACCGGCAACCCCAGCATGACCTGGCTGGCCGCCACGGAGGTGAAGTGATGATCTCCACCGATCTGTCCTCACTGTTCGTGTTTGTGACGGCGGATGCGTATCACGCGGCCGCCAAGGACCACCTGGGCAGTCACGGCCTGGCCGACTTCCGCAAGTCCCCGTTGCTGCACAACCGGAAGCAGATGGGCCTGGCGCAGGACGAAGATCGTCCGGCCTACCTGGTCGGTCGGGCCGCGCACACGCTGATCCTCGAAGGCCGCGAGAAGTTCCTGGCCGAGTACGCCGTCGGCGGTCCGATCAACCCGCGCACCGGCGAGGTGTTCGGCGCGAACACCAAGGCCTTTGCCGAGTGGGCCGACGCCCAGGGCAAGCCGGTCCTGACCGACAAGCAGGCCCAGCAGATCGAGCAGATGGCCGCTGGCGTGCTGTCCCACGAACTGGCGCGGCAGATGTTGGCCAGCGGCGTGGCCGAAGCCGTGCTCCGCGCGGTGTGGCACGCCGTCCCGTGCCAGGTGCGGATCGACTGGTTCTCCCACCTGGCCGGTGCGGCCATCGTCGACCTGAAGACCGCCGACGACCTGACCTACTTCGAGGCCGACGCCCGGCGCTACGGCTACCCGCACCAACTCGCCTTCTACCGCTCGATCACCGCGACGGCGGCGGGCATCGACCCGCGCGAGCTGCCGGTCCACCTGATCGCCGTCGAGAAGAAGGAACCGTTCCGCTGCGGCGTGTGGCGGATGGGAGAGGACGTGCTGGCCGTCGCCCAGAAGGAGAACGAGGAGGCGGTCAAGCGCCTGCGGCGATGCCGCGACAGCGGCGTGTGGCCCAGCGGCTACGAGGACCTCCGCACCTTCGACTGGATGTGACCCCGGCCCCCGGAATCCCGAACCCCAACCTTTGAAAGGAGCACACGAGCATGAGTCTTCTATCCCAGTTGCATGTCGGCAAACGTCCGGCCCCGCGCCGCTGCATGATCCACGGCGTCCAGGGCGTGGGCAAGAGCACCTTCGGCGCAACGGCGCGCAAGCCCGTCTTCGTGCAGACCGAGGACGGCCTGGGCGAGATCGACTGCGCCAAGTTCCCGCTGGCCCGCTCGTTCGGGGAGGTGATGGACGCCCTGACCGAACTGCGGGGCCAGCCCCACGAG
>CAZBIP010000057.1:3970-17056 GCA_964491885.1 uncultured Vicinamibacterales bacterium
TCCTATCGAACCGTCGTGGTCGACTCGCTGGACTGGCTGGAGCGGCTGATCTGGCAGGAGGTCTGCACCGCCGAGAACGTCAGCAACATCGAGAAGATCGGCTTCCAGAAGGGCTACACCTTCGCGCTGAACTTCTGGCGGAAGTTTCTCGACGCCCTCGATGCCCTGCGGCGGGATCGCGGCATGGCCGTCATCCTGATCGCCCACACCAAGATCGAAAAGTTCCAGACGCCCGAGGACTCGGCCTTCGACCGCTTCACGCCGCGTCTGCACAAGCTGGCGGCGTCGGTGGTCATGGAATGGTGCGACGAGGTGCTCTTCGCCACGTACTCGACCACCACCGACCCCAAGAAGGTCAAGAACGTCACCGAGCCGGAGCGGGTGATGCGGACCTGCGAAGGCCCGACCCACGTCGCCAAGAACCGGCTGCAGATGCCCTACGAGCTGCCGCTGGAGTGGGCCGCTTACGACTACTTCGCCCAGCAGGCCCACCCCCGGAATCAGGCCCGGCCCGAAGACCAGGCGTCGTCCCCGCAACCCGACAGTCAGCCGTCGAACTGACACTTCCCTTTTGAACAAGGAGATTCGCACATGGCCAACCTCAACGGATTCAACGCGTCGCAGGTCGAACCGTCCCAGGACTTCGAGCCGATCCCCGCGGGCAAGTACCTGGCGGTGATCACCGAGTCGGAGATGAAGCCGACGAAGAGCGGCAGCGGGCAGTACCTGCAGCTGACGTTCCAGATTCTCGACGGCCCGTACAAGGGCCGATACGTCTGGGCGCGGCTGAACCTGCACAACCCCAACCCCACCACGGTGCAGATCGCCCGCCAGGAACTCTCGGCCATCTGCCGCGCCGTGGGCGTGATGCAGCCCGGCGACAGCGTCGAACTGCACAACGTGCCGCTGGTGGTCACGGTCAAGCTCAAGAAGCGCGACGACACCGGGGAGATGACCAACGAGGTGCGCGGTTACGCCAAGCGCGAAGCCGCCGCGACCAGCAGCGCCCCGGCCCAGGCCAGCAACCCCACGCCTCCGTGGCGGCGCTGATGCCGGAACGACGATCCCCTCCCTCCCACGGGCCTCCCGGCGGCGGTTCTCGCCGTCGGGAGGTCCGCTTCGGGGCCAGCGGCAATACGGAGGCACGGATGCTGGAACTGGAACTGCCATACCCGCCGTCGGTGAACCACTACTGGCGGCACGTTCGCGGGCGAACGGTGATCAGTCGCAACGGGCTGATCTTCCGCGACGCGGTTCGGGCCATCCTGGGCCGCATGGGCATCAAGCCGTTGGCTGGAAAACTGGCTGTCTCCATCGAGGTGTTCCCGCCCGACCGGCGCAGGCGAGACCTGGACAACCTGCTGAAGGCATTGGGCGATTCGCTCGAGCACGGCGGGGCCTTTCACGACGACAGCCAGATCGTCTGGCTGCTGATCGAGAAGGCCACGGTCGTGCGCGGCGGCAAGGTCGTGGTGCGCATCACGGAGAGGCGATGAACCAGGCACTCAAGGACAACCCGGCGGTGTCGCAGGCCGAACTGCTCGGGGCGGCGCTGCGCTACTGCGCCGTGGCCGACTGGTTCGAGGGCCATCCCTGCGCCTGGCAGCCGCACATGTCGCTGTCGGAGGCGATGGACGTGTTCAACCGCGTCGAGGCCGAACTCCGCTCCGTGGGTGCCAGAGCAATGCGGCGCGGCGGGCACCGCGAATTGATCCTCCAGGCTGTGGGCATTGCGGAGGAGGCGCGGTGAGCCTGTTCACGCCCGAACACAAGCCCATGACGCTGCGACCGTACCAGGTGGAGGCGGTCGAGGCGGTCTATCGACACCTGCGCGAGCGCGATGACAACCCGTGCGTGGTGATCCCGACCGGCGGCGGCAAGACGCCGGTGATCGCCACGATCTGCTCGGACGCGGTGACTCGCTGGAACGGGCGCGTGCTGATCCTGGCCCACGTGAAGGAACTGCTGGAGCAGGCCAGGGACAAGCTCGACCAGGTCTGCCCGGACATCCACGTGGGCATCTACTCAGCGGGCCTGAAGCGCCGGGACACGACGCACCCGGTGATTATCGCGGGCATCCAGTCGGTCTATCAGAAGGCCGATCACCTGGGGCGTTTCGACCTGGCGGTCGTCGACGAATCGCACATGATCCCGATGGACGGCGATGGCATGTACCGCCGCTTCCTCGAGGGCGCTCGCGCGGTCAACCCGCACCTGCGGGTCATCGGCCTGACGGCCACGCCGTTCCGTATGTCCTCGGGGCCGATCTGCGTGCCGCCGCCGGATGGGATTCTCAACAGCATCTGCTACGAGATCGGGGTGCGGGAACTGATCCGCGACGGCTACCTGTCGGCGCTCAAGTCCAAGGCGGGCAGGCTCAAGCCCGACACCAGCCAGTTGCACGTGCGGGCGGGCGAGTTCGTCGCCGGCGAGGTCGAGGCCCTGATGGACCAGGAGACGCTGGTCCACTCGGCCTGCCGGGAGATCGTCCAGTACACGCGGGACCGCAAGGCGTGCCTGGTGTTCGCCTCCGGCGTCAAGCACGGCCAGCACGTGGCGCGGATGATCGAGCAGATCGCCGGGGGCGGGGCTTCCGGGGGCGAGTGCGGGTTCATCGATGGCCAGACGCCCACGCTCTACCGCGACCAGTTGATCCGCCGCTTCCGCGACGGCGAGCTGAAGTACCTGGTCAACGTGAACGTGCTGACCACGGGCTTTGACGCGCCCAACGTCGACTGCGTGGCGCTGCTGCGCCCGACGATGTCGCCGGGCCTCTATTACCAGATGGTCGGGAGGGGTTTCCGGCTCTGCGAGGGCAAGGCCGACTGCCTGGTGCTCGACTTCGGCGGCAACGTGCTGCGGCACGGCCCCGTGGACGCCATTCGCATCACGGATGTGCCCGGCAAAGGATCGGGCGAAGCGCCCGCCAAGGAATGCCCGCAGTGCCAGGCCCTGATCGCCACGGGCTATGCGGCCTGCCCCGAGTGCGGGTACGAGTTCCCGCCCCCCGAGCGGCGCAGGCACGAGGCCACGGCCGACGAGGCGGGCATCCTGTCCGGTCAGGTGACCATCACCGAGCATGACGTGCGGGACGTCTACTACGGCGTCCACGTCAAGCGCGACGCCCCGCCCGACGCCCCGCGAACCATGCGGGTCGATTACGAGATCGGCTACCACCAGCACCAGTCCGAATGGGTCTGCTTCGAGCACGGCGGCTACGCCCGCCAGAAGGCCGAGGCGTGGTGGCGCATGCGCTCGTGCCTGCCGGTCCCGGACAACGTCGATGACGCGGTGGCGCTGGCCAACGCCGGGGCGCTGGCCCCGGCACTGTCGATCAAGGTGCGTTCCGTGGCCGGGGAGAAGTACGACCGCATCGTCGACTACGAGCTGGGCGCGAAACCCGATCCGGCCGACCTGAGCCTGCCCGAACCCACGGACGTGTCCGACGACGTTCCCGAGTACGTGCCGGCGGATGACTCAATTCCATTCTGAGGGCATTGCCATGACGAAGACCTGCTTCAAATGCGGCCGGGTGCTCCCGATTGAGGAGTTCTATTGTCATCCAGCGATGGCGGATGGGCACCTGAACAAGTGCCGCGAGTGCGCACGAGCCGACGTTCGCCTGAACCGCCGCCAGCGTATCGGCCACTATCGCCAGTATGACCGGGACCGCAATGACGACCTCAAACGTGCGGCGGCGCGCCGGGCGTACCAGCAAAAGCAGCGTCGGAACGAACCGCTGAAGTACCACGCCCGGACGATGGCGGGCAACGCCGTCCGGGACGGACATATCCGTCGCGAGCCATGCCACTTCTGTGGCTCCACCGATCGCTTGGAGATGCATCACCCGGACTACCGCTTCCCACTGCGCGTGTATTGGCTCTGCATCGAGTGCCATCGCAAGCTGGACAACATGCACAAGGTGGGGTCGGGAGGCGACATTGACGTTGCGTGACGCCGCCATCCTGTACCAGCAAGCCGGTCTGGCCGTGCTGCCCGCCCGCCGTGCCGAGAAGCGCCCAGCCGTCGGCGCGTGGAAGCAGTATCGGGACCGACTGCCCACCGAGGCCGAGGTGTCAGCGTGGTTCGCCAATGACCACGACGCCCTGTGCATTCTCTGCGGCAAGGTGTCGGGCAACACCGAGATCATCGACTTCGATTCGGGCGGCGAGAAGTTCTCGGCGTGGTGGGAGCGCATCCCACCGGACCTGCGGGACAAGCTGGTCGTCGAACGCACCCCATCGGGCGGCTACCACGTCGCCTATCGCTGCGCGGCGGAAGTCTGCGGCAACCTCAAACTTGCCCAGCGCCGCCAGGACGACGGCAAGGTCGTGACGCTGATCGAGACGCGGGGTGAAGGCGGCCTGTTCCTGTGCGCGCCCACGCCCGGCTATGAACTGGTCCAGGGCGACCTGTGCGCCCCGCCCGTGCTGACCGAGGCCGAGAGGGAGGTTCTGCTCCAGACAGCGTGGGAGCTGAACGAATATGTGCCGCCGGTGGTGGATTGTCCGCCGCACAGCGCCGCTGTGGGCCAGAGAGGCCCGATGTCCGTCGGACAACCCGGCTGTCGGCCAGACAATGCCGACAGGCCCGGCGATGTCTTCAACGCCTGCGGAGATGTGCGGGCCGTGCTCGAACAGCACGGGTGGGTGCGGGTCAAAGGCGGCGAGAACGAGTACTGGCGTCGGCCCGGCAAGTCCAGCAGTTGGAGCGCCACGCTCAAGGACGGCGTGCTGTACGTCTTCAGCGCCAACGCCGATCCCTTCGAGCCCAACCGGGCCTACGCGCCCTTCGCCGTCTACACGCTGCTCGAACACAGCGGCGACTGGTCGCGCGCCGCCTCGTCGCTGCGGGCGCAGGGCTACGGCTCGCCGCCGCCATCACCCGGCATGGTGCCCGTGGCGGCCGTCGCCCCGGTGAAGCTCGAGCCGCTGACCGTCCGCGACCTGGTGGGCAAGTACCCCGAGCTGCGCCGTCCCGTCATCCACGGCCTGCTGCGCGAGGGCGAGACGATGAACATCATCGCCAGCCCGAAGACCGGCAAGAGCTGGCTGGTCACCGACCTGGCGTTGTCCATCGCCACGGGCCGGGACTGGCTGGGGCAGTTCCGCTGCGAGCGCGGCGAAGTGCTGATCCTCGACAACGAACTGCACGGCGAGACCAGCGCCCACCGCATCCCCAAGGTCGCCGTCTCGCGGCAGGTGCCCGTCGACGCCTACGCCGATCGCGTGTGGGTGCAGAACCTGCGCGGCTACCTGCAGGACGTGTTCACGTTGGGGGCGTACTTCGAGTCGCTTCAGCCGGGCCGGTTCAAGGTGATCATCCTGGACGCCTTCTACCGGTTCATGCCGCGCGACATGGACGAGAACGACAACGGCACGATGGCGTCGCTCTACAACCACCTCGACCGCTACGCCGATCGGCTGGGCTGCTCGTTCGTGCTGATCCACCACACCACCAAGGGCAACCAGTCGACCAAGAGCATCACCGACGTGGGCGCTGGCGCGGGCAGCCAGAGCCGGGCGACCGACACGCACATGATCCTGCGGCCGCACGAGGAACCCGACGCGGTCGTGCTCGACGCCGCCGTCCGCTCCTGGCCCCCGGTCGCTCCGCGCTGCCTGCGCTGGTCGTTCCCGGTCTGGTCGGCGGCGGACGACCTGGACCCGGCGCAGCTGCGGTCCGAGGGCGGCAAGAAGCGCGGCGAGAAGAAGGACGAGTGGTCGCCCGAGTCGTTCGTGGAGGCGTTCGTCGATGACGAGCCCGCCACGCGCTCGGCCATCATCGGCAAGGCGGTCCGCGCGGGCCTGTCCAAGTGGGCCTCCGACAACCTGCTCCGCATGGCCGACGCCGACGGTCTGATGGTTCGTCAGGGCGACGGCAAGCGCAACGAACCGTACACCTACCAGCGCGCCGCGACACCCGTCCAAGGCGAGGAGGGCCAGCCATGAGGTTTCGTTTTGTGAATCGTTCTGCGCGCACAAATCAAGTTGCTGGCGGTTTCGTTTTGTGCGCTCCGGCCAGCGCACAAAATGAAAGCCGCACGCCGGTCTCGTTTCGTTTTGTGCGCCCCCTAAAGGGGCGCACACAAAACGAAACAGACCAGCCCCGGCGTGCCCCGCGATCAGAACGACTCGTTTGGCGCGCCAAACGAAACGTCCCACCCCGTTTGGCCACGGGTACGCCCACGTTGGCCCACGTCGCGGCCGGGGCGAGCGGCTTGGCCCGACCTACCACCCCACGCCCCGGCCCAACACGGGCCAACCCCCGAAAACGTGGCACGTCTGCCAGAGTGGCAGGCATCAATGGTGCCTCCCCGGCCTCCGGCGGCAGGAGAGGCCCGCGGGAACAGCTCCCGTTGCGAACTGACTTTCTTTCGTGAAAGGAAACCCCATGCAGATCGAGTTGCGTGACGTCGACCAGGTCGTGCCGTACCCCGGCAACCCGCGCCAGAACGACGAGGCGGTGGACGCCGTGGCGGCGTCGCTGCGGGAGTTCGGCTTCCGCCAGCCCATCGTCGTGGATGGCGAAGGCGTGATCATCGTCGGCCACACCCGCTGGAAGGCGGCGAAGAAGCTGGGCCTGGCCAAGGTGCCGGTGCATGTCGCCACGGACCTGACCGAGGCGCAGGTCAAGGCGTACCGCATCGCCGACAACCAGACCGCCGCCATCGCCGAGTGGAACTACGAACTGCTGCCCATCGAGCTGTCGTCGCTGCAGGAGATGAACTTCGACCTGGGCCTGCTGGGCTTCGACCAGGAGGAACTGGCCCGGCTGATGAGCGGCGACGTGCAGCAGGGCCTGACCGATCCCGACGACGTGCCCGCGCCGCCGGACGAGGCGACCACGCGCCCCGGCGACCTGTGGATTCTGGGCAACCATCGGCTGCTTTGCGGCGACAGCGGCAGGCCGCAGGACGTGGACCGCTTGCTGGACGGCGCGACCGTCCACCTGATCAATACCGACCCGCCGTACAACGTCCGGGTCGAACCGCGCAGTAACAACGCCATCGCCGCTGGCCTGTCGTCGTTCTCGATGCCCGAAGGTCACACCCGCAAGGAGAAGAAGTTCGACGCCCAGGGCATGCACCACCAGGGCTTCGACGTGGCCCGGTTCCCGGACAAGAAATACAAGACCACCAAGAAGATGCGGGCCAAGGACCGGCCGCTGGCCAACGACTTCGTGACCGACCAGGCATTCGACGAAATGCTCGACGCCTGGTTCGGCAACATGGCCCGCGTGCTCGCGCCCGGCCGGGGCTTCTACATCTGGGGCGGCTACGCCAACCTCGGCAACTACCCGCCGTACCTGAAGAAGCACGAGCTGTATTTCAGCCAGGGCATCGTGTGGGACAAGCAGCACCCGGTGCTGACGCGAAAAGATTTCATGGGCGCGTTCGAGATCTGCTTTTACGGGTGGCGCGAGGGCGCTGGCCACAAGTTCTACGGGCCGAACAACGCCACGGACCTCTGGCACGTCAAGAAGGTCAGCCCGCAGTCGATGGTCCACTTGACGGAGAAGCCCGTGGAGTTGGCGGTGCGGGCGCTGCAGTACAGCAGCCTGGCCGGAGAGAACGTGCTGGACCTGTTCGGCGGCAGCGGCAGCACGCTGATCGCGGCCGAGCAGACCGGACGCCGCGCGTTCCTGATGGAACTCGACGCGCCGTATTGCGATGTCATCGTGCAGCGCTGGGAGGAGTTCACCGGGCGCAAGGCCGAGCGAGTCGCCAGCGGTGAAACGGACATGCCGGAGAAGACCCCGGCCGAGGTGACCGGGGTCGGTGAAGCGGAGGCGGCGAGATGATGTCAGGCGTTGCTGGTGAACAAGCCGCGATCGGTCTTCTTGAAGCGGGCCTCGCCGCCCTTGGTCTGAATCTCCCGCAGGATCGCGGCGTAGATCGTGGCGTGCGGGGTCTTGCCGCCGGTGGTCCACATGCCCTTGTCGAGCATGGTCTGGACGATGTCCTTGCAGCGCATGGGCTGCTTGGCGTCCTTGAGAACCTGGGCGGCGGCGTCCAGGCCGCTGACCTTCTTCGCCTTGGCGGGCTTGGGCACGGCGGTGGTCGCCTGGTCAGGATGGGCCTGCTGCGGCTCGGCCTTGCGGGGGCGGGCCTTGCTCGCCTCGGCGGCCTTGGCGCGCGGCTTGCGGGCGGTGCTCGTGGCGGTCTTCGTGATCTTGGTCTTCTTCGACATGGCGTGATCTCCTATGGCCGTGTTCGGGCTGGCCAGGCCCATGTTGGGAACTTACAAACCGAGTTCTTCCGCGAGGCGGTTCTGCTGTTCGTACCCGCCGAGGGCGTCGATCAGCACTCCGCGAAACCATCCGATCTCCTGGTTGACCGAGGCGTCGGCGACCGTGGCGGGCTGCAGCCAGGAGGCGATGGCCGCGACGGCGTGGGGCGAGAGGTTCTCGCGCAGGGCGTCGATCAGCAGTTCCTCGGGCTTGGGGTCTTCGGGGACGGTGACCCGGACGATGGTGTCGTCGGGTCGCGTGTGCTTGTAGGTCTTGGGCTTGCTCATGGCGTTCTCCTCTTGGGTTGGTCAGTCCGCGAAACGCTGCAGCTCGCGGTAGTAGCCGTCCACGTCGCTGTTGGTGCCGACCACCCCGTCGCAGCGCCGCTGGACCTCGGTGGCGATCCAGAACAACTCCGTGTCGTCGGTGTTCCGGGCCTCGATCTCCCAGGTCTTCCATGCCTGCTCGCCTTTGCCGGGGTTGGCGATGATGCTGTCGATTCGGATGGTGGTGCTGCCCCGGGGCCGTTCGATGGCGACGTGCCCGGCGCTTCCTTCGAGTTCGATTCGCTTGGTTCTCATTGCCTATCTCCTTGTCATTGCAGGCGTTACACACACATTGAGCCATCGGTTTCGCCCGGCAGCAAGGCCAGTTCCGCGAATGTGGGCAACTTTCTGCGTCGCACATGTGGCGATGTGGGCGGAGGTTACGGCAATGGCTGAACAATCCTCGAAGATTCCGGCCAAGACCGCCGCGCCGCAGCGCGCCGGGGCGGCCCAACCGGCGGTCAATCCGATGGCGCTGTCCGTAGAGGAAGTGTCACGGCTGCTGTCGGCGGCGGGCAGCAAACGCATCACGCCCGAGCAGGTCCAGGCTGACATCGACGCCGGTGCGCCCGTAGGGCCTGGCGGGCAGGTCAACCTGGTCCACTACACCGCGTGGCTCGTTCGAGAGGTGCAGGCACGTTGAAGTCCGACCCGCGCCAACTCCGCGTCGCCGAGGCCGTGCGGCTGCTGAACTCCACCCCGCTGGGCGAGGTGGTCCAGCCGCACGTGGTCTACCGGCATCTCAACCGCGCCGCCTACAAGATCGGCGACGGCCGACGCATCGACCTGGTGCGTTACGCGGCGTGGCTGTTCCATGCGCGGCGGGAAACGTTCGAGCCGGGCTGGACGGAGGGGAATTACGAAGCGCACAAGGAGGCGGTCAACGCCCGGGGCCGGGCCGCCTCCGAATCGTCGCGCGACATCGCCGCCGAGGGCTGGGTCCATCCGCCGGTCAACGCCGAACGCAGGGATTCGTGCCGTCGATCCTTCCGGGGGTTCTGCGAGCAGTACTTCCCGCAGACGTTCCACCTGGCCTGGTCGCCCGATCACCTGGCGGTGATCGCCAAGATCGAGCAGGCGGTGCTGGAGGGCGGGCTCTTCGCAATGGCCATGCCCCGCGGGTCGGGCAAGACGACGTTGTGCGAGACGGCCTGCCTGTGGGCGCTGCTGTACGGACACCGGGAGTTCGTCGCGCTGATCGGCTCGGACGAGGAGCACGCCGCCGACATGCTCGACTCGATCAAGAGCGAGTTGGAGAACAACGACCTGCTCGAGGAGGACTTCGCCGAGGTCGCCGGTCCGATCCGGGCGCTCGAGGGCATCCACCAGCGATCCGCCGGTCAGCTCTATCGCGGGGCGCGCACGCATGTGGGCTGGACGGCCAAGGAGATCGTGCTGCCGACCCTCGAGGGTTCGGTCGCCAGCGGCGGCATCATCAAGGTCGCGGGCATCACCGGGCGCATCCGTGGCATGAAGCACAAACGCGCCGACGGCAAGACCACGCGCCCGTCGCTGGTGCTGCTGGACGATCCGCAGACTGATGAATCGGCGCGGTCGCCATCGCAGTGCGCCACGCGGGAACAGATCCTCGCCGGAGCGATCCTGGGCCTGGCCGGTCCGGGTCGGAAGATCGCCGGGCTGATGACGCTGACCGTGGTCCGCCCCGACGACATGGCCGACCGCATCCTCAACCGGGAAAAGCACCCGCAGTGGCAGGGCCAGCGCACCAGGATGGTCTACGCCTTTCCGGCCGATGAGAAGCTCTGGCAGCAGTACGCGCAGCTGCGGGCCGAGGGTCAGCGCAGCGACCGGGGCGTCGGCGAGGCCACGGAGTTCTACCGCGACCACCGGGCCGACATGGATGCCGGCGCGATCGTCGCCTGGCCGCAGCGCCACAACCCCGACGAGCTGAGCGCCCTTCAGCACGCGATGAACCTCAAGCTCGACCACGGCGAGGCGGCGTTCTGGGCCGAGTACCAGAACGAGCCCCTGCCGGAGGCGGGCGACGCCGACGACCTGCTGACCGCCGACGCCATCGCCGCCAAGACCAACGGCATGAAGCGCGGCGAGGTGCCCGTCGGCGTCAACCACTTGACGATGTTCATCGACGTGCAGGGCAACGTGCTGTTCTGGATGCTTTGCGGATGGGAGGAGGATTTCACGGGGTACGTGCTGGATTACGGGGCCTATCCCGACCAGAAGCGGGCGTACTTCACCCTGCGCGACGTGCGTCGCACGCTGATGCTGGCACATCCGGGGGCCGGGCAGGAAGGGGCGATCTATGCGGGCCTGGAGGCCCTGACCGGCCAGCGTCTGACCCGGCGCTGGCGGCGCGATGATGGCGCGGAGATGGCCGTCGACCGCTGCCTGATCGACGCCAACTGGGGCAACTCGACGGACGTGGTCTACCAGTTCTGCCGCCAGAGTCCGCACGCGGCGGTGCTGATGCCCAGCCACGGGCGCTACGTGGGCGCTTCGAGCGTGCCGTTTTCCGACTACAAGCCCAAGCGGGGCGACCGCGTCGGGCTGCACTGGCGCGTGCCCAACGTCCAGGGGCGGCGGGCGGTGCGCTACGGGCTGATCGACACCAACTACTGGAAGAGCTTCGTCCACGCCCGCCTGGCCGTGCCGATGGGCGATCCTGGATGCCTGTCCCTCTTCGCCCCGCCTTCCGGGGGCGACCATCGGCTGGTCGCCGAGCACCTGACGGCCGAGTATCGCGTGAAGACCGAGGGGCGCGGACGCCAGGTCGACGAATGGAAGCTCCGCAAGCCCGGCCTGGACAACCACTGGCTGGACTGCCTGGTCGGCTGCGCGGCGGCGGCCAGCATGCAGGGCTGCGTGCTGTTCGGCACGGACGCCAAGCGCGATCCCAACCGCCCGCGCATCAGGCTCTCGACGCTGCAGAGGAGGAGGCGATGACCCAGCGCAAGCAGACCGCGAACAAGCCGACCCCGGACCCGGCGGCCGGGTTCGAGTGCCGCAGCTGCGGCTGTCGCCACTTCCACGTCGTCTACACGCGGCCGACCGAACGGGGCGTCACGCGGGTGCGGGCCTGTCGGCATTGCGGACGCCGGATCGTCACCCGCGAGACCCTCCTGGGCGACGTTCGGCGGGGTCAGTACCGCCCCTGAATTACACCCGTGTAAGAATCCGCCGTCCTGCGCCGCCTCGGCCCCGCACGACTGGCCCCCTCCTGACACACACCAGGTGATGGCATTGGAACTTCCGACATTGCCGGATAGCGGTCCGCTGCTCACCGAGCTGCGGTTCGTGAACCCCAAGGACCGGGAGGACGCCGTCCAGGAGGCCTGGCTGGCCCACCTGGAGGGGCGCAACCCGGCCCGCGCCGTGGCGACGTTCGCCCAGCGTCTGCGGCGGGAGCGCCAGCGCACCATCGTCAGCAGTCCCGTCATGGAGCGCGTGTGATGGCCGAGGACCTGGACCAGACCATTCGGCAGAGCGCCGTCGGCCCCAAGCGGGCCAAGGCCGACGCCGTTGAAGTCGAGCAGCACTCGTTGCCCGACCAGATCGCCGCCGACCGCTACCTGCAGAGCAAGCAGGCCGCGCGCGGCAAGGGCCTGGGCATCGCCACGAAGAAGCTCGTGCCCCCCGGAACGGACTGAAGATCGCAGCCCCGTGAGAGGAACGTGGATGTTCGGTTGGCTTAAGAATCTGACCGCGAGCCCCGGCAGGCCCGCCCGCTCGGCAAATCGCCGATCGGACGTGCGCGTGGTCCGGGCGCGCTTCGACGCGGCCGTCACCACCGACGAGAACCGTCGGCACTGGGCCAGCGCCGACGGCCTCTCGCCCAACGCCGCCCTGAGCGCCGAGGTCCGCCGCACGCTCCGCAACCGCGCCCGCTACGAGGTCGCCAACAACTCCTACGCCCGGGGCATCGTGCTGACGCTGGCCAATGACGTGGTGGGCACCGGCCCCGGCCTGCAGATGCTCACCGACGACGCCGACACCAATCACCGCATCGAGCAGGCGTTCGCCGCATGGGCCGACGCCGTCGGCCTGCCCCAGAAACTCCGCACCATGCGGATGGCGCGGGCCGACAGCGGCGAGGCCTTCGCCATCCTCATCAACAACCCCGCCGTGAACCACGCCGTGCAGCTCGACCTGCGGCTGATCGAAGCCGATCAGATCACCACGCCCGGCCCCGGAATCGGGCTGCCTCCCATCGGGCAACCTCCGGCGGTGGACGGCGTCGTCTTCGACCGCTTCGGCAATCCCGTCGAGTACCACCTGCTTCGCCAGCACCCCGGCGAAGCGCTGGTCTGGACGATGGGGCCGGACTTCGACCGCATCCCTGCCCGGTCGATGATCCACTACTTCCGGCCGGATCGGCCGGGCCAGTCGCGGGGCATCCCGGACATCACGCCCGCGCTGCCGCTGTTCGCGCAGTTGCGGCGCTACACCCTGGCGGTCATCGCCGCCGCCGAGACCGCCGCCGATTTCGCCGCCGTGCTCTACACCGACGCCCCGGCCAACGGCGAGGCCGAGAGCGTCGAGCCGATGGACC
>CAZBIP010000058.1:0-1590 GCA_964491885.1 uncultured Vicinamibacterales bacterium
TGACCTGGTGCTTCACGAAGACCGCGGGCGGGACGACCTTGCCGCCCAGGATGTCGAGCGAGAGGCGGATGAGCGCCTCGCCGTACCGCTCCGGGAAGTAGGCGACGGAGGCCACGAGCGGCGTCCTCGGCTGCCGCAGCTCGGCCCGGGCATCGGGCTCGGCGTTCTGCCCCACCACCGCGCAGCGGTCCCCGCGCCCGGCCTCCTGGAACGCCCGCGCCGCCGCGAGCGCGCTCGCGTCGTTGACGCAGCCGACCAGCGCGCGCTTCGCGCTCGAACCGCGCAAGTGCTTGCGCACGCGCTCCAGCGCGAGACTGAACTGCCCGTCTCCGTCGAGGTGGATGACGGGACACCGGCCCGTGATGTCCGGCAGCGTCTCCTGGATCCCCGCGAGCACGCCGTTGACCCTCGACGACACCAGCGATCCCGCGCGCGGCTGGCCGATGAGCAGGATCTCGTCCGGCGGCTGGCGCCACCGCGACTTGACCCAGCGCCCGAGATGCCGGCCGCCGATCAAGCCCGCGTGGTAATTGTCCGCGCCGAAGAACGTGGCTCCGGGGTGAGGGATGTCAACCGCGATGAACGGAATGCCGGCTTCGACGTACTGGGCGGCCACCGCCGGGGCGACCGATTCGTCGATCTGGAACTCGATGACCAGGTCCGGATGCTGGCGCACGAGCTGCCCCGCGTTGCGGACCGCCACCTTCGGGTCGCTGCGGTTGCTGACCCTGATCAACTCGATGTTCGCCTGCTCGGCGGCGAGGACGAGCCCCGCGTTCACGGCGCGGAGCCAGCCGTCCCTCACGTTCTGATCCGCGTACCCGAGCCGGTACCGCCGCCGCCGATCGTCGGACCGCACGGCCCGGTAGCGGTTGACGTCCACCTTCTCGATCACGCCGCAGTGATGCAGGGTGTACAGCAGGCGGAAGCACAGGTTCTTGCTCAGGCCTGTCTGCTCGACCACGTCCCTGAGCCGGAGCGGGTTCCCGCTCGACCCGAAGGCATCGAGCACCTGGTTCGCCCGGACGACGGCGCCGATGAGGTAGGCCTGACGCGAGTGTTCGGTCATGGGAGCGCCCGCCAGCGCGACGTTTGGCAGAGCATAACACCAGCGCGGGCCGTCGTGAACCCGGAACTTCGATTTCCGCGGCCCGGCGAAGCCGCCGCGCCGCGCGCGGAAGAAACCGGGTGCGCACCCGGCCGCCTGTGGGATGATGGCCGGCGCCGAACGGCGCGCACGAACTCGGAACTCGGGCGGCGGGACACTCGGAGGAGATGCGATGGGCTGCACACGACGCGATGCCGGGAAGATGGTGCGGGTGGCTGCGGCGACGGCCATCCTGGTTCTGCTGGCGGCGGGCGCGCATGCGGCCCCGGCCATCACGAACCTCCACGTGGAGTACCGGCCGACGCCGCTCGGCATCGACGTCGAGCGGCCGAGGTTCGGGTGGCAGATGGAGGCGGGCGCGGGCGAACGCGGCCTGACGCAGGCGGCCTACCGGGTCGCCGTGCGCGACCCAACGGGCGCGGTCGCCTGGGACAGCGGCCGGGTCGAGAGCCCGGAATCGCTCGGCATCACGTACGCCGGCA
>CAZBIP010000058.1:1690-17020 GCA_964491885.1 uncultured Vicinamibacterales bacterium
TTCCGCGACGTGACGATTCTCAACACGCGCGCCCCCCGGAGCGTCCTGTTCCGCGAAGACGTCACGGGCCCGTCCTACACGGGCATCTTCGCGAGCGCCGTCTCCCCCGCCGCGGGGTTCTCCGTCGCGGACGGCCGGTACGTGCTGTCGGGCGGCGCGAACGGCGTCTTCGTCGTGCGCGACCCCAGCCGCAACGCGATGCCGATGCTGCGCACGACGTTCACGGCGCCGGCGAAGGCCATCGCCGCGGCCCGCCTCTACGTCACGGCGCGCGGCATCTACGAAGTGTTCCTGAACGGGACGCGCGTCGGCGACGACCACTACAACCCCGGCCTCACGCAGTACAACGTCACGCACCTGTACCAGACCTACGACGTCACCGCGCTGGTCAAGACCGGCGACAACGCGCTGGGGGCCATGCTGGGCGAGGGCTGGTGGAGCGGGCTGCTCAGTTTCGGCACCATCTGGAACCACTTCGGCGACCGGCAGTCGCTGCTGGCGAAACTCGTCGTCACCTACCAGGACGGCACCTCGGACATCGTCACGACGAACGACCGCGCCTGGAAGTACTACGGCCGCGGCCCCATCGTGTACAGCAGCCTCGATTTCGGCGAGGTGCACGACGCCTCCAGGGACGCGGCGGTGTCGGGCTGGGCCACGGCGCGCTACGACGACAGCGGGTGGAAGCCGGCCGTCGCCGTGCCGCTCGAGGGCACGACCTTCACGGGGATCGACGGCGGCGGACGCGGCGGCGCGCCGGGCACGCCGTTCACGTTCGACAAGCTGTCGCTCGTCGGGCACATCGGCGAGAACGCGGGCGTCTTCCGCACCCTCGCCGCCAAGAGCGTGAAGGAGGTCCGGCCCGGTGTCTTCGTCTACGACCTGGGCCAGAACATCGTCGGCGTCCCCCGGATCACGCTCGCCGACGGGCGGGCCGGCAAGAAGGTCACGCTCAGGTTCTCGGAGATGCTGTATCCCGACCTGAAGGAGTCCGGGAAGAACGTCGGGATGATCATGACGGAGAACTACCGGGCCGCGCTCAGCCAGGACGTCTACACGATGAAGCCCGGGCCGCAGGTGTTCCAGCCGCGGTTCACCTCGCACGGATTCCAGTACGTCGAGGTCACGGGCATCGATCGCCCACTCCCCCTCTCGGCCGTCGAGGGCGTCGCGATCAGCTCGGTGCGCAGCCTCACCGCCGACTACCGGACGTCCAGCGCCAAGGTGAACCGGTTGTGGTCGAACCTGGTCTGGTCCAACGTGGACAACTTCCTGACGATCCCGACCGACTGCCCGCAGCGCAACGAGCGCATGGGCTGGTCCGGCGACATCAACGTGTTCTCGCGCACGGCGACGTACGTGTCGAACGCGAGCCAGTTCCTCGCGCGCCACATGATCGCCATGCGCGACGTGCAGGCGCCGAACGGGAGGTTCACCGACGTCGCCCCCGTCGGCGGCGGCTTTGGCGGCGTCCTCTGGGGCACGGCCGGCATCGTCGTGCCCTGGGAAGCGTACCTCCAGTACAAGGACGTGACGCTGCTCGAACAGCATTACCCCGCCATGGTGGCCTACGCGGCCTACCTCGCCACGACGATCGACCCGAAGACCGGCCTCAGCTCTGACGGGCAACTCGGCGACTGGCTGGGGCCCCAGAACAACGCGCTGGGCAGCGCCTACCTGGTGACCGCGTATCACGCGTACGCCCTCGGCATCATGGAGAAGGCCGCCGCGCTCCTCGGGAAGACGGCGGAGGCCGCCAGGTTCCGCGAGCAGTGCACCGCGCGGAAGGCGTACTTCAACGCGACGTTCGTGAACGCGGAGATGAAGACACTGGCGACCGGCAGCGGACGCGGCGGCGGGCGCGGCGCCGCGCCGGCCGGGCCGCCCGAGTTCAGGGTGGCCGACACCCAGACCTCGTACGCGGTCGGCCTCGCGCTGGGGCTGTTCGACGATCAGCACCGGTCCCAGATGATCCGGAACCTCGCCGACACGGTGACGCGCGAGAACAAGGACGACGGCGGGGTCGTGCGGCCGGCGTACTCGCTGATGACCGGCTTCATCGGCACGGCCTGGATCAGCAAGGCCCTGTCGGAAAACGGCCTCACCGAGCTCGCCTACCGGCTGCTGCACAACAACCAGTACCCGTCGTGGCTGTACGCCATCGACCAGGGCGCGACGAGCATCTGGGAGCGCCTGAACGGGTACACCGTCGAGAACGGCTTCGGCGGGAACAACAGCATGAACTCGTTCAACCACTACTCGTTCGGCGCGGTCGGGCAGTGGATGATGGCCCACTCGCTCGGCATCGAGCGCGACGAGCCCGGGTTCCGGCGTTTCGTCCTGCAGCCCGAGCCCGATCCGACGGGCTTGATGACGTCGGCCGAGGGCCACTACGACTCGATGTACGGGCGGATCGAGAGCGGGTGGAAGGTCGATGGCGCCACGCTCACCTATCGCGCCACCGTGCCGGCCAACACGACCGCCACGCTCCATCTGCCGGCGTCGTCGCCGGACTCGGTGAAGGAGGGCGCCCTCGATGCGCGGCGCGCGCGCGGCGTCACCTTCGTGAAGTACGAGAACGGCAAAGCGGTCTTCACGCTCGCGTCGGGACAGTACACCTTCTCGGCGAGCCGCTGACACGGAGGCCGGGCGCGCGTCGTCATGTAGCGGGGCGCGCCCGGTCCATCTTTCTCCCGGCGCCGTTCGGCGTCCGTCTGGCGCGATCCGTCTGCCTCCCGGTGCGAGGGTGCCCATGAAGCAGTGGACTCGGCGTGAGGTCCTCAAGAGCGGCGTCGCGCTGCCGGCCGCACCGGCGCCCCTGGTGCTGCGCCGGGTCACGCGATGCGGCGCGGCCGGCCACGTTCGGCGGCCGCGAGGCCAGAGCCTGGCGGGAACGTGGCAGGGAGCCAGAAGGCGGGTGAAGGCCGGCCTGTTTGTGTCGCTAGAACATCTGAAAGCCGCCGGGCCCCTGTCTCAGAAACGCGACCGGAGGGACGGACCTCTCACTTGTCGTTTGATGACACGCCTCGGCAGGCAGCCGGTCCCCGCCTGGCGCCGCGGCCAAACGTTTTGACCACCCAAACATCCCGCCACGGCTGAACAGCGCTTCGCGCCGCCGCGTCTTGGGACGACACTCCGCCCGTCGGTAGGCTCCGGTCCGGTCGCTGGGACCCGGGCCCGCCGCGCGGCGCTGTCGGCGCGAAGACCTGTCACGAGGTCGGTGGATGCACGAAGGCACCATGCGTCGAAACCCCTCTGCGCTGTTCGCTGCCGGCCCGCTGCCCGGCGGCGTGACGAAGCACACCCGCCTCACACTCCGTGTCGACCCCGCCCCGCATCGTGTTCCGCGGGGTTCAAGTGCGCACGCCGGAGCGCCCGTTCGGGCGCCCCGCCCATCTCTTGACGAGATCGACTCGCGGCCGAGCGCGAGCGACGAACCGGCAGCACCTCGGATGCGCGCGCCCCGCCGAACAGCGCGCGCCGGCTGCCAATTTCTGAGGGAGGAGATCGTGAACCATCACCGTGCGACGCCGTGGCGTTGCCGACTGGCCCTGGGCTTGTTTATGGTCCTGGCCGTGGTCGGCCTGCACACGGCCCCCGCCATCGCGCAGGAGTCGGGCGGCAGCATCCGCGGCACCATCTCGGATGCGCAGGCGGCCGTGCTCCCCGGCGTGTCCGTCACGCTGAAGAACCTCGGAACGAACGCCGTGCAGAACACGGTGACCAACGCCGAGGGCGCGTACGCCTTCTCGTTCGTCCCCATCGGCCGCTACATCGTCACGGCCGAGCTCGAGGGCTTCACGACGGCCCAGCGGGAGCAGTTCGATGTGCGGATCGGCGACCGGATCCGCATCGACCTCAGCCTGCAGGTCGGCGCGCTGAGCGAGACCGTGACCGTCACGTCCGAGGCGCTGCTCCTCGACACGAGCAGCGCGTCGCGCGGCCAAGTCATCACCCGCGAGCAGGTGGCGGACCTGCCGCTCCTCGGCCGGAACCCGTTCATGCTCGCCCTGACGACCCCCGGCGTGCAGTACACGCCGACTCTCGCGAGCCGCTCGAACCGCCCCTTCGACAACGGCGGCATGGACAGCATCAGCATCAGCGGGGGCGTGGGGACCACGAACGAATATCTCCTCGACGGCGTGCCCAACACCGGGCAGGAGCGCGGCGGCGTCGGCAACCTGAGCTTCGTGCCATCGCCGGACGCGACCGCGGAGTTCAAGGTCCAGACGAACCTCTACGACGCCCAGTACGGCCGGAGCGGCGGCGGCGTCGTGAACGTGCTCCTGAAGAGCGGCACGAACCAGTTCCACGCCGCGGGCTACATGTACTACCGCGACGAGAAGTGGAACGCGAACACGTTCGACGGGAACCGGACCGGGACGCCGAAGGCGGACCTCTACTGGCAGCAGCCGGGCGTGACGGTCAGCGGGCCGGTGCGGATCCCCGGCATCTACGACGGCCGTGACAAGACGTTCTTCATGTATTCGTACGAACGGATCAAGAGCCAGATCCCGTTCGTCCGGCTCTACACCTTCCCGACGGAAGCCGAGCGCCTCGGCGACTTCTCGAAGACCGTCACGTCAGCCGGCCTGCCCGTGACGATCTACGATCCGTTGACGACGCGCCTGGTCAACGGCCGGTACATCCGCGACCCGTTCCCCGGAAACGTGATTCCGGCAAACCGTCTCGACCCGGTCGCGCTGAACATCCTCAAGTACGTGCCGAAGCCGAGGACACCGGGCCAGTTGAACAACTTCCCCGTGCCCGAAAACAACCGGGCCGACATCTACAACAACCACGTCATCAAGGTGGACCAGACCGTCAACAACAACCACCGGTTCTTCGTGCGGTTCGTGTGGAACAACCGCGACGAGATCAACGACCTTGGAGGCTTCACCGAGCCCTGGGGGGCGACGGGCGACGCCTACCTGCACGGGCGCAAGAACACCGGTCTCAGCGCGGAGGTGACGTCGGTCCTGAGCAACTCGTTCGTGCTCAACTCGCGCGTGGGCTGGATCCAGCACTACTTCTACCTCACGCAGCGCGGCGACGGGTTCGACACCTCGCTGCTGGGATTCCCGTCCTCGATGGTGTCGCAGCTGCGGCGGACGTGGTTCCCGCAGATCGCGATGAGCGGCTACACGACGTTCGGCACGACCGGGAGCCAGTACACGACCAGCGACACGTATTCCTGGTCCGAGATCTTCAGCAAGACCGCGGGCAACCACTCGATCCGGTTCGGCGGCGAGTACCGGGCGATGCTCAACCTCTACGACAGCCCGACCTCGTCGATGGGGAACTTCAGCTTCACGAACGCGTTCACCCAGTACGACGCGCAGCGCTCCGTCGCGACGGAGGGCAACGCCGTGGCGTCGTTCCTCCTCGGCTACCCGGCCAGCGGCAGCCTCCCGATCAACCCGACGTACGATTACCGCAGCAACTACATGGGCGTGTTCCTCCAGGACGACTGGCGCATCACTCCCAAGCTGACGCTGAACCTCGGCGTGCGCTGGGACTACGAGTCGCCCGTCACCGAGAAGGCCAGGCAGCAGAACCGGGGGTTCGACCCGAACGCGACCAACCCGTTCCAGGTGCCGGGCATGACGCTGAAGGGCGGACTCCTGTTCGTGAACGACGCGGATCCGTATCCGTACAAGAAGGACCTGAACAACATCCAGCCGCGCTTCGGCTTCGCCTACCAGCTCGATCCGAAGACCGTCTTCCGCGGCGGCTACGGGCTCAGCTACCTGCCGACGTTCGACCCCGGCACGTCCAACGGCTTCGGCATTTCGACGGCCTTCGTCGCGTCGGTGGACGGCGGGATCACGCCATCGGGCAGGTTGAGTAATCCCTATCCGAACGGGATCCTGCAGCCGATCGGCAGCTCGAAGGGGCTGGAGACGCTCGTGGGGCAGGGTTTCACGTACTACGACAACCAGCGGACGGTCCCGAAGGTGCACCAGTTCTCGTTCGGCGTCCAGCGGGAACTGCCGGGGTCCATGGTCGTCGATGCCTCGTTCGTCGGCAGCCGCACGCGCGGGTACCCAGTCTCCAAGGGGATCAATGAGATCTCGGCTGCGGACTACCTGAGCGGAACAGCCATGCTCCAGCAGGTGCCGAATCCCTTCGCGGGACTCCTCCCGGGCAGCTCGTTCAACGGCGCCACGGTCCCGCTCCAGCAGCTGCGGCGGCCGTTCCCGCAGTTCGCCGGCATCACCGAGACTCGCCGGTCGCTCGGAGAGTACGACTACAATGCGCTCCAGGTGAGCCTCAACAAGCGGCTCACGCACGGCCTGCAGTTCCTCCTCAGCTACACGTACTCGAAGCGCATCGAGCGCGTCTCCTATTTGAACGCGCAGGACGGCTGGGACCAGCCGCTCGAGGTGGTCGCCGGCGACGACGCGCCGCATCACCTGCACGTGAGCGCGACGTACCGCCTGCCCGACGTCAACGAGAACAAGGGCGTGCTCGGGCTGCTGCTGGGCGGGTGGCAGGTGAACGGCATCGCCGTGTTCCAGTCCGGGCTGCCCGTGGGTCTCACGGCCGGGGCGATCCTGGTCGGCGACCCGAAGATCGACAATCCCAAGCGCGAACGCTGGTTCAACACCTGCACGGAGACCCTGGCCGGGGGCCGGCAGAACTGCGCGAGCACGAGCGAGCCCATCGTCTGGAAGGTGCTGCCGCCCTACACGCTGCGGACCCTGCCGACGCGGATGGAGAGCGTGCGGACGGCCCGGCCGGCCCTGCTCGACTTCTCGATGTTCAAGACGATCGACCTGCCCGCCAGAATCAAGCTCCAGGTGCGGGCAGAGGCCTTCAATACGTTCAACACCCCCTGGTTCGGCTCGCCGGGCACGAGCATCAACGCCACGAGCTTCGGCATCGTGACGCCGACCCAGTCCAACGACCCGCGAAACGTTCAGATCGGCGTTCGGCTGTCGTTCTAGCCGTTATACTCGTTCAGGGGCCGGCCCCGTGGCCGGCCCCGCCCCTTCCACGCCCCCTCGGGCCGGGGTGACCTGACCGTGAACCGGCGGGCCTTCATCGACACGACGCGTGCCGCATCCGCCGGCACTGCGCCGAGGATCATCGTCCATGCGTGACGACCACCGACTCTTCATCGCCGTTGATCTGGGCGCCGGCAGCGGGCGCGTGTTCCTCGCCGGCTTCGCGCCGCAGGAACTGATGCTCGAGGAAGTGCGGCGGTTCCGCTATCCCCCCCGGACCGTGGACGGGCACCTTCGCTGGGACGCGCGGCAGATGCTGGCCGAGATCACGACGGGCCTCCGCGAAGCCGCCGAACGCGCGCAGGCGCTCGCGCGCCCGGTGCACAGCCTCGGCGTCGACACCTGGGGCGTGGACTACGGCCTGCTCGACGCCGCGGGGCGGCTCCTCGAAGACCCGGTCTGCTACCGTGACGCGCGGACCGACGGCATGATGGAGGCCGCCTTCGAACGGGTGCCCAAGGCGGAGATCTTCGCCCGGACCGGCATCCAGTTCATGCAGTTCAACACGCTGTTCCAGTTGTACGCGCACGTTCGCGCGGGGCTGCCGAAGACCGCCGCGCGGCTCCTGCTCGTGCCCGATCTCGTCGGCGCGATGCTGTCCGGACGCCACGTGACGGAATACTCGATCGGCACGACCACGCAGATGTTCGATGCGGCGAGCGGCACGTGGGACACGGACCTGCTCGGCCGCCTCGGCATCCCGACGAATCTCCTGTGCGACATCGTGCCGTCAGGGACGGCGCTCGGTCCCCTGCTGCCCGACCTCGTCACCGGCACTGGGCTGCACGGCGTGCAGGTGGTCGTGCCCGCCGCGCACGACACCGGGAGCGCCGTGGCCGGCGCGCCGCTCCAGCCGGGCTGGGCCTACATCTCGTCGGGCACCTGGTCCCTCGCCGGCGTCGAGCGTCCCGGCGTGCTCATCAACGACGAGGTCGCGCGGCACAACTTCACGAACGAGGGCGGCGTGTTCGGCACGACGCGGTTCCTCAAGAACGTGATGGGGCTCTGGATCCTCGAGTCGTGCCGGAAGGAGTGGCAGGCCCAGGGGCTGAGCGTCGAGTACGACGAACTGCTCGAGAGGGCGGCCGCGCTCGACGGGGAACCCGGTCTCATCTACCCGGACGATTCGCGCTTCCTGAACCCGCCGAGCATGCTCGCCGCGGTGGCGGACCAGATGCGGGAGACGGGCCACGCGGTTCCGTCCGATCCGCCGGCCGTCGTCAAGGTGATTCTCGACTCGCTCGCGTTCCGCTACGCGTCCGTCTTCAGGACAATCGAGGCCCTGACGGGCACGCCGATCGAAGGGGTGCAGATCATCGGCGGGGGCAGCCAGAACGCGTACTTGAACCAGGCGACCGCGACCGCCACGGGCAAGCCGGTGCTCGCCGGCCCGGTCGAGGCGACCGCGCTGGGCAACGCGGTGGTGCAAGCCATCGCCGCGGGCCGCTTCGCGTCCCTGGCGGAGGCCCGGTCGCACGTCGCGCGCCACGTGCAGCCGACGTCATTCGAGCCCAGGCCCACTGCCGCCTCGGCTCGTGCAGCGAGCCGCTATGCGGCCATCCAGGCGCAGTTCACGGAAGGACTTATCCCATGAGCACAGCTGTCGATCAGGCCTACCAACTCGCCGTCGAGCGCTACCAGGAGCACGGGGTGGACGTCGAGGCGGCACTGGCCCGTCTCAGAACCATCCCGGTGTCGCTGCACTGCTGGCAGGGCGACGACGTCCGGGGCTTCGAGCGGTTCGGCGGCGAACTCGGAGGAGGGCTGGCGGCGACCGGCAACTACCCCGGGGCCGCCCGCACGCCCGACGAACTGCGCGCCGACGGCGCGAAAGCGCTGTCGCTCATCCCGGGGCGCCATCGTTTCAACCTGCACGCGTTCTACGGCGAGTTCCACGGCAAGAAGGTGGACCGCGACGAGATTCTCCCCGAGCACTTCGCCGGCTGGATCGACTGGGCGAAGTCGCTGGGTATCGGCCTCGACTTCAACCCCACGTACTTCTCGCACCCGAAGGCCGCCGACAACTTCACGCTCTCGCACGCCGACAACGGCATCCGCGACTTCTGGATCCAGCACGGGATCGCGTGCCGGCGCGTCGCCGAAGCCATGGGCAGGGCGCTGGGCAACACGTGCGTCACGAATTTCTGGATCCCGGACGGCATGAAGGACACGCCCGTCGATCGCGTCGGGCCGCGAGCCCGGCTGATCGAGGCGCTCGACGAGATCTTCAAGGTGCCCATCGACCAGGCCTGCAACCGCGACTCGGTCGAGGGCAAGCTGTTCGCCATCGGCATCGAAAGTTATACGGTCGGGTCGCACGAGTTCTACCTCGCCTACGCCCTGACCCGCCGGATCCTCTACACCCTCGACACGGGCCACTACCACCCGACCGAGACGATCACCGACAAGCTCAGCTCGGTCATGCCGTTCGTCCCGGAGATCCTGCTGCACGTGAGCCGCGGCGTCCGCTGGGACAGCGACCACGTCGTCATCCTCAACGACGACCTCGAGGCGATCGCCCAGGAACTCGTGCGCGGCAACTACCTCGACCGGACGCACATCGGCCTCGACTACTTCGACGCCAGCATCAACCGCGTCGCGGCGTGGGTCATCGGCGTGCGGAACATGCAGAAGGCCCTGCTCAAGGCTCTCATCGAGCCGATCGACCGGCTGCGGGCGGCCGAGCAGGCCGGCGACTACACCACGCGGCTCGCGCTGCTCGAAGAGGCGAAGGCGCTGCCATTCGGCGCGGTGTGGGACCACTACTGTGAGACGTCGGGCGTGCCGGCCGGTGAGGCGTGGCTCGCCGAGGTCCAGCGCTACGAGCGGGACGTGCTGTCGAACCGCACGTGAAAGGACCGGGTGATCGATGAACCCTGCTGATGCTGCCAACCCCGCTCTCGGCGTCATGATCTTCGCGATGGGAGGCCTGGCGGGGGCCGTCTTCTATCTGCCGTTCAGGAAGGTGCGGGACTGGGCGTGGGAGAGCTACTGGCTCGTCTACGCCGTAACGGGCCTTCTCGTCGTCCCGCTCGTGCTCACGCTCGCCACGTCGCCGAACCTCTTCGCGGTGCTGGGGGCCGCGCCGCGGGGCGAACTGCTCTACTGCTTCGCCTGCGGCGCGATGTGGGGCGTCGGCGGCCTGACCTGGGGGCTCATGATCCGCTACCTCGGCGTCGGCCTGGGGCTGGCGCTGGGCGCGGGCATCACCTCGGCCGCGGGCACGCTCATCCCGCGCCTGCTCGCGGGCGACATCGGCCGTTTTGTCGAGCCCGGGGCGGGACTTGTCTCGTTCGTCGGCGTCCTGATCTCGCTCGCCGGCATCGTCATCGTGGGCCTCGCGGGCATGGCCAAGGAGCGCGAACTGCCCGAGGCCGAGAAGAAGAAGTCGGTGGCCGAATTCAACTTCAGCAAGGGCGTCCGCGCCGCGATCTTCTCGGGGTTGATGAGCTCCGCCATGGGGTGGGGGCTGGTTGGAGGGCCGACGATCCAGAAGCTGGCGGAAACCACCTCCCCGGTCACGTCCCGGACCTGGAGCGGCATGCCGGTGCTCGTCGTCGTGCTGCTTGGCGGGCTCCTGGTGAACGTCGCGTGGTGCCTCTACCTGAACAGCAGGAACAAGACCACCGGCGACTACCGCAAGGCGGGCGCGCCGCTCGCCGGCAACTTCGCCTTCGCCGCGATTGCCGGCGCCATCTGGTGCTCGCAGTTCATCGCCTTCAAGACGGGCGAGCCCGCGATGGGCCAGACGGCTTACGTCGGCTGGGCCCTGTTGATGGCGTGCCAGATCCTGTTCAGCTCGCTCATCGGGGCGTTCTTCCTGGGCGAGTGGCGGGCGACCAGCACCCGGACGCGCACGCTGCTGGCCTTCGGCCTGTCGCTGCTGCTGCTGACGGCGGTGCTGTCGGGGTACAGCGGGTACCTCGCGCTCGCCTGACAGCGCCCGAGGCCGCAGGCCTCGCGACGGTTGGCGTTCGTTCCCCGGGGCCGGCGGAGGGCCGGCCCCGCTTCTTTGCATCGTCACAGGCGAGGTGCCCCGAGATGGACCGACGCACGTTCCTCCAGACCACGTGTGCCGCGGCAGGCGCATGGAGATTCGCCAGCCTGCGCGCCTCCGGACAGGACACCGGCGGCCCGCTCGAGCAGGCCTTCAGGAACCCGCCTGAAGACGCCGGGTTGTCCATCGTCTACCACTGGACCGGCGGCGCGGTCACCCGGGAAGGCATTACCGCCGACATGGAAGGCATCGCGGCGAGCGGGATCAAGATCGTCAACTGGTTCTACTTCGACGGAACCGGGCCGACGAACGCGGAGGGCATCCCCACGCCGGCCTGCCTGACGCCCGAGTGGTGGGGCTACGTCGAGCACCTGATGAGCGAGGCCAGACGGCTGAATCTCATCGTCGCGCCGCACGTGTGTTCGAGTTGGGGGCCGGCCGGCTCCGCCGCCATCACGCCGGAACTCTCGCAGCAGCAGCTGGTCTGGAGTGAGACCGACGTCCAGGGCGGCCAGCCGTTCACAGGAAGCCTCTCGAAGCCGCTTCGGCCAGCCACGCCCGCGCGCGGGGGGTTCATGCCTGCCGCAGCCGCACCGCCCGCCGGCGGCCGAGCGGCCGCGTCGGGTACAGCCCGCCCGGCGGCTCCTGCCCGGGCTCCCGCGCAGGCCGCGGGCGGCAGGGGCGGGGTCACGTTCCCGCCGACGTGGCGCAGTTACTACCGCGACCTCGCGACGCTGGCCTTCCCCGTCCCCCGGGGCTGGGGCGAGACGAGCGTCACCCGCCGGGCCTCGCTGACGGCCACCCTCCCCGTGACGGACTTCGCCAAGGCCGCCGATCCCGCCAACAACGAGCGCGTCGTCTCCACGGACAAGGCCGGGTGGATCCAGTTCACGTTCGATCAACCGTTCACCCTGCGAGCCGTGACGATGAACCCGGGCGTGGCGCTCGCAGGGCTGGGAGGCGGCGGAGCCGGCATGACCGCCGCCAACCCGTACCGCATCGCGCACGGTCTCGAAGTCCAGGCGAGCGACGACGGCGCCACGTTCAGGAAGATCGGGCAGTTGAACCCGATGGGCAACGGATGGCAGACGCGGGGCGTCAACGCCCTCACCCACAGCGTCACCGAGACAACGGCACGCCACTTCCGTCTCGTCTACACCCCGGGCCCGCCGCTCGGCTACGACGAAGGCATGCGGACGGGCACGCGCACGGGCGGCGGCGACTTCCCGAACATGGTCGAGCCGCTCGGCTTCGCCAGCATCCTGCTGTCGAGCACGCCGGCGGTCCACCACCTCCCCTGCAAGAACATGACGACGTGGGGTTGGAGCCGGCTGGCGACCGATGACGAAACGCCCGCGCCCGCGTGCGTGCCGGTGGAGAGCATCGTCGATCTCACCGGGAAGCTCCAGGAGGACGGCACGATCGAGGGCTGGACGCCGGGCCCCGGCACGTGGCGCGTGCTGCGCATCGGCTACACGACGCAGCTCGCCTCTACCGGCGGCGGGCTGCAGTGCGACAAGCTCAGCGCCGACGCCGCGCGCGTCGTCTTCGAGAGCTGGTTCGGCGAGTTCCTGCGGCGGATCCCCGACGCACGGCGGTTCATCACGATTCTCAACATCGACAGCTGGGAAGGCGGATCGCAGAACTGGTCGCCCGTCCTCGCGCGGGAGTTCCGGACACGGCGCGGCTACGACCTCACGAAGTACCTGCCATGCATGGCGGGAGTCGTCGTCGGCAGCCCGTCCACGACCGAGGCGTTCCTGCTGGACGTGCGGCGCACCATCTCCGAGTGCATCGCCGAGAACCACTACGCGACGATGCAGCGGCTGGCGCACGAGCACGGCGCCATCGTCATGTCCGAGGACGTGAACCCGGCCATCGCCGTCGACGGGATGCATCCCTACAAGTACACGGACTGGGTCGGAAGCGAGTTCTGGGTCCGCGCGGGCCAGAACTGGAAGCCCAACGACGTCCGCGACGCGACGGCCGGCGGCCGCATCTACGGCAAGAAGGTCAACTTCAGCGAGGCGTTCACCGGCGGCGGGTGGCAGGACCATCCCTTTGCGCTCAAGGCGATGGGCGACCACCACTACACGGAGGGCGTGAACCGCATGATGCTGCACGTCTGGAACGAGCAGTACGTGCCGACGAGAGCCCCCGGCGTGCCAGGCGCGGGAACGCCGTTCAACCACACGAACACCTGGTGGAAGGACGGCCGGCCGTGGCTCGACTACATGAAGTCGGCGCAGGCGCTGCTGCAGCACGGCAACCCGGTCGCCGACATCCTGTACTTCGCGGGCGAGAACATCCCCTGCCGATCGATGCTGCACCCGAAGCACGGGTCCGCGTGGGCGGCCGACCCCGCGCCGCCTGACGGCTTCATGCACGACACCGTCAACCGCGACGGGTTGCTCGGCTTGACGAAGGTCAAGGACGGTGCACTCGTGGTGAACGACGCGCTGCGCTACCGCGTGCTCGTGCTTCGCGCCTCGGAGCCGTACCTCACACCGAAGGTGGCGCTGAAGCTCCAGGAACTCGTGGAAGCCGGGGCCGTGGTGGTCGGCCCGAGGCCGACGTATTCCCCGAGCCTGGAGATGGGCGCGGAGGGACAGGACACCGTCAAGCGGGTCGCAGCGCGTCTCTGGGGCGCCATCGACGGCAGGTCCGTCACCGAGAACCGCGCCGGGAAGGGGCGGGTCTTCTGGGGCAAGCCGCTGAAGGACGTGCTCGCGTCCATCGGTGTCGACGCTGACTGCGAATTCAAGAACGTCGTCGAAACCGCGACCGGGAAGCCGGTCGTCGTCACGATGAACTCCCAGACCGGCACGAACCCGGTGCTCGTCGGCGCGGAGCGGAAGGGCTGGGGCCTGGAGTACCTGCACAAGCAGGGGCCCGACTGCGAGTTCTACTTCCTGAGCAACCAGGAGTACTTCCCGGTGTCGGCCGAGGCCAGTTTCCGCGTGACCGGCCGTGTGCCGGAACTGTGGCGAGCGGACACCGGCGCAATCGCCGAGGCACCCATGTGGCGCGAAGAGACGGGGCGCACGGTCGTTCCGATCCAGTTCGATCCTTCAGGCTCGGTGTTCGTCGTCTTCCGCAAGCCCTCGGCGGGCGCGGATCCCGTGACGGACGCGGCCGGCGCGAAAGGGCTGCGGCTCGAGAAGGCCGGGCAGGAACTGCAGGCGTGGGCCGGCGTGAACGGCACGTGGACCCTGAAGACGATGGCGGGGCGCGCGGTGCCTTTGAAGGCCGCGGGCGTCCCGGCGCCGATTCTCATCAAGGGCCCCTGGGCCGTGACGTTCGCGCTGAAGGGCGGGCCCAAGCGGGTCGAGATGCCCGAGGGATCCTGGACCGGCAACCGCGACGCGGACGTGAAGTACTTCTCCGGCACGGCGACGTACGAGAAGACGTTCACCGTGCCCGCCGACCGCAAAGCGGAAGGCCGGCGCCTGCTGCTGGACCTCGGTGACGTGCAGAACCTTGCGCGCGTCAGACTGAACGGCAAGGACCTCGGCGTCCTGTGGAAGGCGCCCTACGTCATCGACATCACGGCGCATGCGGCGGTCGGCGTGAACCGCCTCGTCATCGAGGTCACGAACACCTGGTACAACCGGCTGGCCGGCGACGTCGGCAAGCCCGCGGAACAGCGCGTGACCTGGGCCGGCGCGGCCGGGCGCGGCTTCGGCGGCGGGTTGCCGGGCGCGGCTGGAGCGCCTGCAGCGCCTCCGGCGCTCCATCCTGCCGGGTTGATCGGTCCCGTGCGGCTCGTGTCGGAAGTGAGGATCTCGTGAGGGCACATGCGATGAGCTGGAAACCCATTCTCGCGGCACTCGTCATTGCGCCGGTACTCGCGGCGCAGACTGCCGGCCAGGCACAGGCGCCGGTGGCCGCGGCGAAGCCCGCGGCGCGGGCGAAACAGGCGGCGGCGAAGGTCATCACCCAGCCGAAGATCGAGGCGCGAAGGGCACAAGTGATCACCGTCGCCGGACTGCGGTTCCGCGACCTCAACAAGAACGGTGCGCTCGACCGCTACGAGGACTGGCGGTTGCCGGTCGGCCAGCGCGTCGCCGACCTCGTCTCGAAGATGACGGCCGAAGAGAAGACGGGCCTGATGATCCACGCGTCCCTGTCCGGGTTCACCGGGCCGAACGGCGAGGTGCTCGGCCTGCCCGCCTCCGGCGGACGCGGGGGCGCCGGCCGCGG
The DNA here is from genome assembly GCA_964491885.1 of uncultured Vicinamibacterales bacterium. Taxonomy (GTDB): domain Bacteria; phylum Acidobacteriota; class Vicinamibacteria; order Vicinamibacterales; family JAKQTR01; genus JAKQTR01. Next base: position 16,901 of record CAZBIP010000058.1, read on the forward strand.
CGGGGCCGCGGGCCAGCCCCCGAACCGCGCGTTCCAGGGCCGCCCGAACCCGAACAACGTCGAGCCGATGGGCAGCGCCAACCCCACACAGCTGGTGAGCGAGCGCCACATCCGCTACAT
>CAZBIP010000059.1:0-593 GCA_964491885.1 uncultured Vicinamibacterales bacterium
GAATAATTCTGTGTTTCGCAAATAACCGAAATATGACGCACGTCCAGCCGCCAGTCAAGGCGCCCAGATGGATCGAGATATCCGAATCCTGAGCCCCTTACCCCTGTCTGACCAGCCCCCAGCCCCCGACCCCCACCCCCTATTTGTTCCGCCCCAGCGCCTCCTTGACCAGCGCCAGCACCTCGTCGATCTCCTTGGGCACGCCAGACGTCAGAATCTCCGGCCCCTGCTCGGTGATGAGCACCGTGTCCTCGATGCGCACGTGGATCTGCTTCGAGGCGTCCTCCACGATCGGCTCGACCGCGAAGACCATCCCTGGCTGGAACGGCAGGCTGCCGTCCCCCACGTCGTGCGTCGTCATGCCGACGTAATGCCCCGCGCTCGCCCCGCCCGGCACGCCGTGCTTCTTGTAGACGGCCTCCCCGATGGCGCGCGTCTCGGCGCGCGTCGCCCCGACTTTCATGGCGGCGATGATCGCCTTCTGCGCCTCGAGCGCGCACTGGTAGGCCTTGAGTTGGTCCGGTGTGAACACGCCCGAGACGGGCCACGTGCGCGTGATGTCCATCGCGAGGTAGTCGAGCGCGCCGCCGTAG
>CAZBIP010000059.1:603-16682 GCA_964491885.1 uncultured Vicinamibacterales bacterium
GCGCGACGGTCGCACAGGTACCGCACGAGCGACGCGCTCACCTCGAGCGCGCCGCCGTAGTCCATCACCACGAGATCGCCATCCTTGTACTGCCGGCCGTTCTTCGAGTAGTGCCAGACGTTGACGTTGGGCCCCGACCCGACGATGGCGGGGAAGGCGTTGCTCTGGACGCCGTTGCGGAACATCCAGTAGGTGGCTTCGGCCTCGATCTCGTATTCGAATCCGCTCTGCCGCGTGGCGAGGATGGCGCGCCGGATCGCCTCGGCGCTGATGCGGCCGTTCTCGCGCAGGACCTCGATCTCGCGCGCACTCTTGATGGTGCGCATCCGATCGACGTGCGGCGTCACGTCCGAGAACTGCAGGGCGGGGAAGTGCGCCCGGAAGTAGGCGGCCCGGCTCGCGTCCTCGCTCAGGTGCGTCCCGCCGACGTTCGACAGGCGCCGCGCGACGTCCGTGGCGTGCTCGCTGCGGTTGATGTCCGTCTGGTCGCCTGAGGAGAGGCGCAGCCAGAGCCGCGGCTCGGCCGCGCTCGCCACGCGGGCGATGGCGGCGGGCAGCTCATCGAGCGGCCGGATGGCCGCGAAACCCCATGGCTTGCCCAGTTCGGGATCGGTCAGCCAGTTCTTGCCGTTCGCCCGGATCTCGCTGGCGGTCTGGCGCGGCAGGTACAGGGCCGCCGCGCCGGCCTTTGCGTCGAGCACCAGCGCCGCGTTCAGGTCCTCGTTGCCGGTGAAGTAGTAGAAGTCGTTGTCCTGGCGGAACCGGATGCCCGCCTGCGGCTCCGTCCGGCCGAACAGGACGAGCGTCCCCGACCCGAGCGCCTTCGCCAGCGCCTGCCGCCGGCCGATGAACTCCTCCGGGGGATACCCGAGCCGCGCCGCGCTCAGGCTCGATACCAACCCCGCGCCCGCCGCCGCCACGATCACTGCGAACACCGCCAGCCGCCGTCCCATGTCACGCCTCCCAGAAAAGGGGCCAGGCCCCTTTGTCGATCGACCTAATCCTCCAAAACGGGCGCATTCAGCCGCCATCCAGGCCGCAGCAACCCGGAGAGTGCACTGAAAAGGGGCCAGGCCCCTTTTCCGCGCCGCGCACCGGCCGCGGCGTTCAGCGCCGCAGATCGATGAACCTCCCGTCGTCCAGGAGCCAGCACTCGCCTGCGAACCCGGACGCCGCCACCTGGTCGCCGAGCGCCGCGAGCGCCGCGGCGCGTTCGTACCTGATGGACAGGTGCTGGAGCACCAGGCATCCGACGCCGGCGTCGCGTCCCACCTCGATGGCCTCGGCGGTGGTCGCGTGGATCGGCCGCTTGCGATCCGCCGCGTCGAGGAACGTGGCGTCGTGCACGAGCACGTCCGCGCGGGCCGCGAGCGCCGCCTCGATCGGCATGCTGTCTCCGGTATGCGCGAGGCACACGTGCCGGTACGGCTCCATCAGCGCCTGCGTGCCGCCCTCGCGCGCCAGGCGCCGGACATCGGCCTCGTCCAGGCCGGAGAACTTGGCTTTGAGGCGGCGCCGCTCCTCCAGCACCGCGTATCCGAGGGCCGGCTCCGACCCGCCGTGCGTCGCGGCGAACGCCTGCAGGATCCGCGTCTTGCCGAGCCGGATCTCGTCCCCGGCGCGCACGCCCACCCACGTCACGGGAAAGTCCTCGCGCGGCCAGATGCGGCCGACGAGGTCGCGGACTGCGAGGACGCCGGCGTTTCCCTCCGGGAACACGACGGTGAGCGGCTTGTCCTGCGCGCCCTTCGCGTAGCGGCGCGACGCGATCAGACCCGGCAGGCCGAGCGTGTGGTCCGCGTGGCCGTGCGTGAGCGCCACGACTTTCGGCGTCCAGATCCGCTGTCCGAGCGCCAGTTGGAGTCCCTCACCCGCGTCGATCACGACGCCGAAGGGCCCGTGCCAGAACCAGTTGCTGAACATGGCGCGGGAGAACCCGGCGAGGTTGCGGATCGGGGAGGTCACGCGGATATGTTACATGGCCGCGGCGGCGGCGTGCTGCCCGCCGCCGCACACGAGGCTGGCAGCCGTGCGAGGCGACACGAGATTGACGGGCCCTTTACAGACTTGCCGGCAACGCCAGACGCGCCAGCCGCGTCAGTCCGTGGCGGGGCGGAGCGGCAGCATCCGGCCGACAGTCGCCCTCGGGCCCGGCTCGGCCGTCAGCGGGCCAACTGCGCCCGCCTCACTCCGAGCTCCGTCCGCGTTCAGCGCCGTCCGCAGGTAGACCTCGAGGCTGCGGTTCTGGCCCCCGGTCCCGTCGTAGAACATGTTGACGATGGGAGTGCCGGTCTCGGCGCTGACCTTCCTGAAGAGCGCGGTCGTGATGGTGCCCGGCATGCAGCTGAACGGCGCGACGTTCACGACCATCGCGGCCTTCTGCCGCGCGAACACGACCGTGCGCCCGACTGTCAGAAGCGCCTCGCCGCCGATGCTGTCCGGCATCACGGTCTGCGCGGCCTCGAGCACCTCGCTCAGGTCCGGTTCGTGCCGGTCTTCGAGCAGCGGGCCCGCGGCGCGGTACAGCTTGCGCTCCCAGTGCTGCATCCACTTGAACGTCAGGAAGGTCGAGATCATCGCCTTCGAGATCTTCCCGTCGAGGTGGGCCCGCACGTTGTACGGGGAGGTGGTGAAGAGGACCCACTCGATGAGCGGCGACATCCACGCCTCGGCGCCGAGCTTCTCGATCGACCGGACGACGTGCTCGTTGGCGAAGGTGTTGTTGCGCACGTAGATCTCGCCGACGATGCCGACGACGGGCTTGCGGGGGCCGCCCGTCTGCGGCACCGACGCGATGTCGCGCACGGAGGCCGCGAGCGCCTTCACGATGTCGCCGTCGCGCTCGAGGACCTCCGCCATGCGCGCCTTCGCCCGCTCCAGCCGGTAGTTCGTCTCGCCCTCGTCGCGCTCGTACGGCCGCACCCGGCACCCGGCCTTCATCAGCACGTCGCCGGTCACGAGCGCCTTGAACAGCGCCTTGCGCATCGCCTCGTTGATGAGCGAGTACCCCAGGAAACTCGTCGGCGCGAGGATCGGCACGTCCGAGTAACCCTCGCGGTCGAGGATCTGCCGGTGCAGCGTGATGTACTGCCCGAACCGGCAGGGGCCCTGCGCGGTGGCCATGAAATAGGCGTGCTTCTCGTCCGGCGGCGAGGTGCGCATGGCCGTCAGGAGGCTGCCGATCGTGAGCGAGGTCGGCAGGCACTCCGACCCGCGCGTCAGGGTCCGGCCCAGTTCGAACGTCTGCTCGGTCTCGAGCGGCAGCGCGCGCGCCCGGTAGCCCTGGCCGCGGAAGGCCGCGGCCGCGAGCTCGGTCGAGTACGGGTGCATGTCCGGGATCCAGAGCGTCCGCCCGTTGATGTCGTGCGACAGGGGCGCGACCGGCCGCCGGGGGGCGGCCGGCTTCCGCGGCCGCTGCAGCACGTCGAAGAACGCCTCGATGCGCGTCATGTAGCCCGTGTCCGACCCGTGCTCGTCCAGTTCGAGGGCCAGGAACGGCTTGTTGCCCATGATCTCCGACGCGTAACTCAGCAGGAAGCTGTCGGGCCCGCAGCTGAAGTTCGTGAAGTAGACGGCGTCGAGGAGGTCGTTCGAGGCCACGTCCTCGAGCGCGGCGAGGATCTTCTGCCCCCAGCCCCAGTACGTGTTGCGGTAGCGCTCGCCCAGCCGCGCGAGATCCAGCGTGAGGAAGTCGATCGGCAGGACCGTCCGCCCGAACTCCGCGAGCTTGTCGGGCAGGTCGAGGTTCAGTCCGTTGTCGTAGATGTTGTACGGCCGCCCGACCAGGACCAGCAGCTTCTCGCCGGCGGCGCGCGCCTCCTCGATGGCCTTCCGTCCCTCGTCGAGCAGGCGCTGCTCGAAGCCGCGCTGCTCCGCGTAGGCCTCACGCCACGCCGCCGCGATGTCGCGGGAGGAACGCCCGAGCGGCCCGCCGAGATCGGCCGCGAGCCGCTTGAGCAGCGTCCGCTCGCTCAGGCGCAGGTCGATGATCGGCGTCAGCAGGCGGACGGTCTCCATCGCGTTCAGCGAGAGCGCCGCCCGCGCGTACGACGGCGACGCCTGCACGTACGGGCAGAACGTCGAGGTGGTCACGTGCGCGCTCGGCACCTCGTTCTTCATCTCCGGAAGGAAGACGAAATCGACGCCCTCCTTCGCCGCGAGCGACGCCACGTGGCCGAGGAACGCCTTTGCCGGGAAGCAGAACTCCGCGCCGCTCATCCGGCCGCCGAGCTCGCGCACCTGCTGCGACGTGCCGCCCGACAGCGCGACGCGGTAGCCGAGGCGGTTGAAGAACCGCCGCCACAGCGGCAGGTAGGAGTAAACGCTGAGCGCCTGGGGGATGCCGACGACCGGCGCGTCCTCGGGGACGTCGACGCCGCGTCCGGCTTCGAGCCAGTAGCGCCTGCGGCGCCTCAGCAGCCGGCTGTGGGGCGTGACGCGCACCTTCCGCTCGCCCGGCTCGCGGCCGCACATGTACCCCCACGACGGCCCCGGCTCGCCGTCGATCGTGGCGAGCGTGATGGCGCAGTGGTTGTGGCAGAGTTCGCACGTTTCTTTCGAGAGCGCGATCTCCCGCTGATCGAGATCCAGGCCCCGGAACGCGCTCGCGGTCCGCCCCTGTTCCTGCATCACGCGCCGGGTCAGCAGCGCCACGCCGTACGATCCCATCACGTGGCAGTACGGCGACACGACGATCTCGACGCCCAGCAGACGCTCGAACGCGGCCACGAGCGCGGGGTTCCGCGCCGTCGCGCCCTGGAAGAAGATCTTGTCGCGGCTGCGGTAGCGGTTGCCGACCACCTTGTTCAGGTAGTTCTTCACCACCGAGACCATCACTGCCGCAAACGCCTCCTGCGGCGTGCAGCCCGAGCGGATGAGCAGGCCCAGGTCCTGCTCCATGAAGACCGTGCAGCGGTCCGTCGCCCGCGGCGGCTGGAGGCCCATCACGGCCGGGCCGGCCTCCGACACCTTGTAGCCCAGCTTCAGCGCCTGCTCCTCGACGAACGAGCCCGTGCCCGCCGCGCACACGTAGTTCATGTTCGCGTCGCGGATGTGCCCGTCCACCAGGTGCATGTACTTCGCGTCCTGGCCGCCGATTTCGAAGATGGTGTCGATGGTGGGATCGACGTGCGCCGCCCCTGCCACGTGGGCCGAGATCTCGTTGATGATCGCGTCGGCGCCGATGACGTGCCCCACGATCTTCCGGCCGCTCCCCGTCGTGCCGACGCCCAGGATCTCGAGCGCCGACCCCTTGCGCTCCCCGAGCGCGCGCAGCGACCGGAACAGCAGCTTCGTGGCGCCAATGGGGTCGCCGCCCGTCTTGCGGTAGATGTCGGCGACGACGCCGCCGGCCTCGTCCACGAGGATGAGCTTCGTGCTCGTCGAGCCGATGTCGATGCCGAGGTACGCGCGGACCGGTGCGCCCTCGTCCCAGCGTGTCACCCGGACCTCGTTGAGGTCCGCGTCCTCGTAGCTCTCCTGCGTTTCGAACGACGGGTGGGTGGATTTCTCGAGCGTCAGCGGCCATGGGAACCGCGCGCTGCCGCTTGCCGCCACCGTCTCGCGCGCCGGCACGAGCGCCAGGCCGCCCTCCGCCGGCTTCGCCGCGAGCGCCGCGCCGAGGGCCGCCACGAGGTGGGGGTAGTCGGGAACCTCGATCAGGCCGGGGCACTCCTGCTGCAGCCAGGTGACGACCTCCTGGTTCAGCGCGACACCCCCGACGAGCACCGTCCTGCCCTTGAGGGGCTGGCCGTTCAGGAGCGTGCCGAGCACGGTCCGCGTCATGCCCCGGCAGAGGCCGGACCACATGTCCATCCGGCTGCAGCCCTCCTGCTGCCGGTGGATGAGGTCGCTCTTCGCGAAGACCGTGCACCGCGTCGCGACCGTCGGCGGGTTCGGGTTGTGGGCGAAGCCTCTGGCGTCGTCGTACGAGATGCCGAGCCGGCCCGCCTGCTCGTCGAGGAACGAACCCGTGCCGGCTGCGCAGAGCGAGTTCGTGGAATAGCCCTGGAACTTGCCCTTGCCATCCAGGTGGACGAGGGTGGCCGACCCGCCGCCGATGTCCATGATCGCCAGGGCGTCGGGCGCGAGGCGGCGGACGGCGTCGATCTGGCAGAGGGTGACGTCCCGGTAGGGGACCTTCAGCTGGAGCGCGAAGAGCTCGCCGTTGCTGCCGGTCACGCCGACAGGATCGTCGGGCTGGACCCCGAGGCGGTCGAATGCCTCCGCCAGCACGCCGGCGGGCTCGCCTCGGTGCCGTTCGTAGACGCTCGCGACCACCCGGCCCTCGTCATCGAGCCGGACGGCCTTGAGGAACAGCGCGCCGATGTCGACGCCAACCACGGACATGCCATGCGCTCCGGTTGGGGGAAAAGGGTGAGCGGGACTTGCCCGATGGGCGCCGGATAGCGGCGGCACCGCACCCGCCGCGTGCGACCCCTGGTTCCAGTCTACCGGACGGCGCCGCGACGATCCAGCCGGATGGAGCGGAGCCCGGAATGGGGGGCGTCGGAGACCTCCGGGGTCCGGGTTCCAGCAGGGAGGAAGGGGGCGCAGACTGGTTCCTGGCGGGCGCCGTCAGGGGCCCGACCCGTGGCCGGCGCAGCCGGGCCCGGCCGAAGTTGCACACTGATTTCGGGACAGGCTTGATTTCGGGTTGCGTCCGTGGATCCCCGCGCTTAGGATGGCCGCGGGGGAGGGTCGTGGCGCAGCAGCCAGCAGAATTCCGCCCGGCGGAACCGCCGGTGCCGCAGGGGGATGCGTCCACCTGGTCGAGGTGGACCGCCAGGCTGGACGAGCGCCTCGTGCTCGCGGCGATCGATCGGGCGCCCGAGACCTGGCGTTCGGCCGCTGACCTCAGCGCCGCGACCGGCATCCCGCTCGATCGCGTGCAGGCCGTCCTGCGGTCAGGCTCGGCGGCGGTCATCGTCTCGCCCGCCGCGGGCGAGGACGGCAGCGACCTCTACTCGACGCGTACACACTATCGCGAGACGACGAGCCTCGCCGCGCGGTACCTGGAAGCGCTCGACTTGTCGTAGGTCCGGAGGTGACCAGCGGCGGCATGAGCACGATGGCGGCGTTTCTCTGGGCCACCGGGGCGGGGTTCGCGATCAGCGTCCTGGACTACGCGGCACTCGCCGGGGTGCCGCGGAACCGGCGCCGTGTCGATTTCCGTGACCCCGCCTACCTGCTGAAGTTCGCCGGCCACCCGCTCGTCGGCGGGCTGCTCGCGGCCGCCTATGCGGCGAGCCGGGCCGACGCGACGCCGCTCGTGGCGGCCATCCTCGGCGCCGCCGCTCCCGGCATCTGGCGGACCGTCGTCCGGTCCGGCGCCGCGATCGCCAGGGTGCTCGTCGGTCGGGTGCCCGCGGCCTGACCGCCCGCCCCCTGAATCGGAGACACTTCCCGATTCGCGAATCAGAGACACTTTCCAATTCGCGAATCGGAAACACTTTCCGATTCCCGAATCGGAGACACTTTCCGATTCCGGTGTGAGCATGCCTGGGCGGAGGCGTGGGGGGGCGTTTGCCTGGTCCCGCCGTCTGGCGGTAACATCCGCGCGTACCGCGTTTGCCAGGACTGCGGGGGCATCCTTCCCATGACGCCGACGCCGGCGGACGACGACCCTTCGTGGACGCGTGCCGAGGCCCAGCGGCGCGCCGACAGGATCGCGGCGTTCCGGGAGGAGCTTGCCGATCTCGAGCGCGGCGGCGTGCTGCGGCTCGGCGAGGGCGACCGCGGGCGGCTGGACGCGCACCACGGCGCGTTGCTCGACCGCCTCGCGGCGCGGTTCGACGTGGACCGCAGCGAGCGCCAGCGGCGCATGTCGCTGGGGATGCGCGTCGCGACGCTGCTCGGGGCCGTCACCCTCAGCGCGGCGGTCGTCTTCTTCTTCTACCGCATCTGGGGGCTCCTGGCGACGCCCGCGCAGGTGACGGCGCTCACGGCGGCGCCGCTCTTGCTGCTCGCCGCCACCGAATTCGCCGCGCGCCGCGAGCGGACGCTGTACGTGGCGTCCATCCTGGCCGTCACCGCGACCGCCGCGTTCATCCTCGACGTCGGTGTCGTCGGCGCGATCTTCAACATGCGGCCGTCGCCCTTTGCGTTTGCGCTCTGGGCGGCGTTCGCGCTCCTCGTCGCGTATCGGTACGGGCTGCGGGTCCTGCTCGCCGCGGGCCTCGCGATGGCGATGTACTCGGCGTGCGCGATTGCGAACGGCGCGGCCGGCCTGGACATCAACGCGGCGCTCGCCAGGCCCGAGCCGCTGCTGCCCCTGGGCGCGCTGGCGATCGCGGCCGCGCCGCTGGCGCTGAACCGGCAGCACGCGGGATTCCCCGACGTGTGGAGGCTGGCCGGGCTCACCGCGCTGCTCGTCCCGTTGCTCTTCCTCTCCACCTGGAGTGAGACCTTCAGTTACCTCCCGCTCCCGGCGAGCCTCGTCGGGAAGTTCTACGATGCCGCCGGTTTCGCGCTCGGCGGCGGCGCCGTCTGGCTGGGGCTCAAGAGAGGCTGGCCCGGGTTCGTCCACGCGGCGGCCGGGTTCCTCGTCGTGTTCCTCTGCGCGAAGTGCTTCGACTGGTGGTGGGACTGGATGCCGCGTTATCTGTTCTTCCTCGTGCTGGGCGGGATCGCCGTCACCGCCCTGATCCTCCTCGGGCGCCTGCGCTCGGGGCAGAGGAGGGCGTGAGATGAGGGGGCACGGGCTGTGGTGGGCGGGCGCGCTCGTCATCGCGACGACCCTCGGTGCGTGGGCGCTGGCCGTGGCGAATCGAGCGGGCGAGCCCGAGGCCGTGCTCGAGCTGACGGAACGCGAGCTGCGCCTGCCGGCACGGGAGGCCGACAACTCGTCGCTCGCGCTGGAGATCGTGTTCGAACGGCGCAGGAAGGGGCCCGTCACCGGTTCCGGTGAACCGGAGATCGAAGATCCCGGCTGGTTCGACTGCGCGAGACTGCGGGCGATCGGGTTCGGCTGCCGCACGCCGGTTTCCCCGGAACAGGCCCGGCGATACCAGGCGCAGCTGCCGCGGACCACCTACGCGGCGCTCGAGTACGAAGGCGACGCGTGGCAGGCGCAACTGCAGGACGCGAGGGAACCCGACGCGGCGCTCGACACGCGCCTGGTCGCCATCGACGTGGACAACGATCCGTCGGCGCTCCGCCGGCGGCACCCGGACCGCCGCCGTGTGGCCATCGTCGAGGCCCTCGCATCCCTGCGGTACGTCGCCAACCAGGGTCAGCCCCCGTTCGTGACGGGCCGCATCGTGGCCGTGGCGCCGGCTGCGATCAACGTGCCGCGCGAGTGGCGGGCGTCGCTGGAACGCTTCCAGACGGAGCACGCTCCCGGCGTGTGGCCGCCGCCGCTTCGCGAGCCCCGCTACCGGGTGACGGTGAAGTGGGGGAGGCGTTTCGAGCCGTGGATCGCAGGGGTCGAGGCGCTCGCGCCGGCCGGTCCGCCGTAACACGGACGGCCCGCCTGCAAGAAACCCGCGGCACGTCGTTCTCCATGCAGGAGGACGACATGAGACACGGAATCACGACCGCTGCGTTCGCCGCCCTGCTTGCCGCTGGATCGTTCCTGCCGGCAACCGCGTCGCCGGGCCCCGGCCCCCGGCCCTCGATCGATGTGCTCGTTGGCGGCCGGCCCCTGCAGGTCCATCCCTCCCGAGGAACGCTCTACGTCGAGGCGCTGAAGGGCAGGGAGTACGAGATCCGGATCCGGAACCCGTACCCCGTGCGCGTGGCGGTGGCCCTGGCGGTGGACGGGCTGAACACGATCGACGCCCGGCACACGAACGCGGCCAGCGCCCGCAAGTGGGTGATCGAGCCCTACGACGCCGTCACCATCAGCGGCTGGCAGACGAGCCTGGATCACGCGCGGCGGTTCGAGTTCACGAGCGAGGAGCGGTCCTACGGCGCGTGGCTGGGGAAGACGCACGACCTTGGCGTCATCACGGCCGTGTTCTTCCGCGAGCGGCCGCGCCCGCCCGTCGTGCCGGTCTGGCGGCCTCGCGACGCGGGTTCGAGTACGCCGGACGCCGGTCCGCAGCAGCGGGCCGAGTCCCGCGCCGGATCGCCCGCGCCATCGGCGAACGAAGCGGGGAGCGCCGCCGGCGCGCCGGCGGCGGAGACGAAAAGCGCGCCGCCGGAGTCCGGCGGCACGCTGGCACGGCGGGCCGCGATGGACGACTACGCGGCCACCGGGATCGGGAAGCGGATCGACCACGGTGTGCGCCAGGTCCACCTCGACCTCGAAACGTCTCCGGCGGCATCGATCAGCATCCGCTACGAGTACCGCGCGCAGCTCGTCCGGCTAGGCGTCCTGCCCGACACGCCGGTCAGGACCGACCCGCTCGATCGCCGCGAGCGCGCCCGCGGGTTCGAGGATGGTTTCTGCCCCGAGCCGCGGCGGCCGTGGTAACGCCACCACCCGAGTCACGAACCGGGAGCAGTCCTGGCAGCGCGCGGTCGAGCAGGGGCCGGCAGGGTCAGACCTCGGGTTCCGGGGTCCGACCCCGCCGGGTTCGTGCCGCCTACTCGAGGAGGGACACCCGGGCTGGCCCCGCCCCGCGCGCCAGCTTCGCGTCGCGGGTGACGAGCGTCGCGTCGAGCGCGTCGGCCAGCGCGACGTACGTGGCGTCGTACGCCGTGAGGCTGCCGCGGAGCTGCCAGATGCGGGGCAAAAGCAGCGCGTGCTCGTGGCGCGCGATCGGCAGGTCCGCGAGGTCTTCGATGACCTCCGCCGCCCGCCCGAGCTCCAACTCGCCCGTCGTCCAGTAGCGCCGGAGCACGTTCGCCACCTCGACGTCCATCAGGTGCGGCGCGTGCAGCGAGGCGCGCCGGCCGAACAGCCGCCCCTCGGCCGCGCGCCCGGCTGGCGTGCCCAGCAGCACCTCGAGGATCACCGACGCGTCGACGACAATCACCGACGCGTCGACGACAATCACCGCGCGTCCCGGGCGGCGCGCACCGCCTCGGCGGGCGGCACCCGCGGCTCGACGGACGTGCGTGAGCGCAAGCGCGCGCGCATCTCGGCCGGGGTCGGCCTCGACGCGGCGCGGGCGACTTCTGCAATCAAGTAGTCGGACAAGGTCATACCCTCCATGGCGGCGCGCGCTTTCAGGCGTCGGTGCAGGTCGTCGGGGACATTGCGCAGCTGGATCATTACGGGCATGTCAATAGCATGCGCGCATGCTTGCAACATGTCAACTCCTATCTTCCCCGGTGAGCGTCGGTCCGGGCTGACGGGACTTCTGCAAGCCGGGTGCCGCCGCGACCGTCGGGACGGAGGCCGGATTCCGCGGGTGTTCGAGAGGGGCCGAGATCGACGTCGCGGAATCTGCCACGTTCCGGCGCGATCGGGTGGCAGGAACTGCCAACCCGGGTCACGCGCGCGGCGGCCGTTCGAACGCCGCCGCCGCGGCACGGCCGCGGGCCTCGCCGACGAACAGCGTGGCGAGCATGGCCGCCAGGAAGAACAGCGAGCAGAGCAGCACGGCGGACCGCAGGCCAAACCGCGCCTGCAGGGCGCCGATGGAGAGCAGGCCGACGATCGCCGCCAGTTTGCCGAACAGGCCCCAGAACCCGAAGAACTCCGCCGACTTGGACTCCGGGCTGAACACCGCCACGATCGTCCGGCTCGCCGACTGGGTGGCGCCGAGGCAGAGACCCGCCACCGCGCCCACCCCGAGGAAGATGTGCTCGGCCGTCCACGCGACGCCGAACGACTCGTGGAGCCACCTCGCGATCCCCGGTGTGCCCCAGATCCCCACCACCGCCGCCACCCAGATCGCCAGCGTCAGGTTGAACGTGCGGAGGTGGCCCCAGCGCGCCTGCAGGAACCCGAAGCCGACCGCGCCGGCGCTCGCCGTCAGGTTCGTGACGACGAACATCAGCATCAGGCTCGTCGGGCTCCAGCCGATCACCTGGTCGCCGTAGATGAACGCGAACGCGATGACGATCGACAATCCGGCCATCGCGAAGAAGTAGGCGGCGAAGAACACCAGCAGGTCGCGGAAGCCGCCGATCGCGCGCCCCGTGGCCAGCAGGCGGCGGACGCCGGCGCCGAGCAGGGACTCGCCCGGCGGGAGCGCCTTCGGCGTGCCTCGCTCGCGCAGGAACAGGAACGTGGGGATCGCGGCCACGAGGAAGAACAGCGCGGTGATCGGCCCGACGAGCCGCACCCGCCCGAAGTTCGCCGCCGTCTGCTCGCCGACGACCGCGATCACGATCGCCGTGCACGTCACGCCGCCGATGTACCCGAGGCCCCACGCGTACCCCGAGATCTTCCCGAGTTCCTCCGGCGGCCCCAGGTCCGGCAGGAAACTCGAGGTGAACGACTCGCCGACGGCGAACCCGTAGTTCGACAGCACGACGAGCACCATGCCGAGCCCGACGTGCGCCGGCGTCACGAAGTAGAGCGCCGCCGTCGCCGCGACCGTCAGCAGGTAACTCCCGAACAGGAACCGCTTCTTCGCGGCCCGGAAGTCCATGATCGCGCCGAGCAGCGGGGCCGTCAGCACGACCAGCCCGTAGCTGACCGACAGCGCCACGCTCCACAACAGGTTGCCGTGGCGGAACTCCGGGCCGTCGCCCACCACCAGCCGCGGGAAGATCACGCTGAACACGACGGTGACGATGACGGTGGTGTAGCTGGAGTTGGCGAAGTCGAACATGGCCCAGCCGAAGATCTCGCGGGCGGGGGCGCGCGGCGTCCGGGCCCGAGTCGGCGGTGCGGCTGGCGGTGGACTCGCGTCAGGCGCTGCCGCCTTTGCGTCGGGAGCCGGGCGTGTCGGAGCCGCGTCGGTCATGTCGCGCCCGTGAGCGTAACACGGCAGCCCCTGCAGGTGACCGGGAACCCCCGGCCTCCGGTCGCGGCCCCGCGAGGGTCGATTTGGGCGGGCCGCATGACAGGCGGTAAAATCGGATGCCCCAAGGAGACGCCCGTGTCCGACCACCCCGTGTTCGACAAGGCGACGCTCGACCAGTGGCTGAAGGCGGCGGCGAAATCCGCGCCCGGCGGCAAGGTCGAGTCGCTCAACTGGATCACGCCCGACGGGCTGACCGTCAAGCCCCTCTATACCGCTGCCGACACCGAGGGCCTGCCGTACACGGACACCCTTCCGGGCTTCGAGCCCTTCGTGCGCGGGCCGCAGGCCACCATGTACGCCGGCCGGCCGTGGACCATCCGCCAGTACGCCGGCTTCTCGACCGCCGAGGAATCGAACGCGTTCTACCGCCGCAACCTCGCCGCGGGCCAGCAGGGCGTCAGCGTGGCCTTCGACCTGGCGACGCACCGCGGCTACGACAGCGATCACCCCCGCGTCACGGGGGACGTCGGCAAGGCGGGCGTGGCGGTGGACTCGGTCGAGGACATGAAGATCCTCTTCGACGGGATCCCCCTCGACACGGTCAGCGTGTCGATGACGATGAACGGCGCCGTGCTGCCGGTGCTGGCGGGCTACATCGTCGCGGCGGAAGAGCAGGGCGTGCCGCAGGCGCAGCTCGCGGGGACCATTCAGAACGACATCCTCAAGGAGTTCATGGTCCGCAACACGTACATCTACCCGCCGGAACCCTCGATGCGCATCGTGGCGGACATCATCGAGTACACCGCGCGGCACATGCCGAAGTTCAACTCGATCAGCATCTCCGGCTACCACATGCAGGAAGCCGGCGCGAGCCCCGCGCTCGAGATGGCGTTCACGCTGGCCGACGGCCGGGAGTACGTGAAGACCGCGATCGCGCGCGGCCTGGACGTGGACGAGTTCGCCGGGCGCCTCAGCTTCTTCTGGGGCGTCGGCATGCCGTTCTACCTCGAGATCGCCAAGATGCGCGCGGCGCGCCTCCTGTGGGCGCGCATCATGAAGGGCTTCGGCGCGAAGAAGCCCAAGAGCCTGATGCTGCGCACGCACAGCCAGACCTCCGGGTGGAGCCTCACCGAGCAGGACCCGTACAACAACATCGTGCGCACGACCATCGAGGCCCTCGCCGCCGTGTTCGGCGGCACCCAGAGCCTGCACACCAACAGCTTCGACGAGGCCATCGCGCTGCCCACCGAGTTCAGCGCGCGCGTCGCCCGCAACACGCAGCTCATCATCCAGGAGGAGACGCACATCACGAGCGTCGTCGATCCGTGGGCGGGGAGCTACATGATGGAGGCGCTCACGCACCAGATGGCCGACGCCGCGTGGGCGATCATCGAGGAGGTCGAGGCCATGGGCGGCATGACGAAGGCCGTGGACTCGGGCTGGGCGAAGCTGAAGATCGAGGCGGCGGCCGCCGAGACCCAGGCGCGCATCGACGCGGGCCGCGACGTGATCGTCGGCGTGAACAAGTACAAGCGGGCCCAGGAGGACGCGATCGAATCGCGCGAGGTCGACAACGTGAAGGTGCGCGAGGGCCAGATCGCGCGCCTCGCGGCGATCAGGGCCGCGCGCGACGGCGCGGCCGTGGCGGCCGCGCTCGACGCCCTCACCGGCGCGGCGCGGGCCGGCGAGGGCAACCTCGTCGATCTCACCGTCAAGGCCGTCCGCCTGCGCGCGACGGTGGGCGAGGTGAGCGACGCCCTCGAGAAGGCCTTCGGGCGCCATCGGGCCGACACGCACAAGGTGACGGGCGTGTACGCCTCCGCCTACGACGCCGCGCCGGGCTGGACCGAGCTGCAGGCGGAGGTCGCCGCGTTCGCGGAAGCCCACGGCCGACGCCCGCGCGTCATGATGGCGAAGCTCGGGCAGGACGGCCACGACCGCGGCGCCAAGGTCGTGGCGACCGCGCTCGCCGACCTGGGGTTCGACGTGGACATCGGCCCGATGTTCCAGACGCCCGAGGAGTGCGCCCGCCAGGCCGTCGAGAACGACGTCCACGCCATCGGCGTCAGCACCCTGGCGGCGGGCCACAAGACGCTCGTGCCGGCGGTCGTCGCCGAGCTGAAGACGCTCGGCGCCGGCGACATCATCGTCTTTGTCGGCGGCGTCATCCCGCGGCAGGACTACGACGAGCTGTACCAGGCCGGCGTCAAGGGCATCTACGGGCCTGGCACGCCGATCCCCGTGAGCGCGAAGGACGTGCTCGCGCAGATCCGGCAGGCTCAGGCGGGCAAGTAGGGAACCGGCCCGGCCCATGCTGATTCCCGGCGACCGCACGCTGGTGGACGCGCTCCTGGGCAAGCCGGGCCCGGCAGAGCGGCGTGCCCTCGCCAGGGCCATCACGCTCCTCGAATCGACCCGCGCCGCCGATCGCGCCCGCGCCGACGACGTGCTCGACGCGTTGCTGCCGGCGAGCGGGCGGTCGTTCCGCCTCGGCGTGTCCGGCGTGCCCGGGGCCGGCAAGAGCACCCTCATCGAGGCCCTCGGCCTGCGCCTCGTCGCCGGGGGGCGCCGCGTGGCCGTGCTGGCCGTCGATCCGTCCAGCAGCGTCTCCGGCGGGTCGATCCTCGGCGACAAGACGAGAATGGAGCGGCTCTCGGCCGACGAGCGCGCGTTCATCAGGCCCAGCCCCTCGTCCGGCACGCTGGGCGGCGTCGCGGACAAGACGCGCGAGGCCATGATCGCGGTCGAGGCGGCCGGCTACGACGCGGTGATCGTCGAGACCGTCGGCGTGGGCCAGAGCGAGATCGCCGTCGCGGGCATGACCGACATGTTCGTGCTGGTGCAGCTGCCGAACGCCGGCGACGACCTGCAGGCCATCAAGAAGGGCGTCACCGAACTGGCCGACCTCATCGTGGTCAACAAGGCCGACCTCGACGAGACCGCGGCCATGAAGGCGCGCGCGCAGATCACGTCCTCGCTGCGGCTGCTGGGCCTGCACGGGCGCGCCGAGGAGCCGGCGGGCGCGGACGCCGGCTGGCGCCCGGAAGTGCTGGCGCTGAGCGCCTTGACGGGGAAGGGACTGGAGGCGTTCGACGAGGCCGTGTCGCGGTTCCGCGCCGCGCAGGAATCGAGCGGCCGGTTCGCCGTGCGCCGCCGGCAGCAGGCGGAGTCGTGGATGCGGGAGCGCGTCGAGGCCGGGCTGCGCGAGCGGTTCCGCGCGCACCCGGCGGTGCGGGCGGCCCTGCCTGCCGCGATCGACGACGTGCGCGAGGG
>CAZBIP010000060.1:0-1095 GCA_964491885.1 uncultured Vicinamibacterales bacterium
GGCGCCGGCGATGGTACGATGGGCCGATGCGCGGCCGCCGGCTCCTGCTCGTCGTGCTCCTGGCAGCGGCCGTGGTGCCGTACTTCGTCAACCTCGGCGCCACGTCGATCATCGACGCGAACGAGGCGTTCTACACCCGGACGCCCATCGAGATGATCGAGTCGGGCAACTACATCAGCCCGACGTTCAATCACGAGCCCCGCCTGAACAAGCCGCCCCTGTCGTACTGGGTGGTGGCGGCGAGCTACAAGACGTTCGGGATCTCGCTCTTCGCCGCGCGGCTGCCCATCGCCCTGGGCGCGGCCGTCATCCTCCTGACGGCGTACCTCCTCGGCAGGCTGGCTTTCTCCTCCGGCGCGGGATTTGCCGCGGCGATCACGCTGGCCGCCTCCCCGCGAGTCCTCCTCTTCTCGCGCCGCATCATCATCGACATCTACACGACGATGTTCGTGGGGCTGGCGCTGCTGTGCTTCGCACTGGCGGAGACCGAAGGCAAGCCAGGGAGGCGCCGCGGGTGGCTGCTCGCGATGTACGCGGCGATCGGCCTCGGCGTGATGACCAAGGGGCCGGTCGCGATCGCCATTCCCGCCCTCGTCTTCGCCGGATACCTGGCCGCGAGCGGCCGTCTCCGCACCGTCGGGACGCTGATGCTGCCCGCGGGGGCTGTCGTGATCGCGGCGATCGTCGTGCCGTACTACGCGGCCCTCTATGCCCAGGAGGGTTGGGACGCCATCTCGTCGTTCCTGCTGCGCGAGAACGTCGCGCGGTTCGCGTCGGGCGTCGGCGCGCCGGACCGCGGGCCGCTGTTCTACCTGCCCGTGGTGTTCGGGGACTTCTACTTCCCCTGGTCGCTGCTGCTGCCGGCTGCGCTCGCCCTCGTGCCGTGGCGGACCATCCTGGCCGGGAAGGGCTGGGCCCGGGCGTGGGGCGCGCCCGAGTCCGCCGGGCCGGCCGGTCCCGAGCGGATCCGGCTGCTCCTCGGCCTGTGGATCGCGCTCATCGTCGCGTTCTTTTCGCTCTCGAACGGGCAGCAGGACCTGTACGTGCTGCCCTTCGTCGTGGCCGCGGCGCCTCTCGTCGGCGGACTCGTCACGG
>CAZBIP010000060.1:1195-13790 GCA_964491885.1 uncultured Vicinamibacterales bacterium
GGGCTGGCGGCTGTCGTCACCCTCAGCCTGTGGATCATCGTCGGCTGGGCCCTGCCGGACTACGAGCGCTACAAGCCCGTCTCCCAGCTCGCCCGGGCCGTCGAGGCATCCGGGGAGCCCCAGGCGGCCGTCAGCACCTACAAGGTCGCGGCCCCCAGCCTGGTGTTCTACCTGCGGCGCCACATCGACCAGCTCTTCGAAGAGCGGCAGCTCACCGACTTCCTGCTGGCTCATCCGCGGGGGCTCTGCGTGATGACCGACGAGGAGTACGCCGCGGTGAGGGAGCGCCTGCCGGTGCGGACACGCGTGCTGGCCAGCGCGCCGCGGATGGACACCAAGCTGGTCGATTTTCTGGACGGATCGCCGCTCCGGACGCTCGTCCTGGTGGGTCCGGCTTGAGCCTTCAGGCGGGCTGTCAGGGAGTGATGTTGGGAGTCCGTTGCCGGACGACCGGCGCTCTCACCGGCAACTGACGGAAATCCGATAATTCCGCTACCGCAATGGATCGCAACAATCAACGAATCTGGCCTTATCAGGCCTGTTTCGTTGGATCGAAACTTGGCATCTCACTTGCGTATTAGAGGGGCATGAGCCCACCGGTTGGGCTCTGGCGGAAACGGATGGGGGCCCGTTGCCGTTGGGGAATCAACCGGTGGGCTGTTTCTTTGTACGGGTGCCGCCTGCCGCTCGCGCCCCTGCTGCCCGTACATGGGCCACCCCGGTCCGGGCGGGCGCGCGGGCACCCTCCCTCGCCGGGGCGGCTTGGTCCGGCTTCGCGATGGCTGGCGCGGGACGCGGCCCGCGCCGGTCGCGCTACCTGCGGTTCCCCGCAGGGCCCTCCTGGTCCTCGCGCTCTTCGTCCTCGTCGTCCTCGCCTGGCAGCACGCGCACGAAGGCGGCCCGCACGGGCGGCGGCATCGGATGGTCCGCGCCCCGGACCGACCGCCAGACGATGTCGTTCAGTTCGAGATCGGGGCAGAGGTCCGCCTCGGCCATGTTCATCGCCGCAGAGGCCGCAGCGCCCCAGGCGTTCACGGCGTTCTTCTCGGTGACGTCGATCCGCGCCGGCCGCGCCGTGTAGGGGGTCAGCACGGGCGTGGCCTGGAAGGCGTTGTACATCGGCGTGGCCGCCGCGTCGTAGTTGCTCATCGGCGGGAGCCCGAGGATGAGTTCCATCGTCCGCAGCATGCCCGACGTGGAGTACATCGTGCTGTCCACCGTCGCGCGCCTGACGAAGGGGCTGATGACGAAGGCCGGCGAGCGGTGCGCGTCCACGTGATCCGGTCCGTTCTGGGCGTCGTCCTCGAGGACGAAGATCGCCGACTCCTTCCAGTAGACGCTGTGGCTGATGGCGTCCACGATGCGGCCGAGCGCCGTGTCGTTCTCGGCGATCATCGCGCGGGGCGTCGGGTAGCCGGCCCGCGTGCCGGCCGTGTGATCGTTGCCCAGCCTGATGATGTTGAAGCGGGGGAGGCCGCCATCTTTCTCGAACCGGCGGAACTCGTCCAGCCACGCGTCCACGCGCACGTTGTCCGGAATGGTCAAGTCGTACGGCGGGTAGGTCGGGTGGATGCGCCCCTCGAGCCCGGGCACCCTCGCCACGGTCAAGCGGGGACCCGGGGGCGCGCCGCCCTCCGGCTCGGGCGCGTACTCGGTGAACTCGCCGTAACTGCGGACGCTCACGCCGGCCCTGGTGCAGGCATCCCAGATGTAGCCGTGCATCGGCGCCGCCACGTTGCCGTACGCGTTCCGCATCTCGCCGCCGCCCTCGCTGAGGTAGCGCGCCCCGCGGCCGCCGTAGTTGGTCGGCCAGATCTTTTCCACGAAGTCGGTCGCGTAGGCGCCGGTGGAGTAGGCGTGGCCGTCGTAGCTGACCTCGGCGTCCACGTAGAAGTTGTCGAGCAGGACGAACTCGCGCGCGAGGGCGTGCGCGTTCGGCGTGACCTCCTCGCCGAAGAGGCAGAGGTTCGGGTCGCCGTTGCCGCGCTCGAGATCGCCCAGGATCTGGTCGTACGTCCGGTTCTCCCGGATCACGTAGAAGACGTGCCTGATGGGCGACGCGCCGCCCACCTTCTTCGGGATCGGCGACACGGCCGGAGGGGCCGCGGGCGACAGGATGCCCGCGCTCGTCATCGGCGTCAGGGCGTACACGGCCTTGGTCATGGCGGCCAGCGCTGCGGTGTCGGGCACCGCGAGCACCGAGAGCGAACCCTGGAGCATCGACCCGCTGTACTGGCCGTCCGAGCCCGGGATGCCGGGCTGCGTCCCGCGCGGGTTCGGCAGCGACGTCAGGCCCTTGCCGCTCAGCACGAAGATCTTCGATCCGTCCTTGCTGAACTGCGCGGCGGTCGGATACCACCCGGTGGGGATGAACCCCTCGACGATGCTGCGCTGCGGGTCGCTCACGTTGACGACGGCCACCGCGTTGTTGTCGGCGTTCGCGACGAGCAGGCGCGTCCCGTCGGGAGCGAGCCCCAGGCCGTTGGGTGTCGCCCCCGGGGGCGCGTTCGGGAAGAGCGCGATCGAGATCTGCTCCTTCGCCGTCTTCGCCGCCGCGTCGATCACCCAGACCGTGTTGGTGTTGGCGCACGCCACGAACAGGCGCGCCGCGTCCTTCGACCACACCATGGCGTTCGGATGCTCGCCGACCGCCACCTCGCCCCGTTTCTCGAGCGTCAGGGCGTCGAAGGCCAGGACTTTGGCCCCGCCCCAGAGGGACACGTACACGGTCGCGCCGTCGGGCGACACGACGCAGGTGTACGGCTCCGCCCCGAGTTCAACCGTCTCCTTGACCAGCCCGGTCTTGAGATCGAGGACCGTCAGCGCCTCGCCGAGCACGTGCACGGCGTAGAGAAAGCGCCCGTCCGGCGACACCGCGACGCCGCCGACGAAACTCTGCTCGACCGGCTCGGGGCGATTGATCCCGGGCATCGGCCGCTGCGTGTCGCGGCCGAGCGCGTAAACGGCGCCAGGCGTGAGCCGGTTCGAAGCCCAGTAGAACTCGTTGATCGTGGTCTGGCCGGCCCCGGACGAGAAGAGCCGCCGGCCATCCGGGTGCCACGCGAGGCCCAGCCACGCGTGCTCGAGGTTCACGCGGGAACTCACCGAGCCCGCCTTCAGGTCGACGACCGTGAGCGTCGGCTTCGCGTAGCCGTTGTTCGTGACGACGAGGAAGTCGCCGTCGGGCGACTCCACCATGGCGAGCGGGAGGTCGCCGACGGCCATGTGCCGGCCCGCCGGCTGGATCTTCCAGCCGTTGGGCAAAAGCGTCACACCTTTTCCGAGGCTGCCAGGCCACGCCGGCGGGGCCGGGCCGCGCTGAGCAACCGACGCCACGGCGGCGGCAATGACGAATGCGCTGATAACGAAGATGGCGGCGAAGGATCGGGATCGCATGGGCGCATCTTACTAGGGGCTAGGGGCTGGGCGCTAGGCGCTAGTCGGGCGGATGCGAGGGACGAAGCTTGCCCGCCGAAGCTGGCCATTCGGCTCGCGGCTGCCCGCGCGCTCGGTCATGGCAGGCCGGTAGGCCGTTTAGCGAAGGCGGAGCTTGGCGCGCCGAAGCCGGCCGGCAGGCCGTTTGGCGAAGGCGGGGGCCAGGAACAGGAAACACGGAAGGGCCGGCTGGGTGCCGCACCCGCCGGCCCGCTGCGGGTCCGTGTTCCGAATTCTGGATTCTGGCTTCTGAATTCTGAATTCTGCCTAAGGCTGCCCTCGGCCCAGCAATCCGAGAAGCCCGGTCGTCAGCCAGGGCACGTACGTGATGAGCAGCACCCCGACCGCCAGCACGCCGAGCATCGGCAGCGTCGCCCGGGCGATCTGCATCAGGGGCTTGTTGAACCGGTACGACGACAGGAAGAGGTTCAACCCGACAGGCGGCGTGATGTATCCCAGCTCGAGGTTCGCGATGAAGATCACGCCGAGGTGCACGGGGTCGATCCCGTAGACCTGTGCGATGGGCACGATGAGCGGCACGACCACCACGATGGCCGAGAAGATGTCCATCAGGCAGCCGACGACGATCAGGAACAGGTTCAGCGCCAGGAGGAAGAGGATGGGCGACTCGATGTTCGCGCGCACCCATTCCACCATCGTCGTCGGCACCTGCGCGTCGATCAGGTACGTGGTGAACCCGACCGCCACCGCCAGGATCACGAGGACGCCGCCGATCACCGAGATCGCGTTGCTCACGACGCGCCGCATGTCGCCGAAGGTGTTCAACTCGCGCTGCACGAACCGCTGGACGACGAGGGCGAACAGCGCGGCCAGGGCCGACGACTGCACCGTCGTGGCGCCGACGAGCAGCGACCCGAGGATCACCACCGGCATCAGCAGTTCCCACTTCGCCCGCCAGGCCGCCCCGGCCGCAGCCCGGAGCCGGAACGGCGTCCGGCTCGACCCGGAGGCGAGGCCCTCGCGAACACCGAGCAGGGCGAGGAACGTCAGCATGACGAACCCCGGCAGCAGGCCGCCCAGGAAGAGGTCGCCGATGGCGACCCCGGCGACGATGCCGTAGAGAATCAGCGGCAGGGCGGGCGGGAACAGCAGGCCCAGCGATCCCGAGGCGGTCAGCAGGCCGAGCGAGAACGACTCGCGGTACTTGTCGGCGAGGAGCGCGGGCAGCAGGAGCCCGCCCAGCGCCAGGATCGTCACGCCGGACCCGCCGGTGAACACGGTGAAGAAGGCGCACAGCGCCGCCGTCACGACGGCCGTGCCGCCGGGCATCCACCCGAAGCACGCGCGGAAGAGCTGCAGCAGGCGCTCGGACGCGCGGCCCTCGGCCAGCAGGAACCCGGCCAGCGTGAAGAGCGGGAGGGCCGGCAGGTCCGCCGACGTCAGCTGGTCGTAGCTGCCGATGATCGCGTTGGCCGGGGCGTCGCCCTGGGCGAGGAACAGGAAGACCGCCGCGCCGCCGAGCAAGGCGAAGATCGGCATGCCGGCGACGGCCGCCAGGATGAGCAGGGCGATGCCCGGCCAGGCCGAGACGCCGTCGAGGAGCTCCGGATGGCGGCTGATCCACACGCCCGCCACGATTCCAAGGGCGGCGAAGGCCCGCAGGCTGAACCGCGGAGAGGCTTGCCACACCAGGCGCAGGGCGATCAGGCCGAAGGCGATCGGGAACGACAGGTCCACGAGCCAGACCGGCACGCCGAGGGCGATGATCTTGTCCGCCTCCCGGTGCACCTGGAGCAGGCGCACGCCGCCGAGGGCGAGCACGGCGGCCACCGCGGAGCCGACGAGAGCGGAAGCGATTCTGGCGGCGTCGCGTGCCCAGCCCTCCGGCAGCAGCGAGCCCGTGGCCATCGCGAGCAGCTTGCCTTCGCGGGCCGCGATGGCGGCGCCGGCCAGGCCCACCACGAGCGTCAGGTGCGACGTGAACGGCGCGGCGCCGGGGATGCCCGTGCCGAAGAGCCTCCGAAGCACGACTTCGGCCAGCGGCAGGAGCACGACGCCGAGCGTGGCCATCGTGGCGACGGCGTCTTCGATACGCGAGAAGACGCCGGTCGAGCGGGGCGCCGGCAGCTCAGTCACGTCCGCCCCTGGCCTTCCGGAACGCGTCGCGCTCCTTGACCGCCAGATCGAAGACGTCGGCCGGCACCAGGACGCCGCGCTGGTTGTTCGTCATCTTGTCGACCGTGGCTCGGAACGTGGCCGTGTCCGCGGGATCGAGAGAGACCAGCTTCAGAACGCCCGTCTTCTTCATCTCGTCGATCGATTTCGCGTCGAGGCCGGGCGCCTGGTCCCCGATCTGTTTCTCCATCTGCCGGGCCACCGTGAGCATCTGCTCGCGATCGGCGGGCGAGATCTTGTTCCACGCCGAGTCGGTGATCACCGTGGCGCCCACGAGCGGCGCGACGGGCAGGTCGAGCATGTAGGAGGCGTCCCGGAAGACCTGGAGCGCGACGGCGTAGACCGGCGGCATCGGCGCCGCGTTGATCGCGCCGGTGGGCAGCTTGAGCTGCTTCGGAATCTCGCCGGGCGCGAGGGGCACGGCGTGGAAGCCGTTGGCCGAGTACCAGCGGACCCACCGGTCGTCGCCTTCCGTCGTGTAGAGCTTCGCCGCCCGGAGGTCGGCGACGGTCCTGATCGGGTTCTTCGAGAACAGGCGCACCCAGCCGCCGTTCCCCCAGTGCAGCAGGCGGAGCTTCTTGGCGGCGAGCTTCTCCTGGAGCAGCGGCGTGAGCCGCTGCTGGAGGTGCACCAGCTCGGCGTCGGACTCGAAGAAGAACGGCGTCGCGAACACGTTGAACGCGTCGTCCAGTTCGGCCAGCCCCGCGACCATGAGCGTCGCCGCCTGCAGTCCGTCCACGGCCATGCGCGCGATCGCGTTGGACTCGCTGGGGATGGTGCCGGCGTACACCGTCAGGCTGACCCGGTTCTCGGTCGACTTGGCCCAGGACGAACCCATCGTGCGCAGCGCGCTCGTCCAGGGCGAGTTCTCCGGCGCGAGCGTGCCGAGCTTGATCCGGACCGGCGCGGCCACGAGCGGAACGGCGAGCGCCACCGCCAGGACGACGGCGAGGCGCAGCGGGTGCTTGGCGAACATGACTACTTCCTCCCGCGCCGGCCCGGGGCCGGCAGCGTATCGCGAGATCCGGCCGACTCGACGAGGGCCTGCGCGAGGCGAGCGGCGGACGGATCCAGGGGAATCGACAGCGACATCGCGCGAGGCGCGGCGTCGGGGCTCAGGAACAGGTCGTCGAGGTGCGCCAGCAGCAGCCGCGCGCGCCTCTGCGACAGAATCGTGACGAGGCGGTTGTCCACGTCGGCGTCGGGGTCGATCGCGAGGGCCTGCTGGAGGAGCGTCTCGAACTCGGCGCGGTCGCCCTTGCTCTTGGAGATGCCGAGCGCCAGGGACATGTACGGGCCGGGCGAGAGGCCCTTCTGGATCTCGACCGCGCGGGCGAAGTGGGCGCGGGCGCGCTCCTCGGACCCGCCCAGGGCCTCGCCCTGGCTCTCGACCGTGATCATCAGTTCGTGCAGCGTGCCCTTGCCCCAGGCGTCGTCCAGGGCCAGCGCCCGCTCGGCCAAGTTCCGGACCACGGGCCAGTTGATGAGCAGCTCCGGGCGATCGAGGCCGCCGAGCGACACGGCGGCGCCGAGCGACGCCGCCGACCAGTAGAGCAGGGGCACGTGGTCCTTGCGGGCCTGCGGCAGCGCCGCGCCGGGGTTCGAGGCGAGCCGCGCCGAGACGCCGGGGTACCGGACTTCCAGCGCCCTCCAGCAGTAGTCCCGGCCGCGCAGCGCCAGGTTCAGCGCGCGGCTCGAGATGTACTTGGACCGCTCGTAGTCGTCGAACTGCGCGGCCTCGGCGTCCGCCTGGAGGAACCCGAACGCGTACTGGGTGTACTGGCCGCAAGTGGCGGTCAGCAGGCCCGCGTGCCTGGGAACGGACGCGAGGAGCGACTCGTTCAGGATCAGCGCGAACGGGAGCGCGTCGGCCACGAGGTCCGGGTCGTTGTGGGAGGTGACCGTCGTGCCGGTCTCCGAGAGCATGTTGGCGACCGCCTTGACGGCGCCGCCCTTGATCGCCCCGCACGACGACATCGCCAGCGCGAGAGACGCCAGCGCCGCCGTTCGAAAGACCGTCCTGATCATGGGTCTCACCGCCTCCGCGCGGCCGGCCGAGGCCCCGATCCGCCCCGGCACGCAGCGCTCCCCGCGAGCGGCGCCCTCGACGGGTCCCGGCGCGCGCGGGTCAATCGAGAAGTGTACACCGTGCCCGAGGGCCACTCCAAGCGGACCCGGCCGGCGCGGACGGGCGGGAAGCCCTTTCCGCGGCACCGATCAACGCTTGTAGCCGATCTTGCGGAGGAACGCCGTCCGCCAGTCGCGGTCGGCCTCCTGCTCGACGCCCTTCGGCGAGGACCCGTCGATGACCCCGAGGATCCCGCGGCCCTGATCTGATTCGACGACCACGGCCTGCAGCAGGTTCGCCGTGGCGCAGAAGATCCGGCACACCTCGGGGCAGTCCTTGATACGGTTCAGGACGTTGATGGGATAGGCGTTGCGCAAGTACAGGACGAAGACGTGGCCGGCGCCCAGCGCGAGCGCGGTCTCGATCGCCGCGGCGCGGAGCCCCTCGTCGTTGCCCTCGGCGCGGACGAGACAGGCGCCGGACGCCTCGTTGAACGCCAGCCCGAAGGCGGCGCCCGGCACGGTGGTCGCCATGATCTCGTAGAGATCCTCGACGGTCTTGACGAAGTGGCTCTGGCCGATGATGACGTTGGCGTCGGCGGGGATGACCACCGGGACGAGCTTCAAGTCCATCGCGCTCCGCCTTCCTGTATGCTCCATGCATTATAGCGTTCGGGTTCCCTGGTTCCTTGACAATTGACGCGGCTCGGACTACATCTTGCCGACGTCAAGGGAGCGCCATCAACCATGCTGTTCGAGTCCGCCCGCGTGGAGAACTTCAAGTGCATCGACGACTCCACGGAGTTCGGCATCCGGCGGCTGACGGCGCTCGTCGGGAAGAACGAGTCCGGCAAGACCGCGCTGCTGAAGGCCTTGTACCGGATCAACCCGATCCTTCCGGTCGACGGCGAGTTCGTGGAAACCGAGTACCCGCGCCGGCGCTGGTCGGAGTACCGGCGCCGCCGGGCGGACGCGCCCGACCGCGTCGTGACCGCGACGTGGCGCCTCGAGGACGCGGACCTCGCCGCCGTCGAGGAGGTGGCCGGCCCGGGCGCGCTGCCCGAGCCGACGGTCACCGTCTCGCGCGGCTATGACAACCGGCTGCGCTGGCACGTCGATGTCAACGAGCGCCAGGTCGTGGCGACGCTGCTCGGCCGCGCGGGCGTCGAGCCCGACGACCTGCCGGAGGCGCGGGAGGCGGCGAGCGTGTCGGAGCTCGTCCGTGTGCTGCGGGGGCTCGAGGCGCCGACGCCGGCCCAGTCCGCGCTGCTCGCCGACGCGGAGGCGAGGTTCCCCGACGGCTCGGCCGCCCCGGCCATTGCCGCGGCCCTGCAGCCCCGCCTGCCTCGCTTCCTGTACTTCGCCGAATACCACCGGCTCCCGGGCGAGGTCTCCATCGACGAGCTGATGCGCCGGAAGGCGGCGAACGAGCTCACGGTGGTGGACACGATCTTCCTGGCCCTGCTCGAACTGGCCAACACGACGCCCGAGGAGCTGGCCGAGATCGATCAGTTCGAGTACCTCGTGGCCGAGCTCGAGTCGGTGTCGCAGCGCATCACGCGCGACGTGATGGAGTACTGGAGCCAGGACCGGGCGCTCGAGGTCGACTTCCGGTGCGACGCCGCCCGCCCGCACGACCCGCCGCCGTTCAACACGGGCTACATCCTGCGCACGCGCATCCGCAACCGGCGGCACCGCGTCACGCTGGGCTTCGACGAGCGCAGCGCGGGGTTCATCTGGTTCTTCTCGTTCCTCGTCTGGCTGTCGCACGTCCGCCGCGATCACGCGACCGACTACGTCATCCTGCTCGACGAGCCGGGGCTCGGCCTCCACGCGCGCGCGCAGATGGACATGCTGCGCTTCATCACCGAGCAGCTTTTGCCCGCGCACCAGGTCATCTACACGACGCACTCGCCGTTCATGATCGACAGCGGGCACCTGGACGGGCTGCGCACCGTCGAGGACACGTCCGATGGCGAGACGGTGCTCGGCACCAAGGTCGGGGACCGCGCGCTCAGCACCGAGCCCGACACGCTGTTCCCGATCCGGGCCGCCCTCGCCTACGACGTCGCCCGGCGCGTCGTCACCGGGCCCCAGACGCTGCTGGTGGACCGGGCGAGCGACGTGCTCTACCTGAAGTGGTTCTCGCGCGAGCTGCAGCTGCAGGGGCGGGCGCACCTCTCACCGGCGTGGGGCCTCGTGCCCATCGGCGGCCTCGACAGCATCGCGCCGTTCGTCTCGCTCTTCGCCGGGCAGTCGCAGAAGATCGCGGTGCTCACCGACGGCCTCATGAGCCATCCGCGCCGGCTCGACGGGCTCTGGGAGCGGGGGCTCCTGCAGTTCGGCCGCATCCTGCGCCCGGCGTTCTACGTCGACCCCGAGGACGCCCAGGTCGAGGACCTGCTCGGCAGGCGATTGTTCCGCGAACTCGTGACCGGCGCCTACGGGATGGAGGAGTCGGGCCTGCTCGACGACGATCCGGCCGCGCCCGCGCGCCGCCTGATCGCGGATGTCGAGGCGTACTTCGCGTCCATGCCTCCCTGGGCCCCGCGCTTCGACAGTTTCGCCCCCGCGTCGTACCTCTTCGAGAACACGCCCACCCTGCGGTCGACCCTGCCGGAGCTCGGGATCGCCCTCGACCGCTTCGAGAAGCTCTTCAGGGACCTCCACAGCCTGGCGATGCAGTAGCGGCCGCCCTTGGGGTGAAACGATGGCGATTGACTGGGCCGACATTCGATACCGCGGAGACGCAAGAGACGTCGAGGAACTGCTGACGACGTACCGGGTGGCCGACTACCTGGCGACCTACGAGGAGAACCGCCGGCAGATCGACCAGGGCATCCGGGAGCGGCTGCTCAAGGAAGGCATCCGGCTGAGCGAGCGCTTGTCGCCGCGCATCTACCGGGTTTACAGCGACGTCACGGCGGCCCTCGGCCTCGAGACCCAGGCCGAGGTCTTCTGCCTGCCCTCGACCGAGATCAACGCCTTCGCGATCCTCGACGTCAGGAAGGACACCACCTACTCGCTGGTGGGCGTGACGGCGCCCGCCCTCGAGCGGCTCGACGACGCCGAGCTGCGGTCGATCCTCGGCCACGAGCTCGGGCACATCCTGTTCGGGAACAACCGGCTGGCGGCGCTCATCTCGACCGACGCCTCGAACCCGTCGGTGACCGTGCTGCCCGCTCTCGGCGAGAGCCTCTACCTGCGGTGGCGGAAGAAGGCCGAGATCAGCGCCGACCGCGTGAGCGTGCTGGCGAGCCGCGACTTCAGGTCCACGGCCACCTCGCTGCTCAAGGCGACGTTCGGGCTGAGCGAGCGCAACCTCAACCTGGACATCGAGGCGCTCGTGAACCAGGTGGACGAGATCCGCGGGAAGCCCGAACTGATGGAGGAGGTCTTCGCGTCGCACCCGCTGCTCCCGATCCGGCTCAAGGCCGTGGAACTGTTCTCGCGCTCCGCGAAGGCTGCCCGGGCGGGCTACCCGGTCGAGGGCGAGCCCATCGGCGACAAGGCCCTCGAGGACGCGGTGGACGACCTCGTGAAGCTGACGCGGCGCTACCCGGTGCAGCCGCTCCACCTGTCGGTCATGCGGGCCGTCGCCCTTGGCGGGGCGCAACTCCTCGCCGCCGACCGGGACGTGAGCGACGAGGAGGTGAAGATCCTCGTCCAGATCCTCCACAAGTGGTTCACCGACGAGCCCGAGGCCGAGATCGTGACCGACCGGGAGGCCATCGCGGCGAAACTGCCGGAGGTCCTCGAGGCCGTGAAGAAGGAGGGCTCGCTCGACGACAAGGTGTTCATCCTCACGCGCCTGACGGACGTGGCGCTGGCCGACGGCGCGCTGATGGATCCCGAGAGCGGCATCATCCTGGAAATCGCGAAGGCGCTGGAAGTGCCCAGCAAGATCGCCTACTCGGTGATCGTCGGGTCGACGCAGTCGATCGGGTTCAGGACGGACGTCAAGCTGAACCGCATGGCGGAGGCCATCAGGCGATCGATGAAGATGGGGTTGAAGGCGGACAGAGAGAAGAAGTAGCCCCTAGCCCCCAGCCCCCGTC
Organism: uncultured Vicinamibacterales bacterium; assembly: GCA_964491885.1. Classification (GTDB taxonomy): domain Bacteria; phylum Acidobacteriota; class Vicinamibacteria; order Vicinamibacterales; family JAKQTR01; genus JAKQTR01. Next base: position 12,892 of record CAZBIP010000060.1, read on the forward strand.
CGTTCCACCCACACCTCCATCAGGTGCAGGACGGTCTCGACGGACTTCTGCATCCACTCGAGGGGCACCCACTCCTTCTTGCCGTGGAAGTTCATGGAGCCGTTGAAGAGGTTGGGCGTCGGCAGGCCCATGAAGGACAGGCGTGATCCGTCCGTGCCGCCGCGGACGGGCTGCTGCTCGGGCGTGAGGCCGGCGCGGCGGATCGCGTCCTCGGCGTAGGCGACCGCGCGCGGCTCGGCGTCGAGCTTGTACTTCATGTTCCGGTACGCCTGCCTGATCTCGACCGCCACCCGCGCGCCGGGGTACCGCTTCTCCATGAAGGCCGCCGTGTCGCGGAGGACGGCTTCGAGTTTGAGCAGGCCCTCCTCGGTGAAACTCCGCACGATGAACTGCGCCTGCGCCTCCGACGGAGTGCCCGAGAGGGAGGTCGGGTGCAGGAACCCCTCGCGGCCCTCCGTGGTCTCCGGCGTGCGGTGCTGCGGCAGGGCCATGATGAACGCGCTCAGCACGCGGCCGGCATTGACCATCTTGTTCTTGGCGTAGCCGGGGTGCACGTCGGCGCCGGTGACGGTCAGGAACGCGGTGTCGGCGCAGAAGGTCTCGGCCTCCAGCGACCCGAGGCCGGACCCGTCGATCGTGTACGCCACGTCGGCCGCGAAGGCCTCCACGTCGAAGTGCTCGGTGCCCCGGCCGACTTCCTCGTCCGGGGTGAAGCCGACGCGGACCGGCCCATGCAGGCGATCCGGGTTTTCCTTCCACTGCCACAGAGCTTCGAGGATAACGGCCACGCCGGCCTTGTCGTCGGCGCCGAGCAGCGTCGTGCCGTCGGACGTGACGATCGTGAGGCCCCGGCATGACGCCAGCGCCGTCTCCTCCGACGCGCGGATGACCTGCGACGG
>CAZBIP010000060.1:13890-16585 GCA_964491885.1 uncultured Vicinamibacterales bacterium
AGCACGCGCAGCAGGTCCTTCTGCTTCTCCGTGGACGGATACGTCGTGGAGGACTCGGACGATTGCGTGTCGATCTTCGCGTAGCGGACGAAACGGTCGAGCAGGGGTTCCCGCTGGTTCATGCGCACCTCGCAGGTCGAACGGTATCACGAGGCCTGCGCCCGGCGGAGGCGTGCGGGCGACGCTCGCGCGCCGGCCGCGGGCCCGCTCACGCGATGTAGCGGGCGAACGCCGCGGCCTCGACGTTGCCTCCGCTGACAAGTGCCGCGACAGGCCCCCGCGACAGCGGACCGGCGGCATCGTCCCGCGACCAGGTCGTGACGGCCCAGCCGAGCGCGGCGGCCACGGCGGCGGCGCCGCTCGGTTCGGCCACGACCCTGGCGCGCTCGAAGACCCAGGCCACCGCGCGCAGGATGTCGTCGTCGGTGACGCTGATGAGTTGGTCGACGAAGGCCTGGACGTGGCCGAAGGTGACGTCACCGGGCCGCACGGCCAGCAGGCCGTCGGCCACGCCCTTCGAGCCCGGCACGGTGACCGGGCGCCCGGAGGCAAGCGATCTCGCCATGCGCGGCACCGCGGCGGGTTCGACGCCGACGACGCGCGTGCCCGGGGCCAGGTGTTTCAGGGCCGCCGCGACGCCCGACACGAGCCCGCCGCCGCTCACGGGCACGAAGACCGCCGCGAGGCCCGGCGCCTGCGCGGCAAGCTCCAGCCCGATCGTGCCCTGTCCGGCAATGATCCACGGATGATCGAACGGCGGGACGATGGTCAGCCCGCGCGCCGCGGCTTCGGCCTCCGCCCTGGCTTTGCGATCGGTCGTCGTCTCGCCCTCGAAGATGACGTCCGCGCCGAGCCGCCGAGCCGCCTCGACCTTCACGGCCGGGGCGGACGCGGGCATGACCACGACGGCCGGGACGCCGGCCAGGCCCGCGGCGAGGGCCGTGGCGATGCCGTGGTTGCCCGACGAGTACGTGACGACGCCGCGACGCCGATCCGCGTCGGGCAGCTGCAGGATCATGTTCGCCGCGCCGCGGATCTTGAAGGCCCCGCCGCGCTGCAGGTTCTCGCACTTGAGCAGCAGATCGAGCCCGCGCGGCCCGCCGGAAACCGGCAAGACCGGCGTGACGCGGGCGACGCCCCGTATGCGCTCCGCGGCCCCGCGGATGTCGTCAATCGTGACCAGCCCTGTCATCATGCGTTGCCCTGTCCGATACTCGACAATCTGCTCCCCAGCCCCCCGCCCCCAGCCCCTAGCCCCAAGCGCCTAGGCGAGCCCGTGCCTCAGCAGCAGCGCCTCGTCCGTCAGAACGGCCTCCGCAGGCCCGTCGGCGGCCACGCGGCCAGCGTCGAGGACGATGACGCGCGAGCAGACCCGTCGCACGAACACCAGGTCGTGGCTGGCTATGACGATGGTGGCCGCCAGGCCGCGCAGCAGTTCGGCCAGACCGCGCCGGCCGCGCGGATCGAGACCGGAGGACGGCTCGTCGAGCAGGAGCAATCCGGGCGAGCAGGCGAGGACGCCTGCCAGGCAAACTCTGCGCTTTTCTCCCGTCGAGAGGTGGTGCGGCGAGCGGGGCTCGAATCCGGCGAGGCCGACCGACTCGAGCGACTGGCGGACCGCCTCGTCCACTTCCGACGGTGACCAGCCCCGCGCCCGCGGGCCGTAGCCGACGTCTTCACCGACGGTCAGGCCGATCAACTGGTCGTCGGGATCCTGAAAGACGATGCCCACCATGTCGCGGATCCGCCTGATGGACGCGGCGGTGAGAGGGACGTCTCCGATGCGGATCCCGCCGATGGGGCCGTGCCGGTGCGCGTGCCCTCCCGGCTCGTGCGCGTGCAGGTAGCGGCGCCGCTCGGGCAGGAGTCCCGCGAGGTGCAGGAGCAGCGTGGACTTGCCGGCGCCGTTCGGGCCGACGATGGCCACGCGCTCGCCGGCTGCGGCGCGGACCGCGATGTTGTCGAGCGCCGGCGATCCATCCGGATAGTGATACCGGAGGCCGGTCACGTCGAATCCGACCGCCGGCTGCCGCGCGACGGCCGTCATGCCGCGCCTCCACGGGCCCGCCGGGCCTGCTCGACGGCTTCGGCGCGTTCGAGCGCGCGCAGGAGCAGGGAAGCGACGAGCCGCCCGAAGCTCCGTATGGTGTCGCGCGGGCTCCACAGGAGGGGGCCCATCGCCCCGAACCCAGGACGGCGGGCCTCCCGGGCGCGGAGCATCGCGCGGACCTGGCGGAGAACGACCGTGAGGCTCGCGAGCATGGCTTCGAGCACGTCCACGATCCGGCCCGGCACGCGCAGATGCCGCGCGGCGCGGACGATGCCGGACGGCCCGAGCCAGGCCGCGACGGCGGCGCCCATGGCCGTTGCCGCCAGCGCGCGGGCGCCAAGGGCGATCGCCACCGCCGAACGCGAGCCTGCGGGCGCGAGGAGCGCGGCCGGCACGGCGAACACGGCGACGACCGGGACCAGCAATGCCGCGCGCCGGAGCGCCTCCTGGACCGGCAGTCCTGCTCGGCCGAATGTCCACAACGCCACGGCGAGCACGGCCGCCCAGATCGCCCACGACGACGCGGGAACGGACCGGCCGGTCAGGCCCGCCGGCGCCAGAGCCGCTCCGAGGATGAGCGCGACGCCGGCGGCGACGACCGCGGCCGCGCGCCTACCGGTGAGCGTCATGGCTGGGAGGCCTCAC
>CAZBIP010000061.1:0-8925 GCA_964491885.1 uncultured Vicinamibacterales bacterium
TGGCTATGGAAGGAGCACTGGTACAAGGGCGATGGCACGCTACGCGACTTTCTAATTCAGCACGCCCCCTACCACGTAGGGGAGAGGGTGGCGCTGACAGAGACGTGGAGGATTGCGGGGCAGAGCTCCCTTGTTCCCGGTGGTGCCATTTGCATCCAGTACAAGGCAGACGGGTTCGTTGGCCCGTGGTTGCCGAAATCCGACCGATACGCGACGGCGTTCGCCGCGTACCTTCGCAATCCCGTCGCTTGGCATCCCGCTCGCTTCATGCCCGCCGAGTTCTCCCGGCAGATTGTGGTCATCACGAGCGTCGATGCTGGCCGGTTGCACGACATGACGTACCGCGACTTCGTGCGCGAGGGCTACGCGGAGCCCGTTGATACCCGTGAATCGCTCACGGGCGACGAACTGAGAGCGAAGTTGAAGGCAGCAGACGACTGGTACATGGAGTGGTGGAGGCGACTGAACGGCGAACGCTACCCGTGGGAAACGAACCCCTGGGTGTGGCACGACGGATTCGAGAGGGAGGTCAAGCTGTGAACGACATACTGCTGACACACGACCAACAGGGTGCCGCGATCGATATTGCGCTGGAGCGATGCACACGCGACAGGGAGTTGTCGGCCGTGCATACCGTGGCAGAGGAGGTTGCGCGCGCCCAGGTGCGGAAGGTGGCTGACTACTGGCGTTCGTTGCCAGTAGCGGGGCGACCGATGGCTGAAGTACACAACGAGTTCATGCAGGCTCTCAAGGCCGCAGGGGAGAAGGAGGTAGGAAACCGATGAACGTATTGAGAGAGTACCTGAAATGGATGGCTACTACGCCGAAGATGCTGATCGTCTTGCTCGGCGACTGGTATCTGCTGGGCGGAATGTTTGTGGGGGCGTGTTGTGTCCTCACGGCGTTCTTCCTCACCGGACGGTTCGGCGATGCCATGTGGCTGCGCGTCCTGGGCGGCTTTTTCAGCCTCAACGGCGCGCTGTTCGTAGTCTGGCGGGTGTTTCTCAAGCTGAAGAGTGAGGAGGTCGGGCGATGAACGACATACTGGAAAGGGTCATGCGCGGAGTGTGCGACCTCACGGTCTCGCTGCTTCTATCGTCGGCGGCGGTGTTCCCCGCGCTGTTAGTCACTGCTACGATGGGCACACTTCTCGATTCTCTGGCCCGCGCCGTGCCGGAGCCAACAGGGCTGCAGTCGGTCTTCACGGCGGCTCTGCCCGTGGCGTACTTGCTCGGCGGCGCGACCGTCACGGTCATACTGGTAACCAGGCTACTTGCGGGCCGCAGGCTGTCTCCACGGCGCGGGATGTACTACACGAGCCTTGTCGGCATCGTGCTGGCCGGTATCGGCGTGAACGTCGCGATCTTCTCCTGTAGACAAGGGTTGAACGTGGCTCCCAGCGTTATCGTTGCTCTCATCGGTATGCTGCTGGCAGCACACGCCATACGTGGCGACCGAAGAGCCAGACTGGAGGAATCAGATGCAATACTACCGCGTGATTCGTAGCCTGCTACTGAGCATCGTAATCATGGTCATTGTGATTGTATCGGTCTGGGCCGTGCTCCAATCGAGCGCGATGGTCGATGCCCGGACACAGGCAGAGTTCGCACTGTTTCTGAATGGAGGATAGGTATGAAGAAACTGATAGTTGCCCTGTTCCTGCTGGCACTGGCGGTTCCCGGCGTGGTCGCGGCTGACGGCGTGTCCTTCGACGTCGAGCTACAGCCCGGTTGGAACATAGTGTCGGTGCCCCTGTACCCGGACGACCCGGCTGCGGACGTTGTGTTCGCCGATGCCGAGGCCGTCTACTGGTGGAATCCGGCGACCAAGAGCTACGTCTACAACCCGGACATTGTACCCGGCCTGGGCTACTGGGTCGCGTCGGTCAGTGCACAGGTCATCACCGTCACCGGCGAACCCTACACCGGATAGCACCAAGAGAAGAGGGGGCCCGGCAGTACGGGCCCCCGGAGGCGAAATGACGATAGACCAACTGGTAGCCGCCCTGTCTCGCAGGAGAGACCCTCGAGGGCTCTCATTGCTCGTGGCAGCGCTGCACGCGTGCTCCGATGATGCGGGCGGATGCGCCAATTGCCCGGAACGGCGGGCGTGCGCGGCGTGGTGGGACCATTGCATCTGCGGGGACACGATGATGCGCTCGCGGCGCGCATTCGAGCGGAACTACCGGCACAACGTACTGCGGTTCGACAGAATCAGGTCGCGCGCTATCGCCTCACGAATATGCCTGAGATCGCCGAGAGGAACATCACAGCGAGCCCCCACACAAACCCGACCGACAGCGGCAACAGTATCAGCCACTTGAAGAGCCCGCCTTCGGCGTTGTTGAGGAACGAATAATCCCATAGCAACAGCCGGGGCACGCCGACCGTGAAGAAGCCGCTAATCAGCTTCGGTATGACCCACGCGCCGGTCCCGGTGATTTCCAGCAGCGACATCCCCGTCAGCGCGTTCATGATGTCGAGCTCCTCAGTCCCGAAGTAGCTCCCCTCAATGAACAGGCACAGGAGCGTCGCGGTAACGTACGAGAACGCGAAGAATATGACGAACTTTGGTGACATCATAGCGGGCTCATCTTCTCCTTCACGAGTACAGCCACGGCGATGATCACGAGCGGCACCGTGACCCAGTAGGGCACGATGCCGACCTTGCTGCAGAACACGAGCCCCGCCCCGGCGACGAGCGATGCTGCCATGAGCGAGCGGGAGAGGCCGTAGGTGAATAGCGTCAGCAGGATAAGGCCGACGAACACGGCGAAGAACCAAAAGAGCGCCCGAGGGATGCCCCCGGCGTCCAGGAGCGCGTTCACGACCGCCGCGCCCGGCAGATGGTCCACGTCCATTTCATCGAACAGGTTGTCCGGCTCGTCCGGAAGCCCGCCCGCCATGCCGGAGCCGCCGTCCGTGGACGTACCCGGCGCCTCAGCCGGGTCTGCGGGCTCCATCGAGGCGAGAGTCGCCGTCACGTCCGGGTCGGATGACGCGGCCGGGAACGACGGCGTGGCGTCGTTGCCGCTGCCCGACAGGTCCGTGAACGTCGTATCGTTCTCCCACTCGATGTGCTGCCGAAGCGTCGCCCCTTGCCACTGTTTCGCGTACTCCAGATAGGCGAACGACGCATCGTCCGCGCAGACCCACGAGTTCGCGTTGTTGTTGACGGCCGAGCCCCCGCCAATCGCGGCCGTATCCGCCGCCACTCCGTCGAGTGTGAGCGTCACGGTCGGTCCGGCGTAGTCCAGGTTGACGGTATGCGCCCCCGAGTCGCACGGAGCCCACAGTATCGCCCGGTCGTCGGTGTGATTCAGCCACTCGATGTCACGCAACAGCGCCGCCTCCGTTTGGGCGCTACCGGCCGAGTTGTAGAAGCGGCAGCGGACCTGAGTCACGGTGTATGCCCCCGGCAGCCACTTCGTCGTCCAGGTCGAGTTCGGGTAGGTGCCTTCATACACGTCGTGCCATGCGGCGTCGTAATACGCGTCAATGTCTATCTGCGTCCACGAGGCGGCGTCGTACTCGGCATAGAATCTGAGAGCGGGGATGGTGAGGTTCCAGGCGTCCATGCGGCAGATGATGTAGTCGGTCCATGACGTTGCTGGCGTCGACGCGACGTCCGCCCCGGTAGCCGTGTTGCTGTCGTCGATTTTCGTCTCATTGGCCCACACGCTGCCGGGGTCCTCAATAGAGGTAGTGCCGGGGTAGTAGTCGGTGTCGGCATCGCCGTCGGCGCACAGCATCGCCATGACGCCGTCCTGCATACCGCCAATCCAGACGGCATTCTGTTTGTACAGGATGTTCCTCGGGGCAGACGTGTTGTCGGTCGGCAGCACTACATATCCTTTGCACTCCGCCGTCCAGTCGCTCCCAGGCTCGAGAGTCGCAGCATCCGCCGTGCTCATGCCCGTGGCGCCGGGTAGATAGCGGATCGGCGGCGCCATGTCCGGGCCCCCCATATAGAGATAGGAGAGCGTCGTCGCTCCGGCCGCCAGATTCCCTGTGTGGTAGAAGTACCATTCGTCCGTTGCGCCGGGCTTCGGCATGAACGCCATCGAGTTGCCGGACGCGCTGTCGAACCACACATTGTTGAATGAGGCATCGAGCATCCCGGCGGCGATGAACGCGGCGGTGTTCGTCTCCAGGAGCACCGTGACGCCGGAAACAGCGGCCCCTGCGTTCGCAATATTGATCACACCTTCATACTGAGCATCGGAATGGTCGGCCGCGACCGGGATTCCACACAAAATGAAGGCTACCAGTGCCGCCGCCAAAGCTCTGCGGATATACATAGTTCCCCCAATCACGCCGTTCGGAAAAACAGGATGTAGCCGATGAAGAGCACGAAACAGATGACCACCAGGGCGAACGCCGCCAGCGGCAGAAAGCCCAGCAGCGCCCCCATCGCCAGCAGCAGGGGCAGCGTTATCAGCGCCGGGGTGGACGTGCTGAATACGCGCTCCGACAGGATGATGGTGAGTATGAACGGAATGAGCACGAACACGATGCCGCCGAGGAGTTGCGGCGTGCAATGCAGCAGGTCGGCGAGCCCGTCCATGCCGTCGCCGACGAACGTCCCGTCGAACCGTGCGGCGTAGAGATCGGCCTGTGCTGTGCCCCACGTCCGGGGCTCGACGTCCATGCTCTCGCTCTTTATCCAGAACAACTGAGGGCACAACGCCTGGAGCCCCGGCACCGCGCCGGTCATGTAGGTCTGCCCGGTCTCGTCGAGAATCATGCCCTCTTCGCTCGACTCCAGTAACGTTACAGACCAGTTCGTCTCCAGCGCCTCGAGCGCGTCAATGGCCCAGTCGTAGAGCACATCCTGATTCTCGCTCTGCCCGTTGACGCCGGAGTACAGCGACTCGACGAGCACGAGCGAGGTAGACGGCGGCGTGGCCCACGCGAACGGCGAGCCGCGTACCTCGATGGTGTAGGGCTCTTCCCATGTGAGCGCGGTCGCTGCGTCGAAGTACAACGCGGCGATGCCCTGGTCGTACCCATCGTTGTAGTACGGGTATGGACTGACGACGCCGAGTTCGGTCGCGCCGTCCATGAGGCGAATCAGAAACAGGTCGCGCGCGGAATCGGTGGGCTCGGCGGTCGGGTCGTACAGGATGTTGTAGTGGACGAACACACAGAAGTCGTCGGCCTCTAAGAGGTCTTGTAGGACGACGGCGTCGACGACCTCGAGCGTATCCGGCGCGTCCGGGTCCGCGAGCACCGGGGCGGCGAGGCTCAGGAGCGCGATGGCGGCGGCGGCAACTGCGCGGCCCAGGCGAGCAACACATCCCGCAGCTCTGGCATCATGGGGGCATGTGTGCCGCGCTCCCAGCGCCAGAGCGACACGCGCCCCACTCCGAGTTGTCGCGCCATCTGTTCCTGAGTAATGCCCGCCGCGCGTAGCTGAGAGATCGCGAGCCTGAGTTGCTGTCCACCGGCGAGGCCTGCTGAGAACGGGGGCGGAGGGAGAGCCCGTCTGACTGTCCTCATACATCCTAGTGTACCTCATGCTCACTCCAGTACCAACGCTCTCCTTATCATAAATACTATCCCCGCCCCTGATAGTTTCACCGGTGAAACGTCCACGCACAAACTCCAGTGTAGGCTAGGAATATCGGGGTGAGCCCCGAAATCTACGAAAGGAGGCTACAGGCACATGGGCAAGGGCGGAGCGCTCCTCGGCATCATCATGGTGTCGGTCATGTTCGTGCTGTTCCCCATCATCCTCGATAGTTCGCACGAACTCCAGACCGATGCTACAACCGAGACTGAGGCCGCAGTCGTCACCGGCGTCGGCGTAACGAACGCGGACGTAGTTCTCACGAACGACCCGTGGCAGGACGACGTTGACTACGTTCTCACCATCACATCGGACGAAGTGACTGACGTCCCTGTCGCGAACACGTACACCACCGCGACGAATACCCTCAACATCACAGGGCTCGCGGCGGACGACAGCCGGACGCTCACCATCACCTACGAGACGGACGCCCTGGGCGACTACACCGGCATGGGTGCGCTCGTTGGCATCGCGCCGTTGCTGATCTTCGTTGCCGTGATTGGCGCGGTCGTATTCGGCGCGTACAGCGCGTTCAAGTAGGTCCAGAGGCTTGCACAACGCTATGAAAGGAGGTTGCTACAGGAGATGTCCAGCAAAGTGTTCATCGGCATCATCATGATCGCGGTCGCCTTCATCATGTTCCCCATCATCCTCGAGGGCGCTCAGACGATCCTGACCGACGCGAACCTTGCCGACTACACCGGCCTGGAGACCATCGTGGGGATCGCCCCCACCTTGATTTTCGTGTCGATGCTGTTCGGCGGCGGGGTACTCACCTACCTCGGCGTCAAGAGCAAGAAGTAGTCCACGCCCCCGGTCTACCGGGCCGGGGGCTCTTTTCTACGAGACGGAGGCGCGATGGTATTCGGACGGAAGCCAAAACATAGAGCACTCATGGTCACTGAGGACCATCAGCTTGTAGATGTCGGCCTGGACGTCGACGCGGCGAGTTTGTCCGACCATCGCGCCGGCCGTTCCTGGGGCCTGGTCCCCGGCGCGGTCATCCCGCAACACAAAACCCGCAAGCCCTACCTGCTGGTATGCCCACGTTGCAACGGGCCGTACAACCCGCGGACCGGCAAGTGGGCGGCGTTCGACCCGGATGAAGTGCGCCGCATCGCCGCCCAGTGCTGCGACAAGCAGAGGGCGGACCTACCGCGACTGGCGGCACAGGAGCTATCGGCGTCGTTGCTCCGCCTCGTCGTGGCGGGCCTGCTGATTCTGATTGGCATCGCCATCCTGATTGCGAGGCTGCCCCTATGAGACGAAACGAACCGCGACAACGGCGCGAACTCAATACCATCATTCTCGACCCGGTGCGGGGGTGGGGTGTGACGTACAGAGAGAATCCCCCCGGCGAGCCGCTGAGGTATCAGGGGCGGCTCGTGCATCTGTGCGACCTGGACGCCGAGGGCAAGCTCCGGGCAATCGAGATGCCCGCGAAGGTCATCGGCGAGTTGCCCGAGGAGTTCTATCAGGCGCGCCATTGGCCGCAACTCAAGGCGGTGTTCGGCGTGGCGAAATCAACCTGGGAGAAGATCGAGACGAAGCTCTGGCTCCCAGCGCTCGGCATACTCGCACTGGTCGTGTTCATGATGTTTGACGAGCTGGTGAAACTGTAATGCCTGCAATGACGCGGAGTAAACGCAACGGACACAACCCGATGGAGACGCCGTTCAACGGCGATTCCATATCTGACATCGAACGCACGTTCTCGCCCGGCGACTCGCCGAGCGCATCAAAGGAACTGCTACACATTGGCAAGTCGTATGAGGACTTGCTCATGCGGACGGTGTTCCGCGACGACAATCAGCGCAACGCGGTCATCGACCTTATCTACAAGTTCGAGCAGTTTCAGATGACCGACCATATCGACATGATGCTCAACTGGCTCGCGGCGTCGCCGTCGGTCGGCGGGCGCTCGCGGCTGGAGTTCCTACAGGCGCATACCGGCGTGATCGCCACGGACCTGAATCCGAGCGCGCGACAGGCACGCTTCCGCGAGAAGCGAGAGGCCGAAGGTGAGCGGTAGTGGACTCGCGTGGTGCGGTCGTCGCGTTCGTCGGGCCGGAGGGCAGCGGAAAGTCCCTGGCGATGTGCGCCTATGCGCTCATGGCTCATGCCCGCGGCGACCCTATCCTGACGTTCCCCGGCTGGTTCATTCAGGACGGGCGTGAGCCCGACCCGGAGAAGCGGCAGCGGTGGTCTACCGAAATGGAGCCCGCCGACTGGCTCACCGTGAAGAGTCTGCCGCGCATCTTCATCGACGAAGCCCCGCAGTTCTTCGACTCAGCGCTGTTCGGCACGACAACGGCGCGGATGTTCGGCTACGTCGGCACACAGCGGCGCAAGCTGGACATGAGCATCTACTACACGGCGCAATCGTGGATGCACGTGCATCCACGGCTCCGATTCCCGACGCACTTCGTTGTCGTCTGCAGGGACCAATACTACGACCCGGCGCAACGGGCGGACGGCCGCAAGCGCGGCGAGTTCATCAACCTGTTCGCCTGGGACGTCAAGGGGTTCGTGACGGGGCGCGAGTGGACGTACATGGGCATGACGACGCTGTTCGCGCACCACTACTGGCCCTACTACGACACCGAGGCGGTCATCGACCCGGCAGACGGCATGATTCAGGTCCAGACGAAGAAACAGAAGCTCATCTATGACGCGAGCCGCGCCGGAGAGGGGCCGCGCATCTACAAACCGGGTGAGACGCTGGTGGACGAGAACGGCGCGCCGATAGACGACGCGCCCGAGCCGCCAGTCCCGCTGACCGGCGATCCGTCCCGTGATGCCGACCTGCTATCGCGCATCGCGGCGACCGGGCAGTTCTCCGTGAAGGAACTCACACAGATGTCAAGGGGGCTCGCGCGTGGAAGTCGCTGAGGTCGTGCTCTACATCGGCCTGGGCATCGTGGCGCTCGTGGCGCGGAATCACATCACGAACATCGGCGCGTTCGCCGGGTTCCTGCTGTGGGGCTATCAGGTCGCCGATGACTATCTGACCACGGGCATCGCCATCTGTCTGTTCGGCGGATATTTCCTATGGAGGTCATTCGAGCAATGGCTCGGGCGCTGAGGCTGGGTGTTCTGCTGGCGCTCGTGCTGGCGCTGATACCCGCGCCTGCTGGAGCGGCGGACCTTGACGTATCGTTCGAGGTAGTCAGAGAAACGCCTACCAGCGTCACGATTCGCGCCACGATTTCGGGCGCTACAGGCCCGATACAGGCGACGGCGCGAGTAGAGCCCCTGAGAGACAGCGAGCCCGCACCGACAGTCCGCGGCCTGAGAGTGGATGCCGTGGAGCGCGTCGCCGAAGCCGGGGCAGACAGCGTCCATCGCCTCGAT
>CAZBIP010000061.1:8935-16278 GCA_964491885.1 uncultured Vicinamibacterales bacterium
GTACCGGCACACACCGGAGACGGAGACGAAGCGCATCCCTATCACTGAGGCGATTGCCGCACTGGACGCTGAGATTACCGCCCTGAGAAACACGAAGGGCTTGAAGTCGGAGGAGATTGACGCACGACGGGAGGAGCGACATGGCAAAGAGACCGAGCTGGCGGCGCTGCGTTCGCAGGCGGACCACGGCGCGACGTTCACCGAGACGACGGCAGTAGTCGCGCACGAGTACCGGCTGGCGACGCGGGAGCGGCGCGCGCTCGTGGCACACTGCAACGCGGGGGACACCATCACGCTCCCGCCGCAGTCATGGGCCGCGCCGCCGCCGTCACAACTCCTCTCCGATACCGAACTCTCACTCTCCCCTACTGAGACGAACTGGGGCGAGAGCACCGCAGTCTACGAGTGGACAATCAGCACCGGCGAGCTACGGCGTGCCGATGGCACATGGGGCTCGGCGGGAGTGCTCGTCGTCACTATCAACGGGCGGGACTATTACGACACCGAGAACTCCTCATGGTGGGATTCGTCATGGCCGTACCGGATGAAGCTGACCATCGACAACAGCGCGAGCGCCGAGAACCTCATCGACTTCCCTCTCTTGGTGAAGCTGACGCCCGCGCGGTTCGACTACTCATTCGCCCAGGTGGACGGGGATGACATACGGTTCGTCGACGCTGACGGCACGGCGCTCGACTACGAGGTCGACACATGGACACTGGACGGGGAGTCGTTCTTCTGGGCGCGCGTGCCTCAGATAGACGCTCTCAGCACGACGGACTACATCTGGATGTACTGGGGCACGCCGACCGTGGCGAACGGCGAGAACGCCGAGGGCGTGTGGAATGACAACTACGTCGCCGTCTACCACATGAACGACGACGGCGCTGGCACAGGGATACTGGACTCGACGAGCAACAGCAACGACGGCACGAAAGGGGCTGGCGCTGCCGCCCCGACCGAGGTTGCGGGCACAGTGGGAAGGGCGCAGCAGTTTGTGGCGGCGAATCAACAACTCATTACACTGCCTGATAGCGCGGCACTGCTGGGTGCAACACAGGGCACGTGGACGGCTGTTGTACGAAAGGACGCCTACGTTGCCCAACAATGCATTTGTTCCTATTCCTTCGGCGCAGACGACCGTAAAGGGTGGATATTCGGGTATGAGTCTACCCTCAACGCATGGCGCGGCAACGTCGGAGACGGAAACAACCAGATAGGCATAACGCTAGCCGGTGCGTTCACAGTAGGGGAGCACTTCGCGTGGATGCGCTTCGTTGGCAATGACGCAGCAGGCTACACGGCTGGCTGCGATGCTGGTTCAGCGGTTCCAGTGTCAACCGCAACCGTAGCGCAACTGCTCAATACAGCGGCAAACGACCTGACGATTGGAAAGTACCAGACTGTCTATTCGTCGATGACACTCGACGAACTCCGCCTCTCCTCCGTCGCCCGCAGCGGGGAGTGGATTGAGGCGGAGTACCTCTCGATGTGGGATGCCATGCTCACCTACGGCGACACCGAGGGCGTGCCCGATGCGCCCGCCGCCGCCGCGCCCGTCGTTCCGCTCACCACCGCTCTCCTCACCGTCGGGCTCGGCATCGCCGCCGTCAAGCAGCGCCACATCATCCTCTACACTGCGGCCTTCATCATGTTCCTGTTCGTCGGGCTCGCCGCCGCAGACGACTCGCTCATCACCGGCATCCCCGTCGTCATCTACGCCGGTTACATGCTCTACGCCCTAATGCTCGCGCTCGGAGGGAGACGCTAATGCCGACATACACGCCGGGCACTCAGGAATATCGCGACTACTGGAGCGCCGTCGACCCAGGCGGCACACCGCCGCAACAGCAGCAACAGAAGCAACGGGCCGAGGAAGATTCGGGCTCAGGGTCGGCACACGGCCGGGCGAACCTCAGCGGCAGCACAGTGTCGAGCGATCCGTTTGCCGGGGCCGAAGCCCGAGGCGAAACGCAGAAGAGGACCGTCACCGCCACGACACGCGACAAGGGAGAACCGACACGGCGCGCCGATGCCCCAGTCCGCAAAGCGGCAAGCTCAAGCACGAAGCCAGTCGTCAACGCGACGTCACGTGACAAGAGCGGCTCGCAGCGCCGCGAAGAGCGGGCGCTACTGGACCCGTACCACGCCACGCCGACCACGACCAGCAAGGCCGGAACCGTGCTCCTCAATACGCTCATGCTGCCGTACCGCAACGCGGACGGAACGTACGACCTGACCGCCGTCGCCGCCAACGAGAACGTGCGCGGCTACACGCTCAAGCAAGCCGGATTCCCCGACGACATGATTGCAGCGGCGATGATTGCCGCGATGCACGAATCGGCCGGCGTCACGCCGCTGCAACGCAAGACGCAGACGTCAACGACCGGACGCACGCGGGCAACGATGCCGTCCCGCACCAAAAAGACGCCGGTCTCTAAGGGCAACACGCCGAAGCGCGCCCGACAGGACCGCGACCCGGACACCGTAGCGGCGGAACTGAAACGCTACCGAGTCCCTGGGACGGACGACTATAACATCGCCGATGCCATGCGCGGCGGCGTCAGCAACGGCGAACTCGTAACCTTCGGATTCGACCGCTCTATCGTCGCCGAGACGCGGCGCTGGGTGGAAAAGGCAGACGCCGCGCTGAAACGGCTGGAGCCGTACGAAGTGCGCCCCGGAGAGTATGACATTCTCGCGGCGGCGAAGTGGTTGCCGCGTAGCGTCCTGCAGGACGCGGGATTCGACGACGCGGCTGTTGCCGCAATCGACCGGACCATCGACGAGCATGACTCCTACGCTCAGACCCTCATGAAGTACCGCACCGAGGACGGATATGACATCGAGAGCGCGTACGCCGACGGCGTGAGCCGCGAGTTCCTCATCAACGTGGGATTCGACGAGATCGCCGTCAACTCCGCCTGTAGGTGCGTGGATGAAGGCAAAGCCTCAGACGATGCCGTGAGAGCGGAGTCGGCGCGGACGCACGTCGCGATGCCGGGCGAGAAGTCGTGGTACCACTGGCCGACAAACTCGACAGTCTCAGACGACGAGTACCGCAAGGCTACCGACAACGGCCGCAACACAAAGACTGAGGAATACTCGAGAGCCGCCCCCGAGGTACGGCGCGGCGCCATCGAGACGTTCGCGAGCATGTTCTTCCTACCGGCACAGGCGGGATTGCCCGAACGCGCCAAGTCCGAGACGACGAAGATGGACCTTGCGGTCGGCCTGGCGCAGATCGCGACCTGGCTCATGCCGCTCGCTCCGAAGGGCGCGGGTTCGGCTATCGCAGCCGGGGCAGGGGCCGTGTTCGGCGTCAACACCGCGCAGCACTGGGACGACATGAGCACCGGCGGCAAGGCACTGAGCGTCGCGGTCTCCGCGTCGTTGCTGCTGTCCGGCGTACATGGTCTCGTGCAGCCGTCATTCAAGCCCGTCAAGATTCCTCTCAAGGACGGCAGCACCGCTGTCGTCTGGAGCGGCCTATCAGTCCGGGGACGGCGCGTCATCGGCATTACAAAGGCCCCGCCGAACTACCAGTCGGTCACCGAAGGCTGGCAGCCGGTTACTCGGCTAGAGACGACAGTCGCGGGCACGCGCTCCGCGCTAGAGGCAATGGGGCTCCCGAAGAGCGAAGTCGAGCGAGTCATGGGCACCATCGGCGAGACAAAGGGATTCAAGGGACGTCACTCGCCGTACGAGCCGTCGACGGTGGAAGTGGCCG
The DNA here is from genome assembly GCA_964491885.1 of uncultured Vicinamibacterales bacterium. GTDB lineage: Bacteria > Acidobacteriota > Vicinamibacteria > Vicinamibacterales > JAKQTR01 > JAKQTR01. The sequence goes on from CAZBIP010000061.1 coordinate 12,666, forward strand.
ACGTCGCGCCCCAAACGTTGACGCCGGACGAACTCGCCATCGTGCTGCGACAGGCGCACAAAAACAAGCAGTACGTCGAAATGGTGTTCGGCTCGACAACAATGAAGCCCCAGCTCGCACCGCAACTCCGCAACTGGCGCAAGCTCGGAGACATCGAGATTCAGTTCGCGTCGAAGGCGAGCGCCGAGCGCGTCAAGCAGGTCGCGAAGGACATGCTCGCCGACCTCGAAAAGAAGAGCCCCGGCAAGTTCACGCTCGACGACACGGGCATGAGGCTCATGACGAAGGAACATCACGCCGTCGAGTTGAAGATGCCGAACGACCCGGCCGGGACCGGGCTCGGCAAGACCCCGCAGCGGTCGCTGGGCGCGTGGGGCATCGAGTTCCATGAGGCCCCTATCTCCGTCCAGTATCCGGGCATCGGCACGCTGCGAATCATGCGGCTGTCTGAGTCGGGCTCTCGCAAGATGGCGAGCATCACGGAACTGACGCCGGAAGGATTCGCACCGCCCGCACACCGGACGAAGGACATCATCGACTACTACGTAATACTCAGGACGTTCAAGGGCGAGAAAACGGCGAACGCCTGGGCGAAGCTCTACGGCGTCAACCCGGACGAAGCGATGGCAGCGGCGGCTAACAACCCGCCGAGACTGGAGTCGTGGGCATTCGATCCGCGGGCGCGGACGCCGGGACTCACGTCGCCGGGACTCGCGGTAACGCTACCGGCAGACATGGCCGCGCACGTGCGGCGCACGAGCCCGAGCCTGTACCGAGAGATAACCTCTCCCTCTCCGTCGAGCCCGTCTCCTGCAATCCGACAGAAGTATTCGAGCGCATCGGCGAGCCCGAGCCCGTCGAGCAAGGCCGCATACCCGAGTCTCCATAGTCCGAGCCCGGCGAGTTCGGCGCGGCTGGCAAGCCCGTCGCCGAGCCCAGCAAGTCCATCCACATCGCGCCCGTCGAGCCCCGGTAGCCGCGGCAGTCCAGGGAGCCCCAAGAGCCCAAGTAGTCCGGCAAGCCCGGCGAGTCCAGGGAGTCCGGGCAGTCCGAAGGGCACGCAGAGCCCGTCGAGTCCGCGTGTTCCGTATGCGTCTCCGGGCAGACCGGCCGACAAGCGCCCTATCAAGAAGCCCGGCATCGCCGGAGCGCCCGACCGCAAAATCCCCGGCGCTACCGGCCGCGTCCAGTGGAAGCAGGGCGCGTACTGGATCATGGTGGAACCGCCGCCGACCGAGGGACAGGTACAGCGCAACGTCCTGTACTCGCGCCGCCCGTTCTGGGGCGTGAGAATCGTCAAGGGCTCGCCGGAAAAAACCTTCGCCACTCAGGGCAAGCCGCCCAAGCAATTCCTGTACCGCATGGGCGTCGTCAGCGCGGACATCTACACGCGCGAGAAGCCGCACCTACGATGGCGGCAGACCAGGGCAGGGACGAAACGCCGGGGCCGGTTGCAGAGGTAGGTATGGACAAGAGTCAATGCGTCGTGTAGCCTGATAGTATGACGTGGTTGAAAGGGCATCCCCGTGCGACTCTCGCAATTGCGGCGGCGATAGCACTGCCGTTCTCCGGCGTGCTGGCATATCACCTGCTGGGCATGGACCGCTGGTCCCTCGGTCTATCGCTCGCAATCGCGCTGCCGCCCTATGTGCTCCTGGCACTGGTGAACGGATGGGTGCTACGGTTGAAGGGCCGGAGCTTGCATTGGCTGTGGCTCTACATCATCTGGAACTGGTACGGCGCCGCCATCCCTGTGTTCGTCGCGATGCGATCAAAGTAACCGCTCACACGTGACGCGCTCGCCGGGGCTCGTCATCGAGCCGCGACCCGAACGTCGGTCGCCGGTACTCCGCATAGGGCGGGCGCAATGGGGGCGGGGGCTGCGTCGTCAACAACTGTTCAATGGTCACGCCGAGCGCCGTCGCCAACTGTCGCAAACTGTGCGCCCGCGGCTCCTGGCGGCTGCTGGTTTCATACGACCGGATAGCAGAGAGCGAGAGCCCACTCAGGTCGGCCAGCTCCTGTTGCGTGTAGCCCGCTAGTCGCCGGTACCACCGCACAGCCTCAGCAAACGCGCCCCGGTTTCTGCGTGGCATGTACGTCACCCTTGTATAGCGTACGGTCATTCCCGTTGTGCATCAAACGACACAATGCTACCACAGACGCTTGACAAGTGTAGCGGTTGTGTGTATCATGGATGCCATGGACCATCGTACTCGATATAAGGATGATTCATTTGTCCATGTCCCGCCCACAACCCTGAAATCCCTTATCGCCGCTGTCAACGAAATCCGACAGCGCGAGAGCCTCTCCGTCCCCGCCTTCGCCGAGCGCCTCGGCATTTCCTATGCCGAACTCGCAGCAATCAATCGCGGCACTCGCCGCCCAGGACCGAAAACTCTCGCCGCTCTCATTCAGACATTCCCGGAACTGACGATCAACGTCCTGGCGTACCTGAATGACGGTGGCCGACCACGACGGCACGCGGCGGAGGCCGCTGTCGATAGTGATGGGGCGGGCGCGCTCACCTCCCGCCCTCCCCGGAGGAGTTGACATGACCCTACAGGAGTTCGTCGGCAAACATTGTCCCGGCAAGTCATACGACTCGTGCCAGGACTCGCCATGCCCGTACTCCAGTCACCTGCACGGCTGCACGCACCCGCTGCATCCGAAGAATCAATCCGGCTGGGCCGTCACCATCGAGGCCCTCACGGCAATCGACGCCGGGTTCACCGGCACCGAGGACGAGGACTCGCTCATCGTCTGGCATGACCATGAGTGGGTCGGCCGGTACAGCCGCAACGCGAGCCTCGTGTGTCTCATCGCCGACGCCCGGCAGCACATGAAGGACCGCCACGGTATCGCTCTCCCCTACTCCGTCCCGGCGGCAGCGCTCGGAGGCGCATAGATGGTCTACACGCTCTGCTGGGGCCTCATCATGGTCGCGTGCCTCGGCATCGTCCTCGACGCCGCGGACCGGGCGGACCGCCGCCGCATCGCCGACATGGACCGCCGCATCGCCAAGGCGTTCCACGACGCCATGGAGGCACCGGAGGGCACGCCAGACCCGCGCGGACTGCACGGAAACAGACCCGACATGACCAATCGGTCACACCGGCCGCAAAACGGGCCAGAAATCGCGAAATAACAGGGGGTGCGAATGGCTGTTGTGATAACCGCATTCGAGAACTGGCTGCAGACGCTCTCAGCACTCATTGAAAAGCGCGGGGCGGTCCTGGAGACGGACGACATCGCCTTTGCCATGAGTCTCTACCGCGACGGACTCGACCCGGAACAGGCCGCTGCGGAGGTCGCGTGTCTGTGACCACGACGAGCCCGGCGCCGCAGACCGTCTCCTGCAACAGGTCACGACAGGACGGTGATGCAATCGACTTCCCATGCGCGCCCATCTGGGTACGCCACTACGCGGCTCACGGCATGACGCAAGGCTACCCGCCAGAGCTCGACTACCGCGCGCCGGAACCCGAGCCTCTCCCTCTCCCCGACCCGTGTCACACCATCCAGGAGTTCAACCGCTATCACCACCTGGACTTGCCCAACGCACAAGCAGACATGGAGCGCGAGCTCAGGCAGATCGCCAACTTGGAGAACG
>CAZBIP010000062.1:0-16266 GCA_964491885.1 uncultured Vicinamibacterales bacterium
CGTAGTCGAAGCAGCAGCCGGAGTTGTAGTGGCGGCCGCTGATGACCCAGTACTGCCCCTCCGCCTGGTCGTCGACCGCGGTGCCTCTCGTGTCGTTCTGGCGGAGGCCCATGCCCGGCGCGATGAAGACGCCGTAGGCCTTGTGGCCCATGATCGTGATCGGCGCCATGTCGGCGACGGGCAGGTTGTTGAACCCGCCCATGGCAGGGCCGCTGAATCCGCCGCGCGGGGCCTGGATCAGGTGGTTGCGTTGGGGTGACTGGTCGTAGATGACGCTGATCCAGCAGTACGTGCTGGCGCAGAACGCGTCCTGCGCCGTCGCGTCGGCGTATCCGCCTCCGTCCGGGACCGGCGCGGCGGCGGGCTGGACGACGCCGATGTCCAGCGTCTTGCCGTCCGACTGGCGCAGCACCTGGTAGAGCGAGCCGTTGTAGGAGGCGTACAGCGCGCGCGTCGTGCTGTGGGCGGCCGCGCAGGGCGCGCCGGCTGCGGCGTAGATGTCGCAGGGGCCTTGCGGCCTTGGCGGCGCCCCCGCGCTCCGGCCGGCCTGCGCGGCCATCATCGTCGCGGCGCCGGCACCCGCGGACGCCAGCGCGAACGTCAGCACGAGCATCGTTCTCGACTTCATGTCCATCCTCTCTGCGCTGTCGCGGCCTCCGATGGCGCGCCCCGGCACGCACGGCGCCGATCCCGACGCCGCCCCCGCGTGCGCAGTCTCCATGCCCGAAGAGCGCGATCGACGGAAGAGGCGCCTACGACCCGGCGGCTCCCTGGGCTTCGGCGACTTTCGTGATGATCCACGCTCCGTTCATCGCGCCCCCGGGCGTCTTCAGCCGCGCCTGCTGCAGCGTCACGACGAGGTCCTTCTTGACCGAGCGGCCGTCCGGCAGCTTCACGTTCGCGGAGATGCGCATCTCCTTGGTGGCCAGCTCGCCCTCGTGCGCGGTCGCATCGACCGGCTTGAGCGGATTCCGCATGCTCAACTCGACCAGCGGCCGCACGCGCGCCACCGCGGCCTGGGCGTCGGACACCTTCTTGGTCAGGCTCTCGCCGTCCGCCGTCCACCTGGCCAACTCCTCCTGCACCACGCCGTCCTTGCCCTTCAGCTTGAGCCCCTTCGCGTCGGCCGCGCGCACTGTCCTGATGGCGTCGCGGTTGACCTGCCGGTACGTGTCCCACTTCGCCGTGAACGCCTCCTCTTCCTTCTGGGCAGCCCGGTAGTCCTCAACGAGCGACTTCAGCTCGAGCGGGACGACCTGTTCAGGTGTCTCCGACACGATGCTCAGGTTCACGACCTCGCCCTCGGTGCGGGCATCGAAGGTCGTCATGGCGAGGTTCGCCAGCGTCGTGGCGTCCCCCATGCGCGAAGCCACGAAGAACTTCCGCACGACGGAGCCCTGCGGGTGTCCGCCGCACCCGAAGGCGGACACGAGAACGACGAAGAGGACGGGAACGAGAAGGATGCGCGCCGCGAATCGCGATCGGAGCATGTGCGGCCTCCTTTCCTCGGCTCGGCGGCCGCCCGCAGGCGCTGGCCTGCTCCGTCCTGCCGGGCGGGAGGACGAAGCACGAGCGGACGCGGGGCCGCCAGCTCCGATTGGAGACTCGATCTGAAGCGGCCCGAGTCCGGTTACCTGTGGGAGTCGCCTGAGCTGCCGGGGTGATTGTAGCACTCGTGCGGCCCGCGACCTCGCCAGGACCGCGCTCCTGACGGCGGAGAGGGACTGGTCCCGAGCTCTCGGCCACGGCCGCCCAGCGGTGCGGGTGCTCTGCCCCGCCCCTTGCACGGCCCCCTGCGGCGACAGGACGGGTCGCCCTTCCGCTTGTTGACACGAGCGGCCGCGCCACCTATAAGTTGAGTCGCACCGCCATCCGCTCAGGAGACGCGTCATGCCCGTCGATCTGTCACGCAGGAGCCTGTTTCGCCTGGCGGGAGCCGCCGCTGGAGCCATGCTGGGCAGCCGGCTCGCGTCGGCCCGAGCGCCGCAGGTGCCTGTGCCCGCGCCGGGACCGGCCAGGCGTCGCGGAGCCGGGGGACACCCCGACCCGTTCCCCGGCCTCCAGGCGCGCTCGACGGTCTCGCTCGTCCACGGCGAAGACCGGCGCAAGAACGTCTACGAGGCCCTGCTGGCCATCGACGAGCAGATCCGGCCGAGGCTCAAGCGGAAGAAGTACGTCCTCATCAAGCCGAACAACGTGACGACGACGAACCAGCTGGGCGCCAGCCATGCCGACGCGCTGCGCGGCATCCTCGACTACCTGGCGCCCCGCTTCAAGGGTCCCGTGATCATCGCCGAGTCGTCGGCGGGCCAGACGATGCAGGGGTTCGACAACTTCAAGTACCCTGCCCTCACGAAGGAGTACAAAAAGGTCAGCCTGCTCGATCTCAACGAGGAGGCCAAGTACGTCCTCCTGCCGCTCATCGACTACGACATCCACGTGACGCCGGTGCGCCTGGCGGCGCGGCTGGTCGACCCCGACGCGTTCGTCATCTGCGCCGCCTGCATGAAGACGCACAACATCGCCGTCGTCACGCTCTCGATCAAGAACATGGTGTTGGGCGCGCCGCTGCACCAGGGGCCGAAGGACACGGTCCGCTGGAACGACAAGCGCCGGTACCACGTTGGCATCCGACAGAGCCTGTACAACATGTTCCTGACGGCGCAGCGGCTGCAGCCTCACTGGGACGCGACGATCATCGACGGCTTCGAAGGGATGGAGGGCAACGGGCCCTCGGCAGGGACGCCCGTCCCGTCGCGCCTGGCCATCGCCTCGACCGACTACGTCGCGGCCGACCGCGTGGGCGCGGAGTGCATGGGCGTGGACGTGAACTGGCTGGGATGGCTGAAGTACATCGGCGAGGTCGGCCTCGGGCAGGCGGACCTCTCCAGGATCGACATCCGCGGCGCGTCGATTGCGTCCGTGAAGCGGGACTACCGGATGCATCCCGACATCGAGTTGATGCTGAGATGGCGGGGGCCGATGGAGGAGATGCCGCCGAACCTCGGCTGGAACCGGCCCGTCTTCGAGCAGTACCCGGTGGAAATCGTGTAGGACCGGCGTCGTGACCTGCGCACAGCGGCCTGGACCGGCCGCGAGAACGGGCCACGACACCGCTTCTCCAGACCGCAGCAGGACCAGGTCGAGGGTCGGGTCAATCGCAGGGGGTCACATGGCAGACACGTCCTCACGTCGGGATTTCCTGGCGGCGGCCGGGCTCGCGCTGCCGGGCGTTGCATTCACGTCCATCGGCAAGGCGCGGCAGGCTCCCATGCCCTCGCCGGCCAGGCCCGAGTTCAGCTACCGCGTGCTCGGGAAGACCGGGCTGAAGGTGACGAGCGTCGGGTTCGGCTGCATGATCACGTCCGACCCGAGCGTCATCGAAAGGGCGGCGGACATCGGCATCACGTACTTCGATTCCGCGCGGGGCTATCAGAACGGGAACAACGAGAGGATGGTCGGGGCCGCGCTCAGGGCCAAGCGGAACAGCCTGGCGCTTTCCACGAAGACGCAGGCGAGGACCAAAGAGGAGGCCCTCGCGCACCTCGACACGAGCCTCGCGGAGCTCGGGACCGATCACGTGGACATCTGGTACCTGCACGGCAAGAGCAAGCCGGAGGACCTGACGGACGAACTGCTGGAGGCTCAGCAGATCGCCAAGAAGGCCGGGAAGACGCGGTTCGTCGGCGTGAGCACCCACGCCGGGCACGCGGAGCTCTTTCCCGCCGTGATCCGGAAGATGCCCCACTTCGACGTGATCCTGACGTCCTACAACTTCACGATGGACCCGAAGATGGACGAGCTCATCGCCGCCGCGGCGAAGCAGGGCATCGGCATCGTGGCGATGAAGGTGATGGCTGGCGGGTTCCGCAGGTCGAGACCGGGCGACAAGCAGACCGAGATCCTGAAGCGCGAGGGCGCGATGCTCGCGGCCCTGAAGTGGGTGCTGAAGAACAAGGACGTCGCCACGACCATCCCGAGCATCACGGACAACGAGCAGCTTGACGAGGACGTGAGGGCGATGTCGGCCGCGTTCTCCGACACGGACCGGAAAGTCCTCATGGCGCAGCTGGAGCACATCGGCCCGCTCTACTGCCGGATGTGCGGCAGCTGTTCGGGCCAGTGCCCGAAGGGCCTGCCGGTCTCCGACGTGATCCGTTACGCGAGCTACGCGGACGGGTACGGCCAGTTCCAGCTGGCGCGCGAGAGCTTCCTGTCGCTGCCGGCCGAGATCAGGGCCGTGCGCTGCAGCGACTGCGCCACCTGTGCGATCCGCTGCCCCAACGGGGTGCGGGTCACCGAGCGGTTGCGGCACGCGCAGGAGCTCCTGGCATGAAGAAGGTCGCCTTCGTCTTGGCGTGTCTCGTCTCCGCAGGGCCGGCCGCGGCCCAGATGCCCCCGTGCACCGCCGTCCCGGGCTGGAGCCAGCAGGGCGAGGCCCGCAGTTTCGACCCCGACAACCTCTTCGACTACATGAACGGGAACGCCGAGGGGTACAACCTCTACCGCTTCGTGGGCATGAAGGGCATCACCTGCGCGTCCGGCGACACGACGTTCACCATCGATATCTCCGAGTTCGAGGACGCCGAGTTCGCCTACGGCATGTTCACGTCCACGCGCGACCCTCGCCTGCCGACGGAGAAGATCGGCGTGAACGGCCAGGTGACGCAGAGGAAGGGGTTCTTCGCCAAGGACAAGTACTACGTCGAGATCTCGGCCAACCCGGAGAAGGACCACTCGGCGAACCTCAGGGCGTTCCTGTCCCTGATCGAGAAGAACATCCAGGGGCGGACGACGCTCCCCGACGCGTTCGGCTGGTTTCCGGCAGAGGGCCTGGACCCCGAGTCGATCCGGCTGGTGCCGGAGAGCGTGCTGGGGATCCGGATCCTGCAGAGCGGCTACGTCGCCCAATACCAGGCGGGCAAGGGCTTCCTCGTGCGGGAATCGTCGCCGGAGGCCGCCGCCCAGGTGTTCACGAAACTCAGAGAGCGCTTCGGTCAGGCGTCGCCGGTTCAGGTCGCGGACGAGGCGTTCACGGCCAGCGACAAGTACTTGAACGGGCTGTGCGTCTTCCGCAAAGGGGCGTTCATCGGCGGGTTCGCCAACCTGCCGGAAGGCCGGAACGGCGTCCCGGAGGCGGAGAAGCTGGCGGCGAACGTGAGGTAGAGTCGCCAGAAGCGGCGTTCACGAGGTTCCGGCGCAGAATTATCGCCCTTTGACATCGGTTTTGGGTTTCCTTATACTAGCTAGTAAATACTTGCTAGCTTAACAGAACCCATGACCGCCAGAAAACCGACCCAGGAACGACGCCGGGAAATCGCCGACGCTGCCATCAAGATCATCGGCGAGCGGGGCCTTCGCGAATGCACCGCCGCGCAGCTCGCCCTCGAGGTCGGCATCACGGACGGCACGATCTTCCGTCACTTCAGGGACAAGCACGAGATCATCCTGGCCGCCCTCGATCGGCTCCAGGAGCTCATCGTCACGGCGCCGCGGCCAGGAGCCGACCCCGTGGAGCGGCTGCGGGACTTCGTGGTGAGCCGGCTGCACGCGGTCGCCGTCGAGCCCAGGCTCCACTCGCTCCTCTTCTCCGATCAACTCTCCCACGCGTTGGGGGCCGACGGCCCAAGGCACGTAGCCGCCCTCAGGGATCGCGGCCGCGCGTACGTCAGGTCCTGCCTTCGTGAGGCGGCCGACGCCGGCCTCGTCCGGCGCGACCTGGACGTCGATGCCACCATGCTGCTCGTTACCGGAATCGTCATGAGCTTCCTGTTCGCCACGAAGGACGGGGCGCTGCACGAACCCGTTACCGACATGGAAGCACGGATCTGGCAGACCATCTCATCGCTGCTCGCACCACCGACGCAGGCCGCCTCATGAAGAAACGAAGAACACTCCTCGCGTTCATCGCAGGCATCGTGGCGTTCGTCGCGGCCTTCGCCTGGCTGCTGACGACTCACGGCCCGCTGGCCCCCGTGGGCGTGGAGACCGGCAACGCCGCCCGCGCCGATCTCAGGCCCAGTGTCTTCGGCATCGGCACGGTGGACGCGCGCCTCGCGTACGACGTCGGCCCGACGAGCCCGGGCCGCGTGCTGCGCGTGCTCGTCGACCAGGGCGACGAGGTGAAGGCCGGGCAGTTGCTGGCGGAGATGGATCCCGTTGACCTGGACCGCCGGGTCCAGGCGGCAGAGAGCGCCGGGGCGCGATCGCGCCAGGCCGTGCAGGCCGCAGACGCGCAGATGGCCGAGGCCGGCAGCCGCGCCCGCCTGGCCCGGGTCAGCCGTGACCGGGACCGGGAGCTGTTTCGAGAACACCTCATCAGCCAACAGGCCATGGACAACAGCACCTATGCCGCCGAGGCTGCCGACGCGGCTCATGCCGCCGCGCGTGCCAGCGCCGCGGCCGCCACCGAGGACTCGGCACGCATCGAGGCCGAGCTGCGTGGCGCGGGCAGCGTGCGGGACAACATGAAGCTGGTGAGCCCGGTCAATGGGGTCGTCGTGTCACGGGATGCGGAACCGGGAACCACGGTGGTCGCGGGCCAGACCGTTTTGCGCCTCGTCGACGCGGGCAGCCTGTGGGTGAATGCCCGGGTCGATCAGTCGCGCGCGCAAGGCGTGCTCGTCGGACAGGCCGCACGGATCGTCCTGCGTTCGGCACCCGACACGCCCCTGCCGGGCCGTGTCGCGCGCGTGGATCTGCAGAGCGACCCGGTCACGGAGGAACGTGTCGTGTCGGTCAGCTTCGAGCAGCCGCCCGACCGGCTGTACCTCGGCGAACTCGCGGAAGTCACGATCCAGTTGCCGGGCCTGTCCGGCGTCCTCACCGTCCCGAGCGCGGCCATCGTCCGGCAGGGGGGCCGCACTGGCGTCTGGCAGGCGGTGGGAGGGCGTGCCCGCTTCACACCCGTCACCATCGGCACGCAAGGCCAGCCCGGCGTCACGCAGATCCGCTCGGGCCTGACCGACGGTGAACGGATCATCGTTTACAGTTCGGCCCTGCTCACCGACGGCGTCCGGGTGCGCGAACGGAAGGTCGAGCGGCCATGATCAACCTCGCCCGGCGCGACGTCGCCAACCACCTGGGGCGCTACCTGCTGACGGGATTCGGCCTCGGGCTGCTGATCGGCGTCACGCTGACCATGGCTGGCGTGTATCGCGGCATGGTCGATGACGCCAAGGTCCTGCTGCGTGCCGGGCGGGCCGACATCTGGGTGGTCCAGCAGAACACGCTCGGGCCGTTCGCCGAACCCTCCAGCCTGCCGGACGACGCCTATCGCAGCCTGGAGGGTTTGGCCGGCGTGGCCGAGACCGGGAACGTGGCCTATCTCACCATGCAGGTGAGCCATGCGGGAGAGGACACCCGCGTGATGGTGGCCGGATTCGAACCCGGGCGCCTCGGCGAGCCGGGGTTCCTGTTGGCCGGCCGGCCGATCGCCCGCGCCCACTATGAGGCCATCGCCGATGCCAGGACCGGATTCTCGGTGGGCGACCGCGTTCGCATCCGCCGCCACGACTACACGGTGGTCGGTGTGACCCGGCGCATGGTGTCGTCGAGCGGCGATCCCATGCTGTTCGTGTCGCTCAAGGACGCACAGGAAGCCCAGTTCCTGAAGGACAACGAGTCCATCATCAACGACCGCAACCGCCTGGCGGCCAACCCTGCCGTCAACCGCCCCGGTGCCCCGGGCGTGCTGGACGCCGTCGAGGCCATCCAGACCAGCAGCCACAGGGTCAACGCCGTCCTGGTGCGAGTGGAACCGGGACACAGCCCGCGCGAGGTCGCCGACCACATCACGCGCTGGAAGCACCTCACCGCGTACACGAGCGCGGACATGGAGGACATCCTGGTGGCGAAACTCATCGCCACCTCGGCCAAGCAGATCGGCTTGTTCCTCATCATCCTCGCGATCGTGAGCGCCGCCATCGTGGCCTTCATCATCTACACGATGACGCTCGGCAAGATCAAGGAGATCGCCGTCCTGAAACTCATCGGCACGCGCGACCGCACGATCTCCGCGATGATCATGCAGGAGGCCCTGGGGCTCGGTGTCATCGGCTTCTTCGTGGGCAAGTTCGCGGCCACGTTGTGGGCGCCGGTGTTTCCGAAATACATCCTCCTGGAAACCGGCGACGCCGTGAGCGCCTTCGTCATGACCCTGGCCATCTGCGCACTCGCCTCCGTGCTGGCGATTCGCGCCGCACTCGGCGTCGATCCCGCGGAAGCGATCGGCGGGTAACCCCATGAACACCGCCCAACCCGCCATCCTCATCGAGAACCTGACCAAACGGTACGGCAGTGGACCCACCGCCGTCGACGCGCTGAAGGGCGTGGACATGCGCATCGAGCCGGGGGAAGTCGTGGGCCTCATCGGCCCGTCGGGCTCGGGCAAGACCACCCTGCTGAAGTGCCTGGGCGCCGTCATCGAGCCGACTTCCGGGCGGTTTACGCTGGCCGGCGACGTGATCTACGACAACGGGTGGAAACGATCCGACCTGCGCGCCCTGCGCCGTGATCGAATCGGGTTCGTCTTCCAGACGCCGTACCTGATTCCGTTCCTCGATGCTACCGACAACGTGGCGCTGCTCCCCATGCTCGCCGGCGTGTCCAACCCGGCGGCGCGCGCGACCGCGGTGGACATGCTGACCGCGCTCGACGTCCAGCACCGCGCCTCCGCCCGCATCACCGAACTCTCGGGCGGCGAGCAGCAGCGCGTGGCGATCGCCCGGGCGCTGGCCAACAAGCCGCCCGTCATCCTGGCCGACGAGCCCACCGCGCCGCTGGACAGCGAGCGGGCCCTCGGCGTGGTCAGAATCCTGAACCGTTTGGCCATCGAGTTCCGGACCGCGATCATCGTCGTCACCCACGACGAGAAGATCATCCCCACGTTCAAGCGCATCTACCACATCCGCGACGGCAAGACGTACGAAGAGCGCGGAGAAGGACGTCCCGTGTAGGCGTCGGGCCCCCGCGAGTCCGGCCTTGCTCCACGGCGGACGCCTCGGCCTCGCACGCCTGTCTCTGTTCCCCCCGGACGGCCGGCGCCAGGAGAGCCGGACCCGGCCAGCGTCGTCCTACGTCCGCCTACTGCACGATGTCGACGATCACCCGCCGGTACCGCGTCAGCCTCGGCGTTCCATGGTCGGTCACCGCCAGGATGATGTGCATCGTCCCCGTGCCCGGCGGCATCACGCGGCTGCGCGTCACGTCGAACGAGGCCTTCGGCTGGTCGAAGCCCCTGATCGGGAGCTTGACGCCCGTCGTCGAGCTCGAAGGACCGCGTGTGCCCGCCTCCGCGTAGCAGAACCACTCGTAGGACAGCGCGTCGCCGTCCGGATCGTTCGATCCGGCAGCCGACAGGTGCACCCGCTCGCCGACGCGGGCCGTGAGCCGATCGGAGAACTCCGGGGAACTGCTTCCGGATCCAGGGGCCGCTGTCGTCTTGGTCCGAGATGGCGTAGACGCGAAGCTTGGCGACGAACCGGGCGAGTCCCTTCCCTCGCCAACGCCGTCCATGCCGTCGGTTTGGAGCCCCGGCGCGATGCACGACAGCAGGTGCTCGGCCGCCGGGTACCCGGGCTCGTGCAGCTCCAGGTTGTCCCGCACCTTCCCGTAGGCGGCCACGACTCTCTGGATGCGCTGGGGGTTGACCTCGTCCTTCGGACCGGTCGGGGTCGCCACCAGGCCTTCGATGTCGACCTGATTGGCGTAGGTCATCAGGCGAACCATCGACATCTCCGAGCTCGAGGACGCCGAGTTCGCCTACGGCATGTTCACCTCCACGCGCGATCCGCGCCTGCCGACGGAGAAGATCGGCGTGAACGGCCAGGTGACGCCGCGCGGGCGAGCTGCCCTCGCGCGCTACTTCCTCGGCGGCCCCGAGGACTTCAGCAGCCGCACTTCGACGCGGCGGTTCTTCTGCCGGCCCGCGGCCGTGCCGTTGGGCGCGATCGGGCGCGTCTGACCGAACCCGGCGGTGATGAGGCAGCCGTCCGGAACGTTCCCCTTCTGGACGAGCCACGTCTTCACGGCCTGGGCGCGGTTCTGCGACAGCGTCTGGTTCGACGGTGGCGTGCCCTGGCTGTCCGTGTGCCCCTCGATCACGATCGGGAAGCCCGGGTAGCTTCGCAGCAGCCCGGCCAGCTGCGTGAGCGCCGCGGTGGCGGCAGGCTTCAGCTCGTACTTGCCCGTGTCGAAGAGCACTTCCGCGCCGAACTTGACCCGGATCTCGGAGGGCGTCTCGTCCACGCCCAGCTTGTCGCGGCTCTCGATGAGCGCGCGGTCGAAGTCCTGGAGCCTGAAGACCACGTGCTTGCCGCCCGGCTGGGTGACGAGCAGGCGCAGGGCGATCGTCACGCGCGGCCCCTGGAAGTAGCTGAGCCGGAACGCGTGGTCGCCTTTCGTGAGCGTGACCTTGCCCTTCTTCGTCCCGTACCCGTGGACCTTGTCGAAATCGATGACCACCTGGTCGTCGAGGTACAGCTTGGAGCCGTCGTCGGATCCGAGCTCGAAGAGGTACTCGCCGTCCTTCGGCGCGTAGATGGACCCCTGGTAATCAAGCGCGAACCACTCGAAACGGTCGGTCACGCCCGGGAATCCGTTCGTGAAGGCACGCGGTGTGATGTTCCACTCCGAGGTCCAGATGGAACCCACGCTCTTCAACGCGCTGAAGTCCGGCAGTTGCGTCGCCTTCTCGGGCAGGAAGTAGATCTTTCCCTCCATGCTGACCTCGGTCTTCTCCTTGGTGCCGAAGAGCGCGGGAGGAGGAGGCGGGCAGCTTTCAGGGCGCTCCGGGACGAAGGCCTGCGCTCCCGCGGCCTGGGCGCCCTTGGCCTGGGCGCCGCGCGCCTGTCCGCCCGGCGCCGCGGCCGCCGCGATCGAGAGGAACGCCGTGACCAAACCCACGCACACCGCCGACGCCAGCCCCCGAAGCACGATCGACCCACGAACCATGCTCACCTCCCGTCAGGGACGCTCCGCCCCCGGCGCTTCGGCCGCCGGGCGCGCAGATTGTAGCATCGGCTGGAAACGCGCTGGCTTCCGCCAGCGCAGCAGCGCAGACGGGGACGGCTGCAGCCAGCGGCAGGCATCGGCGCAACCGGTTCACGCGCGCGCGCGCCACGAGGCGACGGCGGGCGTCCATCACTCCGGTCTCAGCGGGGCCGGCAGCGCTCCAGCCGCCCGGCGAAGTCGCGCAGGATCTCGACGCGCCACTGGCTCACGGTGCGCGCGCCGGGATGGATGCCTTCGGCGACCGCCGGGTCCGGGTCGTCCGTCCACCAGCGAGGATGGGCCGCGGACGGGCGACTCGGGCTGGAGGCAGGCGCAGGAATGGCCGTGAACTCGCCCGTCAGGCCGTTGAGGGCCGCGACGTCGCTCTCGGTACGGAAAGGCCAGACCTTGGCGTCCCGCGGCGAGAACCGGAACCGCGCCACGCCGGCCTCGAGCACGCCTTTCGCGGGAATGCGCCCGTCGAACACCATCGTGGCGGCGCTCCCCGCCGTCATGCCCGCCGGCGCCGGCAGCCTGAACTCGACGACGCCGAACGCTTCGGCTCGATCGTCCGCTGTCGTGAGACGCGTGAAAACCGACTTCCGGCCGTCCCAGACCCGCACGAACCGGCCGCCCCACCCGCCGCGGCCGGGATCGTCCGACGCTCCGCTCACCAGGTACCCGACCGACGGGCTGTCACCCATCTTCATGACGCCGTCGAGGATCCCGGCGAAGTAGTTGCCCAGCGCGCCGCGCCCTCTGGCATGCGCATCGGCGAACGCGCGGTTGCCCCAGTCGCCCGATTGGTCGCCGCCGACGAACCAGCCCCGGTACGTGGCGTTCGCTTCGATCATCCAGAGGTCCGGGTGGTGCGTCTCGATGTAGTCGTAGGCGTCCACGCTCCACATCTTGTTCGGCCCGCCGATGAAGTAGACGCGCAGCTTCGGGGCGATGTCGGGCGCGTCGTGCAGCGCCTGCGCGAGATCCTCGATCCCGCCCCACACCAGCACCCATAGCGGCCGGGGGTCCTGCCGGCGGGCGCACGTCACGATCCACTGCGACCCATCGGTCGGCCGTCCTATCCCGCTGCTGGGCGCCCGGTCGATCGCGCCCTGTTTCGTGACGCCGCGGAGGTCGTCCGGCGACGGATAGCGCGCGTGCGCGCTCAGCGCGGCGTAGTCCGCGGCGTACCGATCGATGACCTGGAGAATGTGCTCCCGGCGGCCCGGCCCCCACGGCGACGACACGAGGCCTTCCACATCGAACCTGTCGGCGTAAAGGAGGAAGTGCACCATCGACTGCAGGTCGTCCGGGTCGGTGCCGCCGGCATCGGTGGAGACCACGACCCGGAGCTTGGCGTCAGCCGCCGGAGACGACCGGTGATTCGCTCCCGGAACGTCTGCGCCCAACACGACGAGCGCGCTCAGCGCGACGCTGAAGGCGATGAAGGGGTCGGGTCTCATTTCATCCACCTACAAGATCGTCATACAGATTCGTCATTGGCTGAAATGAGACCCGACCCCTTCAGGGCGCGACCGTGACGATGACGCGCCGGTAGCGCGTGAGCCTGGGTGTGCCGTGGTCCGTCACGGCAAGGATGATGTGCATGGTCCCGTTCCGCATGACGCGGCCCGTCGGCACCGTGAACCAGGCCGTCGGCTGATCGAAGTTCTGGATGGCGATGGGTTGGCCGGAGCGGCTGGCGGACGTCGTGAAGGTGCCCGCCTCCGCGTAGTAGAACCACTCGTACGAGAGCGCGTCGCCGTCGGGATCCGTGGAACCCGCGGCGCTGAGGTTCACCCGTTCGCCTGGCTTCGCCGCAACCTGCTCGGGGCTCGAGAGTTTCGGCACCGGCGGGTGGTTGGCCTCGGCGTAGGGCTTGATCGTC
The DNA here is from genome assembly GCA_964491885.1 of uncultured Vicinamibacterales bacterium. Taxonomy (GTDB): domain Bacteria; phylum Acidobacteriota; class Vicinamibacteria; order Vicinamibacterales; family JAKQTR01; genus JAKQTR01. The sequence continues at coordinate 12,881 of CAZBIP010000062.1, forward strand.
CAGTCCATCCGCGCGGCGAAGTCGTTCTGGTACGCCGCGCGCCAGCGCCAGATCGTGGCGTGATTGTCCGTGTGCCACTGCCCGTCGAAGCCGCGCACCTCGTCCACGGCGTCAGTCCAGAGCGGCCGCGTTTCCGGCTCCTGGAACCACCGCTGCGTGCGCGGCGTGTACAGCTCATAGCGCCCGCCCCAGCCGCCCCAGTCCGGCCGCTCCGGGACGTTGAGGCCGTTTTGCACGAGGCCGAGGAAGCTCGGCGTGTCTCCCTCCATCAAATACTTGACGCTGGGATACTGCGCGCCGAGGGGCCGCTTGCTGCGGATGTTCTGATCGAGCCACGGGTTGTCCACGAGCGAGAAGTCGCCGCCGGCGAAGCGCCCGTGGACACTGTCGCCGCTGATTCCGCTCCAGGTCGCGTAGTGGTACGCCCCGCCCGTGCTGAATCCCGGGCTGGTGATGTAGAAGAGCGCCGGAAAGGTTTTCCTGATCCAGGGCCCCGAATCGTCCTGGTCCGAGATCGTGTAGACGCGCAGCTTGTCCACGAACTTCGCGAGCGCCTCGGCCGGCCGGGTGGCGCGCACCCGCCACAGCGCCTGCGCCAGGACGTTCGGGCCGCCCCACACGGGAACCCACAGCGGACGCGCGTCGTCGCGGTCCACTGCCGCAATCAGCGCCTGCGAACCGGGAGAGTCCTTGCCTTCACCAACGGCCTGCATGCCGTACGAGGGCAGCCCCTCCGTGACGAACGAGAGGAGACGCTCGGCCGAGGGGAAGCCGGCCTCGTGCTTCTCGAGGTTGTCCCGGACCTTCCTGTACGCCTCGACGATCTCGCGGATGCGCCAGGCGGCCGTGCGGTCGCGCTGGTGGACGGACGTCGTTGCGACCAGGCCTTCGACGTCGAACTGGTTCGCGTACGTCAGGAACCGCACCATCGATTGGGCATCGTCCGGCTCGTTCTCGATGTCCGTCAGGACGAAGACCCGCGGCTTGCCGGAGACCACGTCCTGGCCGAACGTGCCGGTCACGAGCGACACGAGGAGGAGCGTCACGACGACGGTGGTTCTCATGGCATGCCTCGAACGGCCTGGCGGGGCGGACCCCCGCACGGCCCGGCCTCCGCGGCGCGGGCCGAGGTCCACAGCGCCCGGCCCGCGGTCCGGCCAAGTATGCCTCCGCGGCGGGCGCGGCTGAAAGCGGAACCGTGCCGGCCGGGTGTTCGCCGCCGGGTCGAGCCGCGCGGGCTGGCGCTCCGGGCGAGAAAGCGCTTACACTCTCCCGCGTGGACAGCCGTCCACCAGGGCCCTCGGGCCCGTGATTGACGCCGCGCGGCTTCCGACCCCGCGGATCATGGCGAGGATCAGCACATGACACGAATCGGTCTCGCGCTGGTGCTTCTTCTCTGCCTGGCCGGCATCTGTCCGGCGCAGGAACCGTCCGACTTCAGGCCCGCGTCCACCAACGTCATGGACGCGCCGTACCCCCGCGTCGACGGCGCCGGACGGGTCGAAGTCCGGCTGAAGGCTCCGGAGGCCACCAAGGTCCGGCTGAATTTCTGGAGCGGGCCGAAGGTCGACATGGTGAAGCAGCCGGACGGCGTGTGGAGCTTCGTCACCGAGCCGCTCGCGCCGGGACTGCACTACTACACCCTGATCGTGGACGGCGTGGAGATGGCCGACACCGCCAGCCATTCGTTCTTCGGCGGCAGCAAGTACGCGAGCGCCGTCGAGGTGCCGGAGCCGGGTTCGACGTACTACTCGGCCCAGGACGTGCCTCACGGGCAGGTGCGCGAGGTCTGGTACTTCTCGAAGGTCACCGGCACATGGCGTCACGCTCTCGTCTACGCGCCGCCCGGCTACGACGAAAAGCCGGCGGAGCGGTACCCGGTGCTGTACCTGCAGCACGGCGGCGGCGAGGACGAGACGGGGTGGGTCCGGCAGGGCCACGCGAACTTCATCCTCGACAACCTGATCGCGGCCGGCAAGGCCAAGCCGATGCTCGTCGTGATGGCGAACGGGTACGCCCGGCGCGCGGGACAGGCCGCGCCCGCTGCCGGCGGCAGGTCCATGGGATCGCCCGAGTTCAGGAAGTCGATGCAGAACATGATGTCCGCGTTCGAGGCGGAGGTGACCGACGCGTTGATTCCGTTCATCGACAAGACGTTCCGCACCATCGCCGACCGCGATCACCGCGCCATGGCCGGGTTGTCAATGGGCGGCATGCAGGCGTACCAGATCGCGCTGAGTCGCCTGGATCTGTTCTCGCACCTCGCTGGGTTCAGCGGCGCGGCCGGCGCCTTCACGCTGGGGCGCGACCTGGATCCGAAAACGGACTACAACGGCGTGTTCGCCGACCCGGCCTCTTTCGCCCGGAAGATGCACGTGCTCTGGCTGGGCGTCGGCACGGCGGAGCCGGAGGGCATGCGCGCGGGCATCCGGAAGCTGCACGCATCGCTCACGGAGGCCGGCATCGCGCACGTCTACCAGGAGTCGCCGGGCACGGACCACGAGTGGCAGACCTGGCGCCGAAACCTCAACGACTTCGCCGCAAGGCTCTTCCGGTAGAGCCAGCCGCGGACGAGCTGCACGCGTCGGCTCGGCGTGTCACCCGCCGGCCGACACCGGGCAGCGTGAGACAGGTGTTCGAGTTGAACAGAGAGACGGAGGAACCGTGAGCAAGCCATCCAGCCTGCTGGCAACATGTTTCGCGGCGGCGCTCGTCGCAGCAATCGCTGCGCCGGCCGCGGCGCAGACGCACACGAGGGTGAAGGTCCCGGCCGTGCGGGGCGAGCAGGCCCCGCCCGCCGATCCGGGGCAGCGGAACTTCGGCGGCCCCATCGTCGCGCCCGGCGCCGGCGGGCAGAAGCCGCCCGTTCCGCCGCGGCGTCCCGAGCCGAAGTTCGGCACGGTGCCGCTCGACGAGCTCTCGATGAGCGACCCGTACGTCTATCCCGACGAGAAGACGCGCACGTACTACCTGATCGGCAGCGGCGGCCGCCTCTACAAGAGCCCGGACCTGAAGATGTGGACGGGGCCGTACTCCGTGATCGACCTGAAGGGCACGTGGATGGACGGGCGCTTCGTCGCCGCCGCCGAGATCCATCACATCGGGGACAGGTACTACCTCGCGGGCACGTGGAACGATCACAACCACCTCATCGAGAACATCCCGCGCCGCTACAACGTGCCGACGAACCAGACGCAGCTGCTGGTGGCCGACACGCCCGACGGCCCGTTCAAGCCGCTGGTGCCCGAGTTCGAGTTCTGCCTCGGGCCCGGAGACTGGGACATCATCGACGGCACGCTCTACCAGGAGGACGGCACGACGTACATGGTCTTCGTCCACGAGTGGACCCAGATCATCGACGGCACGATGGCCTACATGCCGCTCTC
>CAZBIP010000063.1:0-9910 GCA_964491885.1 uncultured Vicinamibacterales bacterium
CCCCCTCGACCCGGCCGTCCACGACCGTCTTCCACGCCTGCGTGACCGGGCGCGCCGGGTCGAACACGAACAGGTCGCTCAGGGCGATCCCCTCCCCGGCGGCCAGCTTCGCCTCGATCCGGAACTCGACACTGCCGGTCCGCCCGGCGTCGTCCGCGGCGGCGAGCCGCAGCGTGTAGATGCCGGGACGAAGCCCAATCGCGTTCAGGTAGGACCACGACGCGGTGGGCCCGGCTCCCCGCGGGTCGAGTTTCAGCTTGTCCACCGCCGAGCCCAGGACGCGGCCGGTCTGGTCCATCACCGCATAACCCACGCGCAGCTCGCCCGGTCCGGCCACGCCGCGTCCTATGTTCGCCGCCATCACGACGCGCATCTGGCCGCTCTTGGGCTCGCGCATCGTGTGCGCGGTGAACTGCACCGGCAAGTCCTTGGCCAGCCGGGCCTGCTTCAGGGCGGCGGCCACCGCCGCTGCCGGCGTGGCGGGCGCGGCCGACGGCGCCGGCACGACGAAGGAGGCGCGGCTGCGCACGACGGCGCCGGGCTGATTGAGGACACGCACCTGAATCCGGTGCGACTTCCCGTCACGGTCGGCCGGCTCGGGCTCGATCCCGAGCAGGTACGCCGCCGACGATTCCCTCGCCACCCGGTCGAAGGCGTAGTCCGCGCCGGCCGCCACCGTGAACAGCGACCCCGCGGCCAGGCCCGAGAGCATTTGCAGGCCCGAGGCGAGAATGGTCTCGTCCTGGAACACGCTCGACGGCGCCTGCCGCATCTCGGCGGAATACGCCTGGAGGAAGCCCCGGGCGATGTGGAGCACGTAGATACGGACGTTGGCCGACGCGGCCGCCGCCGCCACCGCCTGGATGTCCCCCCGAAGGTCGAGGCGGGCTGACGAGGTCGGCATCATGCCGGCGCTGACCACGATCAGGGTCTTCACGCCGGAGACCCGGTCCAGCTCGTTGACGACCGACTGGAGTCCGTTGAGGCTGCGCGTCCCCTGCACCTGGAGCTGCATCAGCATCTGCGGCACCGCCCCGTCGATCCGGCGGATGCAGGACTCCAGCTCCGAGAACGCGCCTTCCATGGCAGGCGGCTTCAGGCCGGAGCACTCGCGCTCGATCACCTGCTGCCGCGCCACCGGATCGTTCCTGTCGAGCGCCATCGCCTCCGCCATGCTGAGGTAGGGCGACACGCTCTGAAAGGTCTCGCCCATGCCCAGCACGCGCTCCAGCGCGGAGCGGACGACGTCGTGCTCGACGGTAGGGGCGACGACGGGCCCGGGAGCCGGGTACGCCACGAGCCCGACGCGGTCGGCCGGCTGGAGGCGATCGATGAACTTCCGCGCGCTCTCCATCGCCGCGCGGGCCGCGCCCGGCGGGAAGCTCAGCTGGTCGACGGCCAGCATGACCACGCGCCCGGGGTTGGCCGCCGGCTCCTCTTCGCGCTCGTTCGAGGCGTAGCTCGTCCCGACCTGCAGCGGCTGACCGGCGAGCCGGGCCTGCCCGCCCTCGGCGCCGGCCGCCAGGTAATCCACGAACGTGGCCGAGGCGACGCGACGCGGCTTGCCGTCCACGGTCACCTCGAACCGGTCGGGCGTCAGTCCGCCAACCGGGCGGCCTTCCTTGTCGACGATGCTGACGTCGATGGCGATGACGTCCACGCCGGACTTGAACGACGGCGGCCGCTGCGCCTGGGCCGAGAGCGGCGCGCCGGGCCCCTCCAGAATCGCGGCCAGGAGCGCGGCCGTACACGCCAGGCCCGCCCGGTTCGCCATCGACGCCGTGTACTTGTTGCGCACGCGCACCTGCCCTACTTCTTCGCCTCGGCCCGGTAGCCCTGACGCGCCCGGACGTGAAAACTCTTTCCCGGCAACTCGACCTTCAACGTCCGCCAGCGGCCGTCCCGCCTGAGGTCCCTCGGCACGTAGCCGAGGAGGTACTGGTTCGACAGCTCTTCGAGGATGTCGCTGAACACGCCATCCAGCTTCTCGACGTTGTCGCCGAAGAACGCGCGTCCGCCGCTCTTGCGCGCCAGCCGTTCGAGGACGACCCGGAGGTTCTGGAGCCTGGGCGCGCGCCCCTGCCCGATCGGGTACAGGACGGCGTCGCTGGCTTCCAGGCGCCGTTCGGCGACGTCGATGGGCGCACGGCTGTTGAGGTCCTCACCGTCGGTGAACACCACGAGGGCCCGCCTGCCCGTCTGCTTCCCGAGAAGGTCGAACGCCTGGATCACGACGTCGTAGAGCGCCGTGCCGCCCCAGGGCGCGAGGCGATCGATGGCGCGCAGCCGCGCGGGGAGATCGACGGTCGGGCGCGCCAGCGTGAACACGCTGTCGTTGAAACCGAGCACGGTGACGCGGTCGGTCGGCCGGATCGCCGAGAGGAACCGCTTGACCGACTCCTTCACCCTCGGCATCGCATCGGTCATGCTCCCGCTGACGTCCACGGCCACGATGAGCTCGGTCGGCACGTTCTCGGCCATGAACGTCGTCAGATCCTGCCGCGCGTTGTCCTCGTAAAGGCGGAAGTCCTGGCGCTTGAGCCCGCGCACGAAATGGCCGTCGCCGTCGGTGACGGTGACGGTCACCTGCACGACGTTCACGTCCACGCTCTCCGTGTACTCGACGCCCTTCGTCCGGATCGACTGGACGATGCGCGCGCCGCCAGGGAGCGTGGCGACGGCCCTCAGCGCGTGCTCGACGACGTTCGGCCCCGCGTCGAAGCTGCACTCGAACGGCGGGTGGTCGAGCGTGCAAACGAGCCGGCCGTCCGCGAACAGGCTGACGCTCGTGACGGCGGTTCCCTGCGGATCCACCCGCACGCGGATGGGCGTGGGTCCGCTCGTGTAGTCGCCGTCCCGGGGCGACAGGAACACGACGGCGGGGGCTGAGGCCTGCGCCGCGAGCGTGACGGCGGCCGCGCCGAGCACCATCCCCACGAGCCCGGCGCGGAACGACTTCGGGGGCATCCTGGGTCGGCCTTCAGCGTGGCGTGTCATGCGGTGACTCCCGATCCGCCGGCACCAGCGGCCCGCCCGACGTCAGCGCGGCAATGTCGTCCGCGAAACGAGCGTCGGGCAAGCGCCGGACCGCGGTCACGAGGGCGTTCCAGTCGTCGATATAGGCCGGAGCGCAGGTGTCGAGCACATCCTGCGTCGCGAGCGCCAGCACGGCAGGAAGCAGCCGGGCGGGCAACCGGAAGCGGCTCAGCGCCTCCGCGACGCGCAACATGAGGTCCGGCACCTGCTCGGCGACGAGCGCCGTGCCGAACCGGCCGGCGAGCGTCTCCCATGAGCCGGACTCGGGGTAACGCAGGCACAGGCAGCCTTCCCTCGCGAGCGCGGACGTGCCCCAGGTGTCAAGCGACGCGAACGGCGTCGTCTCCGAGGAGCCGAGGCGCGCAAGGTCCGCCATCGAGAAGTAGTCCGCCACGCGCTCGGGTTCGCGCCGGAGGGCCCACGGCAGGATTTGCCGCCGCCATTCCCCAAGCCCGGCGGCGCCTGACGCGTGCGAGTGTCGCGAAGGATTCGCCGCCAGCCCTTCGACACGGGCCCGGCCGCGCCGGATGGCGTCAGCCAGCGCATCGCGACCGGCGTCGGTCACGTCAAACGGGTTGGCGAGGACGAGTGTCGAGGCAAGCGACGAGCGGTCGATGTCGTTGACCGCCGGCGGCGGCGGCAGGCTGTCGGTGGCGAGCCTCCGCAGCGATAGCGGCGCCAGGGCGACGTCCAGCCCCAGCACCGATCCGGTGGCGCGCCATCCGCCGGCGCCTCCGAGCGTCTCTTCAGCGATGCGCCACGGCGCGGCCGCGCGATGCTCCGCGATGCGGTAGTACGCGCCGAAGTCGTGACGGACCGCGGGGTCGCCGGCCAGCAGCGCGGGGCCGTCGGGGTCGCCGAGGTGCGGCGCGTACACCAGCGAGACCACCACGTCCCCCAGGTAGCGATCGCTCGCTCGACGAAGCGGGATGGAGATGCGCTCGGCCTTCGCGAGATCCTTGGGCTTCCGGATCTTCCGGAGTTCGCGGACCGCTCCGTTGAGCAGGTCCCGAACCCGCACGGCGTCGGATGCCGGGGCCGGCCCGGACGCGCCGGCACCGTCGGCCAGCGCCCCGGCCGCCTCCGTGAGCGCGGCAATCCGGGCCGGAATGGCGTCGATGCCGGGCAGCACGCCACGCAACCGGGAGGCTTCCCGCGAGAACGCCAGCACAGCGTCGAGACTAGCGCCTCCCTGCTTGCGGCGGACGCGCGCGAGACGGTCGAACTCGGCCGCCCCCACGTCCACGCGGTACTGAAGGCCTTCCCACTCGACCAGCGCGGGTGGAAGCGGCGTCTGCACGCCCGACATCGCGGCCAGCACGCGTGCTTCCAGGGGCCCCGCAACACCCGCCGGCGAAGGCGGCATCGCCGCCGGAGTCCCAATCGCCGGCAGGAACTGCTCCTCGATCCAGGTGCCGACGCTCGCCAGGTACTCGTCGTCTTTCGAGAGCGGGATTGCCGCAAGCGTCGCGACCAGGCGGCTCGCGGCCTCGGCGGTGAGGCTTCGGCCGAAGCGGACACGGTCGATGAGCGCGACGGCGCCCTGGAACTGGCGAAGCGCCAGTTCGGCCTTCGTGCGGTCGCCGATCTCGCCGACGCGCCGAGCGGCGAGCACGGCAGAGGCGTAGATGCCGGGGTCGGTGACGCCGATCCGCTCGAGCGCCATCAGCAGCGTCGGGAAGCGCCCGAAGCCGCGGAGCGCCACCAGGGCGTCGGGCAGCTTCCCGGTCGGCGTGCCGGCGAAGACCCGCTGGCCGAACAGCCATCGCGACAGGAGCTGTTGCCGCCCGCCGTGGTCCTCCACGCACACCCGCTCGAGCAGCCACGTCACATCGACGGCGGCATCCCCGTCCTCCGCCCGAACGTCGCGTGCCGGGTCAGAGGGAAGGTCGTCGCCCGAGAGCGCCATGCCCCAGAAGCGCTGGCTGTCGGGCCCGGGGACCAGCCCGGACGGGAGCACGCGGGTCATCGACAGGAGGTGAACCCCGTCGCCAGGCACGCGCCTGAACGGCCGGGCGGTGAGGTCAAGAGCCCTGAGGGAGACGCTGAACGCCCGGTACGTCGCCCTGAACCTCTCGACCCGCGCGCCGGCGTCGGGATTGGCGAGTCCGAACACAAACGCCTGGTGCGCCGCGTCCAGGTGATCGATCGCGTCGTACAGGAGCGCCAACCGGCCGCCGTCCCGCTCGACGAGTTCGAAGATGAACGCGGCCGGCTCCGAGACGCGGCGGCCGAGGAGCCCTTCCCACAGCGCGACCGCGCGGGGACCGCCGGGCACGTCCGCCTGCCCGTCGCGAACGCGGATGCTCCGGCCGAGCGTGGCGAACACATCGGGCCGTGAACCGCTGAGCAGCCGATCCAGCACCTCGCCTCTCGACCCGAGGAACGCGCGGGTGGGCCCGTCCACGCTCAGGAGGCCGTGATACATCAGCGCCGCGCGCCGGTCGCTGAGGAGCGACGTCAGCAGGCAGCCCTCCATGCCCGAGGCTGGCGAGACAATCCGGACCCACCACGCCTGGCCGAGCGGCAGCGGCACATCGTCTTCGGGCAGGGCGAGAGAGGCTGTCTCGCCGCCGTTGAACGCGCGAACGACCGCGTCGGGGTCCAGGCCCGCGTTTCGCACAGCCCGCCGCAGGTCCCGCGCCCGCTCGTCCTCCGGGAGCGAGAGGCGGTACTCGCCGCGATTCTCGTCCAGACGCGCGCCAATGGCCCGGACCGCGTCCTCGACAGCTCGGTGCGAGTCCCTGTGGGCGGCGAGACGCAGGTTGATCAGCCCGGCCGGAGGGAGCGCCGTGCGCGCCCGTTCGACGCCGGCGACAGCGGCCAGGTATTCACGCAGCGCGTCCACCCGGGCATCGCGCGCGACGTCGGCACCCGCCGGCGACTCGTAGAGGACGCGGACGACGTCGAGCAGCACGCCCCCGCGCGGGGCGCCGTCGTCCAGGCCGGCCGCGCGGGCCAGCGCCGCAGTGCCGCCGGGCACCCGCAGGCTGGCCAGCGCGCCCGCATCGTCCGCCACCGGCGCCGCCGGCCCGCCCTCGGCCAGGCCCAAGCCAGACGAGGCGAGCACCAGGAGGGCAGCCATCAGCGACGAGCGGAGCGAACGCATGGGGATTCCGGTCCAGTCGACGCGTCAGACCACGCCGGCCAGCTCCTGTTCGAGGCGGGACACGAGCGCGTCGAATCGCGCCACGACCGACTCGACGGTTGCCGGGTCACGCAGATCGACGCCGGCCCGCGCGAGCAGGTTCATGGGGTGGTCGCTGCCGCCGGCCTTCAGCAGGCCGAGGTAACGCCCGACCGCGTCCGCCCGTGACGCGTCGGGACCCTTCAGGATCTGATCCGCGAGCCTCGCGGCCGACGCGAAGCACGTGGCGTACTGATAGACGTAGTACGGGGTCGAGTAGAAGTGCGGGACGCGGGCCCACGTGAGGCGGGCCAGCGGCTCGGCGTCGAGCGCGGCCCCGTAGTATTCGGCGAGGAGGCGCTCCCAGATGTCGCCCAGCACCTCGGCGGTGATCGGCTGGTTCGTCTCGACCAGCCGGTGCGCCTGCAGCTCGTAGTCCGCGTACAGCACCTGGGAGAAGAACGTCCCGGCGATGTTCTCGATGGCGTGCTCGAGCAGGACGGTGCGCTCGCGCGGGTCGCGGCTCCGCTCGAGCAGGTAGTCGAGGAGCAGCGCCTCGGCCAGGGTGGACGGCACCTCGGCCACGAAAATGGTGTAGTCCGAGTACACGAACGGCTGGTGGGCGTGCGCCAGGACGGTGTGGATGTTGTGGCCCATCTCGTGAGCCAGCGTGAACACCGCGTCCAGCGTGTCGTTGTGGTTGAGCAGGATGAACGGGTGCACGCCGTAGACGGGGGCCGAGTAGGCGCCGCTCCGCTTGCCGTCGTTCTCGTAGACGTCGATGCCGGCGCTCTCGAAGCTTCGCCGGACGAGGGCCTGGTACTCGGCGCCCAGGGGCGCGACCGACGATGCGACCCACTCGCGGGCCTCGTCGAAGTCGTACGCCCGCTCGAGATCGACGATCGGGACCTGGCCGTCGAAGAGGCAGTAGCGGTCGAGGCGGAGCGCGCGCTTGCGAAGCCTGTGGTAGCGCTGGAGCGGCGCGGTGTTGGCGCGGGTGACGGCGATGAGCGTCTCCACGACGGCCGTGGGGATGTCGTGGCCGAAGAGCGCCGCCTCGAGCGTCGACCCGTATCCGCGCGCCTGCGCCGCGGCCCAGTCACGCTGGCAGACGCCGTTGTAGAGCGTCGCGTACGTGTTGCGCGACGCGTCGAACGTGCCCAGGTACGCGCGGAACGCCACCTCGCGGTCGGCCTGCTGGCGGGCCGTCGTCAGGATCGACCGGTACTCGCCGTAGGACACCGTGACGCGGCGCCCGTCGGTCAGCGTGATCTCGGGGAACTTCGCGTCGGCCGTCGAGAGCGCCTCGTACGCCTCGGCCGGCGCCGCGTCGAACCTGGCGACGAGCGACATCAGCCGCTCGCCCTTCTCGTCCAGCACGTGCGCCTGCAGCCGGTACAGGTTCTCGACGGCGAAGCGGTAGAGGGCGAGGTCCTGGCTGCCATCCATCCACTCGCGCACGCGCGCCAGCGGGATCGCCAGCAGCTCGGGGTTGAACCACGAGGCGGCTTCCTGCCAGCGCGCCACCTGGACCTGCGCCATCTGGCGGCGCGCCCCGACGGTGTTGTCCCGCTGGTCCTGGTCGTGCCACAGCGAGGGGAAGTAGTAGACGGAGTACGCGAGCTGGCCGAGATCGTCGGCGGCCCTGAGCGCCGCGAGCAGCGCGTCGGGGCCCGAAGCCAGCGAACCCTGGCGCGCCGCGAACGCGGAGACCAGGCTTTCGAGGCGGGCGTAGCCCTCTTCCCACGCCTCCCAGGACGCGAAGATCGGGGACAGGTCCCACTTGAAGCGGTCGGGGATCTCCGTGCGGACTCTGGTCTGCGGCTTCACTCGGCGTTCCCTCCGGGCTACCGGCGAGGCCCGGAGGACGCCGGCCGCCGCCGCTGGTCGAGCAGCCGGAAGAACCGCGTGCAGGCACGCTGGAAGCGCGCCTCCAGTTCCCTCCCCTGCTCGCCGTGCAGCGGTGTGAGCCGGCGCCACGACGCCTGGGCCCTGCGCACCTCTTCGGCGGCGTTCCGCCACCGCGCCTCGTCGTCCGCGCGGCCGCCAATCGTGTTCGCCGCCAGGGCCTCGCGCAACTGGGCCGCGAGGATCTCGGCCGGGGACCGCTGGTCCGAGCCTTTCTCCTCACCGGAGCACCCCTCGACGACCTCGCAGAGGTGCTCCATCTTCTTCCGCGTGGCGTCGGGGTCGAGATCGGTCCCCTTGAACGCCTCGGCGTTCGCCTGGATCACGTCGGCCAGGGCCTTGTCGTAGCGCTGGACGAGGGGCTCGGCCTGCGCGCGCGGCAGGACCGGCGACTGATCCCACTGGCGCTTCAGGGCCATCACCTTCTTCGCCACTGCGTCCGGAGGCTCGGCCGGCGCGGCCTCCCCTTCTTCAGCCGGCTTCGTCAGGGCCTCGAGCTCGGCGACCAGGAGTTCGCGGGCGGCCGCCTGCGCCGCCAGTTCGTGATCGTTCCGGTGGGCGTAGCGGTCGAAGAACGTCTCGCACGCGGCGTGGAACCGCGCGAGCAGGGCCTCGGACCTGTTGCGCTTGACCGGGCCGACCAGGCGCCACTCGGCCTGGATCCGCTTGATCTCTGACAGGGCGCGGTCCCAGTCGGTGCTCTCGGAGAGCGCCTCCGCCTCGGCGCAGATGGCTTCCTTCTTCTTGAGGTTCGTCAGCCAGACGGCCTTGCGCTCGGAGAGGTCGGCCTTGCGGCGCGTGAAGAAATGGTCGCAGGCCGCGCGGAAGCGCTCCCAGACCGCCTTCTCGTGGCCGGGCGTCACGGGGCCGATGTCCTTCCACTGCGCCTGGATGGCCTTGATCGTCTCGGCGGTGCGGATCCAGTCGGTCGAATCGGCGAGCGACTCGACCTGCGCGCAGAGATCCTCCTTCTTGCGGAGGTTGTCCACGCGCTCGGCCGCCAGCTGGGCGAAGAAGGACTCGCAGCGGAGGCGCAGCTCGCCCTCGATGATCTTGTAGCGCTGCCAGAGTTCGCGGCCCTTCTCGCGGGGCACGGACCGCACCTTGTGCCACTCGTCCTGCACCACGCGCAGCTGCTTGGCGACGACGGCCGGGTCGGTCTGGTCGCGCAGCGACTCGAGGCGGGCGATCAGCGACTCCTGCACGCCGGCGTTGGCCCAGCGCTCCCAGCCGTCGGCCTCGCGCAGATCCTGGACGCGCGGGAAGACGAGGGACTGGATCGACTTGAGCCGCCCGACGATGGCCTGCTGGTCCTGGCGGGACGGCAGCGGCCCAGGCGCGTCGAGCGCGGCCCGGATCTCGCGCAGCGCGCGCTCCGCGTCGCGCAGCGTGAGGTGCTCGCTCTGCACGAGCTTCTCCATCTCGTCACAGAGCGCCTGGAGCCGGCTGAGATTGCCCTGCTGCTGGCGGGTGCGCGCTTCGCGGAGTGCCGCGTCGCGCTCGTCGATCCGGCGTTCCACCTCGGCCACGCGCGCGGCCGTGGCCTCGTCCAGCGTCATGCCGGCGGCCAGGGCCGTCCAGTCGCGGCGCAAGGCGTTCCAGCGCGTGCGCGCGTCGGGCAGGTCCGTCGCGGCGAGCACCTGGTCCGCGCCGTCGAGCAACTGGCCGATGCGCGCCACGCGGTCGGCATACTCTTCCGGCGTCAGGACGAGCGGAGGAACCGGCGCCGCTACAACCTCGGGCGCGGCGGAGCCGGGCGCTGTCGCCTCAGGCGCGGCAGGCGCAGGGGCGGCGGCTTCGGGCGCAGGCGTGGCAGGCTCCACCGCCGGCTCCGGGGCC
>CAZBIP010000063.1:10010-11298 GCA_964491885.1 uncultured Vicinamibacterales bacterium
CGGAGGCGCCGCCTGGCTCGTCTCGGCTGATTCGACCTGCTGTTCGGGGGTGGGCGACTGGATGGCGTCTTCTGGTGCCACGCTCGTCTCGCGCGCCTCATCGCACGTGCCGGACGGGAGAGCGTCTCGACCCGGCGACTGGCGGTTCAGGCGTGCCGGGCCGGCGCCACTGGGCGCCAGCCCGGCCGCCTCGGATTGGTGTTCGGCCCGGCCGCGTACGGCCTGGCCCGCGCTGCCGACTCTCTATCTCACTGCTTCTTGGCGATGCCGAGCTCTCCAAGCCTGGTCACAACGTCCTGACCGGCGGTCGCCGTGCTGACCTTCCGATCGACGGCCAGGATCGTGCCGTCGATGCCGATGTAGAAGGTCCAGCGCGCCGCGAACTGCCGCTCGGGGGTGACCACGCCGTATGCTTGCGCCACCTGCTTGCCGGGATCGCTGAGGATCGGGTAGTCCAGCTCCAGCGACTCGGCGAACTTCTTGTTGTCCTCGGGCGTGTCCACGCTCGCCGCGAACAGCGCCACGTCGTATCCCTTGATCAGGGTGCCGCTCTCACGGAGCGACTTGCACTCGGCCGTTCAACCGCCTGTAAAGGCCTTGGGGAACCAGGCGAGCACGACCGCCCGTTTGCCCTTGAAGTCCGCCAGGGTATAGGTCGCCCCGTCCGAGCCAGGGAGCGAAAAGGCCGGAGCCGCGTCTCCGGCCTGCAGGCCAGGAGCCGGCGCCTGGGCCATCGCCGGGGCGGCCATCGACAGTCCCATCACGATCAGCAACAGCAGCATCGTCCGCATCGCGTTCGTCCTCCGGAGGCGAGAGGGCCGGGCTTGCTCCTAGTCCAGGTTGCGCAATTCCTCGTCTATCCGCTCGGACTCGTCGTCGTTCGGGGGGGCCGCTGCCTGGCTGGCGGCCGGTGTCTCGACTGCCGCGGGACGGAGGCGCTTGAGCGCCACGAAGACCAGGCCCACGCTCGCGGCGAGGAACAGCCACGGCGCGACGTGGAACACCCTGCTGAAGCCGCGGGCCGGAGGCTCGGCCAGAATCCGGTCGCCGTACTCGGCCACGTAGGCGTCGAGGATCTGCTGGCTGGTCTTGCCCTCGGCGAGCAAGCGGCGGATGTCCGCCTTGATCTCGTCCACGACCGGGCCCTGGTGCACCGACACCTGCTGCGACCAGCAGCACGGGGCGATGAGCGCGGCTTCGAGGGCCTTGGCCTCGCGCTCGCGCGCGGGATCCGGCGGCGCCGCGACCGAAGCCACGGCCAGCCAAAGCGCGACGCTCACGTGGGCGA
>CAZBIP010000063.1:11398-14263 GCA_964491885.1 uncultured Vicinamibacterales bacterium
TTCTTCTCGATGAGCCCCCGCTCGTCCTGGCGCTCGGCCAGCGCATCGCGCTCGCGCATGAGCACCCGGTAGCTGGCGAGGCGGTCGGCGGCGAGCCGGCCCTCCTCGGCGGCGGCCTTGACGGCACACTCCGGCTCCGTCTCGTGGCGGCAGTTGCCGAAGCGGCACCCGGCCGCGAGCGCCTCGATGTCTTCGAACGCCGCCGTGACGCCCGCGTCGCCTTCCCAGAGCTGCAGTTCGCGCATGCCTGGCGTGTCGATGAGCAACGCGCCGCCGGGAAGCGGGATGAGCTCACGGCGCGACGTCGTGTGCCTCCCCTTCTGGTCGCTCGCGCGCACCTCAGCCGTGCGCTGAAGGTCGGAGCCCACCAGCCGGTTCACGATCGTGGACTTGCCGACGCCGGACGATCCCAGCAGGGCGATGGTGCGAGCGGGCTGCAGGTAGGGCGCGATGACCGACAGATCCGGATCGAACTTCGTGCTCATCGCGTGCACCGGCACGCCCGGCGCGACCTCTTCCACCGCGCGCACGGCCCCGGGCACGTCCTCGCAGACGTCGGCTTTGTTGAGAATGACGACCGGCGACGCGCCGCCGTCCCAGGAGGTGATGAGGTAGCGCTCGACACGGCGAACGCTGAAATCGGCGTCCAGCCCCATCACGATGAACACCGTGTCCACGTTCGCGGCGACGACCTGCTCCACCGTCGTCTCGCCGGCGACCTTGCGCGAGAACCGGCTCCTCCGCGGCAGAACCGCCCTGATGACGGCGCGGTGGCCGAGGTCGCCAGGCCGCACGGCGACCCAGTCGCCGACCGCGGGAAAATCGCGCGGACCGGAGGCCCGGTGGCGGATGCCGCCGGCGACGCTGGCCAGGACTTCCTCCGCGTCAGTCTGCACCGTGTAGATGTGCTGGTGCTCGAGGGTGACCCGCGCCGGCAGCAGGCCCTTCGCGGCGTGTTCCGCGAAGTGGCCGGCGAAAAAGGTGTCCCAACCCAGTTCAGCGAGCGTCACGCCAAGAGCCTAGCACGGCCCCGGCCCTGCCGAAACGCACGGCGGGGCGCCGGCCGAAGCGAGCCCGCAGGGGACCGTTCTCCGGGCCCGGCTGGCAATGGCCACCCCCGTGAAACCAAATGGCGACCCATTGAGTCCTATAAGCGGTGACGGCTCGGGTGACCCGCGCCGGTTTCCAGTCTGACCCGTGCCTTCGGAGGTTTGCATGAAGCGCCTTGCCCTCTTCGCCGCCCTGCTCGTTCTCGGCAGCGCCGGCCTCGCCCACGCGCAGTCGTGGACCATCGACTCGTCGCACTCGGCCGCCTCTTTTGCCGTTCGCCACATGATGGTGTCCACCGTCCGCGGCGACATGGGCAAGGTCACCGGCTCGGTGGTCTTCGACCCGCAAAATCCGACGGCCGGCTCGGTGGAGGCGACCATCGACGTCAGCGGCATCAACACACGCGAACCCGCGCGCGACACGCACCTGAAGAGCGCCGATTTCTTCGACGTGGCGAAGTTCCCGACGATCACCTTCAAGTCGAAGAAGGTCGAACCGGCGGCGAACGGCCGCTTCACGATCACCGGCGATCTGACGATGAAGGGCGTGACGAAGGAAGTGGTGCTGGACGCGGAGCCGATGCGCCCGTTCATCAAGGATCAGCGCGGCGCGAGCCGGACCGGGACGACCGCCACGACGAAACTGAACCGCCAGGACTTCGGCCTGAGGTGGAGCCGCGCCCTCGACGGGGGCGGCGTGGTCGTGGGTGACGAGGTGACCGTGACCATTGACATCCAGTTGATCTCGGCGCCGCCGGCGAAGTGACGGTATTAGACGGTCCGGGCTGCCCACCTCGGGCAGCCCGGGCCACTCGTCAAGGAGTGTCGCTCGACCAATAGCCAGCTACGGAACGATCGCCAGCGCCGCGTCTGCCGTGACGAGGCCGGACCCGGTCGCTTCAGCTGTCCAGCAGACGTTCGATGACGCACCGTTGGAGCCGTAAACGGTACGGCATCCCGCAGGCAGCGGGGTCGCGGTGGACGTCAGAAAGTACTCAGCATCCGCCGGCGAGAGCGCCGGGTTCTTCTGCGCCATCAGCGCGACGATGCCCGCCACGTGCGGGCTGGCCATGCTCGTGCCACCGAGGAAGTAGTACGAGGTCTTGCCGCTGTTGTTCTGGTAGGGCCCTACCACCCAGGTGCCGGGGGCGGCCACGTCAAGGTCTTGTCCGGCGAGTTGTCGCCCGGAAAAGTCCGCGATGTAGAACTGCGCCGGGTTGGTGGGCTCGGCCACGTTCATCAGATACCACCAGGCGCCTCCTGCAGGCGGGTACCACTCACCAATGTACCCGGACGCCGCAACCGAGATCACGGGCTCGTACGCGCCGGGGTATCCCATCCCAGCCAGACCGCGGTTTCCGGCCGACGCAACGATGATGACGCCCTTGCCAATCGCGTAGTCGATGGCGGCCTTCTCTACCGGGTCAAGGACGGAGCCGCCGAGGCTCATGTTAATCACGACGGGCTTGTCCGCCAGCGGCCCCTTCTTCAACTCCGCGACGTACATGATCCCGCGCGCAATCACCGACGACCAGCCGCGCCCGTTCTGGTTGAGCACCTTGACCGGGATCACCGTGGCCATCGGCGCGACGCCGTTGATCGGCGTGCCTCCCATGCTGTACCCGAGAATCGTACTCGTGACGTGCGTGCCGTGCGAGTTCTGGTCGTGCTCCCACTTGTTCGGCTGCGACGACACCGTCCCCACGTCTCCGCCGCCGCCGCCGAACGAGATCGCGTACTGGGTGGCAATCCGCTCCTGCGGGAAATACTGGCGCCACAGGTCCACGAGCCCCGTGTCGAGGACAGCCACGTAGAC
>CAZBIP010000063.1:14363-16238 GCA_964491885.1 uncultured Vicinamibacterales bacterium
CGTTCGTGATGTCCGTGTTCAGGACGACGTTGACGCCAATCATCTTGTCCGGCGCGGCGCCCGACACGAGCACGCCTCCGGACGCCAGTGCCACCAGCAGGGCGAGAATCGCTGCGCGTTTCATCGTGTGGTCTCCTCCCGGCACGGCCGCCCCGTCGCGCGGGCAGGCGCGTGCAGTTTCGTGCAGAAATAAGCAGATTCTGGGTGCTGCGCGCGGATCGTGTCAAGCGACCGGCCTGACGCTCAGCGGCCGAGCATCCTGTCGCGCGCGGCCTTGAACTCGCTCCCGGGCTTCCATTCGGGCCAGCGGGCGGCGTTGGCTGCCCGGTCGGCGATGGCGTGATACAGCTGCAGGTCCTCGAGCGCGCCGCTCAGGTCCCAGTCGGGCCGGATCTCATCCGACGGCTTGTGGTAGTGCTTCGCCGTGTACTCCGCCGACACGCGTTCGCCCCATCCGGCGGGCTTGCCGACGTAGTCCTCGCCGCCTCCGGCGTTGATGGCCGGCACGCCCTGATTCGCGAACGGGAAGTGGTCCGAGCGGAAGTAACCGCCGTGCTCGGGCCGCGCGTCGGGCCGCAAGACGCGCCCCTGCGCCGCGGCGGCATCGCGGGCGTAGTCGTCGAGATCCGACGCCCCAAGGCCGACCACCGTCAGGTCCTTCGTGCGGCCGTGGATGTTGAGGCTGTCGATGTTGATGACGGCGAGCGTCTTGTTCAGCGGATAGATCGGGTTCCGGGCGTAGTAGTCGGACCCGAGCAGGCCCTGTTCCTCGGCCGTGACCGCCAGGAACAGCAGCGACCGCTTCGGCGCGGCAGGCTGGCCGGCGAACGCGCGGGCGATCTCGATCGTCCCCCCGACGCCGGTCGCGTTGTCGAGGGCGCCGTTGTAGGTCCGGTCGCCGTCGATCTCGGGGCCAATCCCGTAGTGGTCCCAGTGCGCGGTGAACGCGACGTACTCGTCCTTCAGTGCCGGGTCGCTTCCGGGCAGGATGCCGACGACGTTCCTCGAGGTGATGCGCCTGATGGCGCTCGTCAGCGTCATCGACGCCGTGACGCCAAGGTCCACGGGCGCGAACGCACGTGTGGCCGCGCGCGCCTTCAGCGCGTCGAAGTCGTGGCCGGCGAGCGCGACGAGCTTCCTCGCCTGCTCCAGCGTGATCCAGCCCTCGATGGCGGCCCGCCCCATGTTGTCGTCGGGCGAGGCCAGATCGAACTGCTCCGTCACCTTGCTCTGCACGACGGAGAACGGGTAGGCGGCGGGCCCGGTCTCGTGCACGATGAAGACCGCGGCCGCCCGCTTCGCGGCGCCCATCTCGTACTTGTAGGTCCACCGGCCGTAGTACGTCATCGCCCGGCCGCCGAAGACCGACGGGTCGAGGCCCGACGGGTCCGTGGTGCTCCGGATCGGCGGGTCGTTGACCAGCATGATCACCGTCTTGCCCGCCAGGTCGGCGCCCTTGTAGTCGTCCCACTGGTACTCGGGCGCCTCGATGCCGTAGCCCACGAACACGACGTCGGACGCGTCGATCTGCACGCGTTCGCGCACCCGCTTCGTCCACGCCACCACATCGTCCTTGAAGGCGAGCGTCTGGGTGACGCCGCCCTTGCGGAAGACGAGCGACGTCGCCGGGTCTGCCGTCAGGCCGACGAGCGGAACGTTCTGGACGTAGGTGCCGTCGGTGTTGCCCGGCTTCAGGCCGGCCTGCCTGAACTGCTCGGAAACGTAGCCGACGGTGAGGTCCTCGCCCTTCGTGCCGGGGGCGCGGCCCTCGAACTCGTCCGAGGCCAGCACCTTCACGTGGGCCATGATCGCGTCGGCCGAGAACGCCGGCGCCGCCGGCGCACGATCCGGCTGCGCCACCAGTCCCGCTCCCGC
>CAZBIP010000064.1:0-6350 GCA_964491885.1 uncultured Vicinamibacterales bacterium
GTTTCCGGGGCGAGACGGCTTGTCGGCCCGACACGCTGGCTATCGTGGACAGTTGATTGAAACGGATGCAGGATCGGCGAACGGCGGCGCACCGCCCCGCTCGCGGTCCCTGCCGAAACGGGCTCCGGCTTCACCTGGGGGAGACGTGCCATGCGCGTACCTGACTTCCTGACGATCCGCGACTTCACGACCGACGAGCTCCAGCACTTCCTGGATCTCGCGCGCGACATCAAGGCCCACCCCGAGGACTTCGGCGACTCCCTCAAGGGCAAGGCCCTCGCGCTCATCTTCGAGAAGCCGTCGCTGCGCACGCGCGTGTCCTTCGACGCCGGCATCCACCAGCTCGGCGGGTTCTCCATCTACCTCTCGCCGGCCGAGATCAACCTCGGCAAGCGCGAGTCGGTCTACGACGTCGCCAAGAACCTCGAGCGCATGGTGCAGGGCATCATGATCCGCACCTTCGCCCACGACATCGTCGAGAAGATGGCCGAGTGGGCGTCCGTGCCCGTCATCAACGGCCTGACGGACATGAGCCACCCCTGCCAGGCCATGGCCGACTTCCTGACGATCCTGGAACACAAGGAGCGCCTCGAAGGCTTGAAGCTGGCCTACGTCGGCGACAGCAACAACGTGTCGAACTCGCTGATGTTCACCGCCGCGCGCTTCGGCACCCACATCGCCATCGCGTCGCCCGAGGGCTACGCGCCGAAGCCGGCGCTGCTCGAGTGGACGCGCGCCGAGGCCGCCAAGACCGGCTCGACCTGCACCGTGACGACCGATCCCGTGGAAGCCGTCGCCGGCGCGGACGTGGTCTACACGGACGCCTGGGCCAGCATGGGCCAGGAAGCCGAGGCCTACGCGCGCAAGGCGGTCTTCCGGCCGTACCAGGTGAACACCGAGCTCTTCGCCAAGGCCAAGCCGGACGCCCTCTTCATGCACTGCCTGCCGGCGCACCGCGGCGAGGAAGTGACCGACGAGGTCATCGACTCGCCGAACTCGGTGGTCTTCGACGAAGCCGAGAACCGGCTGCACATCCAGAAGGCCATCCTGCTCGAGATGATGAAGTAGGGGCGCGCGAAGCAGGGTCCCATGGCGAAGACGGCGCTCGTCGCAATCGGCGGCAACTCGCTCATCCGCGCGGGTGAGAAGGGCACGATTGCGGAGCAGCTCGCCAACACGCGCCGCACCGCGGCGGCCATCGTCCACATCATCCGCGCCGGGTACCACGTGGTCGTCACCCACGGGAACGGCCCGCAGGTGGGCGCGGCGCTCCTCAGGTCGGAGCGGGCGGCGGACCAGGTCTACACGCACCCCCTCGACGTCTGCGACGCGACGACGCAGGGGGAGATTGGGTACTTGCTGCAGCAGTCGCTGCAGGCCGAGCTGGCGGCGGCCGGCCTCACCACGCCCGTCGCGACGGTCGTGACGCAGGTGGTGGTGTCGCCGACCGACCCGGCGATGGAGCGCCCGACGAAGCCCATCGGGCCGTTCTACTCGGCGCGCGAGGCGCACGCGAAACAGGCGCAGTTCGGCTGGTCGATCGTCGAGGACGCGGCGCGCGGCTACCGGCGCGTGGTGCCGTCGCCCGAGCCCCTCGAGATCGTCGAGGAAGGCGTCATCCGCCGGCTCATCGACACGGGCGTGCTCGTCATCGCCGTCGGCGGCGGCGGCATCCCGGTGGTGCGCCGCGGCCGCGAGCTGCACGGCGTGGAGGCGGTGATCGACAAGGATCGCGCGTCGGCGCTGCTCGCCGCGCGGCTGCAGACGCGGTCGTTCATCATCTCGACCGACGCGGACCGGGTGTACGTGAACTACAAGAAGCCCGATCAGCGTCCGCTCGGCCGGGTGACGGCGGCGGAAATCGAGGGCTACTACCGGGAGGGCCAGTTCCCGCCCGGCAACATGGGCCCGAAGATCGAGTCGGCGCTGCGCTTTCTGCGGGACGGCGGCCGCGAGGTGATCATCACGTCGTACGAACGGCTGCCCGACGCGGTAAGAGGAGAGGCGGGAACGCACATTGTGCGGGGGGAATAGGAGTCAGGAGTCAGAAGTCAGAATTCAGAATACGGACAGCACGCTGCGTGGGGACATCCGTCATTCTGACTCCTGACTACTGACTTCTGACTTCTGACCGATGACATGAAGTTAACCCACATCGTCGAGTCCCAGCAGTTCACGGTCCCGCTCCTCATGGACCTGTTCGCGCGGGCGCGGCAGATGGAGCGCGTCGTGAAGCGCGGCGGCACGCAGGACTACGCCGGCCGGATCATGGCCTCGCTCTTCTACGAGCCGTCCACGCGCACGCAGTTCTCGTTCGAGGCGGCCATGTACCGCCTCGGCGGACGCGTGCTCTCGACCGAGCACGCCCGCGTCTTCTCGTCCGAGATCGAAGGCGAGCAGCTCGAGGACACGATCCGCATCATCTCGGGCTTCTCGGACGTCATCGTGCTGCGCCACAACGAGGAAGGGGGCGCCCGCCGCGCCGCGCGGGTGTCGCGCGTGCCGGTGATCAACGCCGGCGACGGCGGCGGCGGCCAGCACCCGACGCAGGCCCTGCTCGATCTCTACACGATCTACCGCGAGCGCCACACCCTCGACGGCCTCACCATCGCCATCGTCGGCGAGCTGGACCGCGGCCGCACGGCCCGGTCGCTCGCCTATCTCTTGAGCAAGTTCGAGCGCGTGAAGATCCACTTCGTCAGCCCCCCCGAGGTGCAGATGGGCCAGGACATCCTGGACCACCTCGACGAGCGCGACGTCTGGTACGACATCTCGTCCGACGTGCCGTCCATCGCGGGCGAGGTGGACGTCGTGTACCAGACGCGGATCCGGCCCGACCGCGTGGCCGATCGCTCGCTGCTCGGCCGCTACACCATCGACGAACGCCTCCTGCAGCGCATGAAGCCCGACGCGATGATCCTCCATCCCCTGCCGCGCACGGTCGAGATCGACAAGGCGGTGGACGCGGATCCGCGCGCGCTCTACTTCAAGCAGGCCACGAACGGCCTGTTCATCCGCATGGCCCTCCTGACCATGCTCTTCGAGCGCGACGAGTAAGCGGCGGGGAGGAGCGGACCATGCTCGGACCGAGAGATCAGCGCCCCGAAGATCATTAGCCGAGCCGCCATGAGCGGTGTGGCCGCGGCGGCAGGCCGCGCGCCAGGGCCCCCGGTTCGATTCAAGGACAGGTGTCAGGAAATGGAGACCAGGTCGTCTTCTCAAGCGTTCATCGAGATGGAAGAGCAGTACGGCGCCCACAACTACCACCCGCTCGACGTCGTCGTCGAGCGCGGCGAGGGCGTGTGGGTGTACGACGTGGACGGCAGGAAGTACCTGGACTGCCTCGCGGCCTACTCGGCCGTGAACCAGGGCCACTGCCATCCGCGCATCATGGAGGCGGCGGTCGGCCAGCTGAAGCGCGTCACGCTCACGTCGCGCGCCTTCCGCAACGACCAGCTGCCGCGGTTCTACAAGCAGCTGCACGATCTCACCGGCTACGACATGTCGCTGCCGATGAACTCGGGCGCCGAGGCCGTCGAGACCGCCGTGAAGGCCGCCCGCAAGTGGGGCTACACCGTGAAGGGCATCCCGGCCGACAAGGCCGAGATCATCGTCTGCTGCAACAATTTCCACGGCCGCACGGTCACCGTCATCAGCTTCTCGACCGAGCCGCAGTACCGCGAGGGGTTCGGCCCGCTGACGCCCGGCTTCCCCGTCGTGCCCTTCGGCGACGCGGCGGCCCTCGAAGCCGCCATCACGCCGAACACCGCGGCGTTCCTCGTCGAGCCCATCCAGGGCGAGGCGGGCATCGTCATCCCGCCGGACGGCTACCTGAAGAAGGCCGCCGAGCTGTGCAAGGCCAACAACGTCCTCCTCGTGTGCGACGAGATCCAGTCCGGCCTCGGCCGCACGGGCAAATTGTTCGCGCACCAGTGGGAGGGCATCAGGCCCGACATGGTCATCATCGGCAAGGCCCTGTCCGGCGGCTACTACCCCGTGTCGGCCGTCCTCGCGAACCGCGAGGTGCTGGGCGTCTTCAAGCCCGGCGACCACGGCAGCACGTTCGGCGGCAACCCGCTCGGCTGCGCCGTGGCCCGCACGGCGCTCCAGGTGCTCGTGGACGAGAAGCTCGTCGAGCGCTCGGCCGAGCTGGGCGCGTACTTCCTCGACAGGCTGCGCGGCCTGAAGAGCGCCGTCATCAAGGAAGTCCGCGGCCGCGGCCTCTGGATTGGCATCGAGCTGACCGTCGCGGCGCGCCCGTACTGCGAGCGCCTCATGCAGGACGGCATGCTCTGCAAGGAAACCCACGACCACGTCATCCGCCTCGCGCCGCCGCTCACCATCACGCGCGACGAGATCGACTGGGCCATGGAACGGCTTACGAAAGTGTTGGCGGCTTAGCGGCTTCTGGGCTGGTCTGACCAGCGCCTAGCGCCCAGCCCCTAGCCCCTAGCCCCTGTTTCGTGTGATTGACTAGCGCCTAGCGCCTAGTCCCTAGCGCCTGTCTTGTGTAGTTGACTAGCGCCTAGCGCCTAGTCCCTAGCCCCTGTTACCGAGGTCATATGAGTCCCATCCGCACCGTCATCATGGGAGCCGCAGGCCGCGACTTCCACAACTTCAACGTCGTCTACCGCGACAACCCGAAGTACGACGTCGTCGCCTTCACGGCGACCCAGATCCCGAACATCGACGGCCGCAAGTACCCCGCGTCGCTGGCCGGAAAGCTGTATCCCAAGGGCATCCCCATCCTCGCCGAGTCTGACCTCGAAGAGATCATCCGCGACCGGAAGGTCGCCGAAGTCGTGTTCGCCTACAGCGATGTGCCCTACAACTACGTCCTCGACCGCGCGTCCATCGTCAACGCCGCCGGCGCCGACTTCAAGCTGCTCGGCGCCGAGGCGACGATGATCAAGAGCACGAAGCCGGTGGTGGCGGTCTGCGCCGTGCGGACCGGGTCAGGGAAGAGCCAGACCACGCGCCGCATCGCCCAGATCCTGCGCGAGCAGGGCTTCACCGTGGCCGCCATCCGGCATCCCATGCCGTACGGCAACCTCGAGAAGCAGCGCGTGCAGCGCTACGGCTCCATCGCGGACCTGAAGCGCCACAAGTGCACGATCGAGGAAATCGAGGAGTACGAGCCGCACATCGTCAGCGGCACGATCATCTACGCCGGCGTGGACTACGGCGACATCCTGGCGCAGGCGCAGGAGGAGGCCGACGTCATCCTCTGGGACGGCGGCAACAACGACACGCCCTTCTACCGCTCCGACGTCCACATCGTCGTGGCCGACCCGCTGCGCGTGGGCAACGAGCTGACGTATTACCCCGGCGAGACCAACCTGCGGATGGCCGACGCCATCGTCATCAACAAGGTGGACACCGCCGACATCGCCTCCATCAACGCGCTGCGCGCGAACATCCGCAAGGTCAATACCCGCGCCATCGTGGTCGAGGCCGCGTCGCCCATCACCGTGACCGACCCGGCACTCATCACCGGCAAGCGCGTGCTCGTCGTCGAGGACGGCCCGACGCTGACGCACGGTGAGATGAAGTTCGGCGCGGGCATCGTGGCCGCCGGCAAGTTCAGCGCGGCAGAGCTGGTGGACCCGAGGCCGTACACGGTCGGCACGATTACTGAGACGTTCAAGAAGTACCCGGACATCGGCGTGCTGCTGCCGGCGATGGGATACGGCGACAAGCAGGTGAAGGACCTGGAGACGACGATCAACCGCACGCCGTGCGACACGGTGATCATCGGCACGCCCATCGACCTGAACCGGCTCATCAAGATCAAGAAGCCGACCGTGCGCGTGAGCTACGAGCTGCAGGAGATCGGCAAGCCAGATTTGATGGATGTACTCGCGCCGATCATCGCCGGGCGGAAGTCGCGAGGGCGGAAGTAGCAAGTCAGGCAGGAAGGCGGGGTCGGCCATGAAGATGACAGTCGCGAAGCTCGCCGAGTCGCTCGGCGCCACGTTGATCGGTGACGGATCCGGCGTTCTCACGCGCGGCTCTGGCGTCGACGATGCGTCGGCCGAGACTGTGGTTTTTGCGCTGACCCAGCCCCTGTTCGAGCAGGCCGTGGCGAGCGCGGCCGGCGCCGTCATCGCGGGCACGTTCGCCGAGGGGTATGCGGGCGCGAAGCCCGTTCTCGTGGCGAAGCAGGCCAAGCTGGCGTTCGCCCGCGCCGTGCGGCTGCTGGCCGGCGCTCCGCCCCTGGCCGGTTCCATTCACCCGAGCGCTGTCGTCTCCGGGACGGCGGCGCTCGGCCAGTCGGTCACCGTGGGCGCTCATGCCGTCATTGGCGACGGCGTGTCGATCGGCGATCGGACGTCGATCGGGGC
This sequence comes from uncultured Vicinamibacterales bacterium, assembly GCA_964491885.1. Classification (GTDB taxonomy): domain Bacteria; phylum Acidobacteriota; class Vicinamibacteria; order Vicinamibacterales; family JAKQTR01; genus JAKQTR01. The sequence goes on from CAZBIP010000064.1 coordinate 6,345, forward strand.
CGGGGT
>CAZBIP010000064.1:6450-16090 GCA_964491885.1 uncultured Vicinamibacterales bacterium
CCGGGGCATGTTTCTTGCCCCTCCCTTGCCGGAATCGAAGGGACCCGGTGTCCCCACACACCCGGACTCGCGAGAGCGCTTCAATGATGACACCCCAGACCAGACGGCCACGCGCCCTGCCGATCTTCACGGTCCTGCTCGGAATGACGTTCGTACTCGCCCTAGCCTCGACGGCGGGCGCGCAGATCGTCACCGACCCGCGGATTGCGGAGTTCGACCCGTCGCCGGACCACGACTCGGTGCTCGACAGCGGCGAGCCCGCGGTTCTCCGCTACGAGCTGGGCGTCTACATGTCTGGGGCCGCCGCGCCGTTCACCAAGGTGGACATGGGGAAGCCGACGCCCGAATACGACGGCAAGATCCGCTACGACTTCTCGTCCCACATCGTCGGCTGGCCGCTCCCGGGCGGCAGCTACGAGGCGCGCGTGGGCGCGGTCGGTCCGGAGGGTGAGGCCCTGAGCGAGCCCTCGAACCAGTTCACCTTCGATCTCGCGTCCCCCTGCTCGGTGGCGCTCAGCGCGTCCACCATCTCGGTGCCGGCGAACGGCGGCAGCTATACGGTTGAGGCCTCTACCGGCGACGGCTGTTCCTGGTACGTGTCGAGCGCCCTCTCGTGGGTGACCCCCTGGACGTCGCAGGGCTCGGGCACGGGCACCGTGTCGTTCGACGTCAAGCCCAACACCTCCGCGGCCAGCCGCTCGGGTTCCGTCACGATTGGCTGGCAGGCGCTCTCGATCCAGCAGGACGGACTCGCCACGCCGGTCATCTCGTGGCCGAAGCCCGCGGCCATCGTCCAGGGCACGCCGCTCGGCGCCGCGCAGCTCAACGCCACGGCCGCCGTGCCCGGCACGTTCGCCTACAGCCCGGCCGCCGGCACCGTGCTGGCCGCCGGCACGCAGACGCTCAGGACCACGTTCACGCCGACTGATCGGACGCTCTACGCGACGGCGACGGCCTCGACCACGATCACGGTCAACCCCGTCACGTACTCGCTGACCGTCACGCGCCCCGCCGGCGGCACGGTCAACGGCGCCGGCATCAACTGCGGCACCGGCGGCACGATCTGCCAGGTCACCATGAGCGCGGCCATGACGCTCGGCCTGCAGGCCACGCCCGACTCCGGCTACGCCTTCTCGGCCTGGTCGGGCAGCTGCACCGGCACCAGCCCGAGCTACTCGCTCGTGCTGGACGGAACGAAGACCTGCGGCGCGACGTTCACCGCAGTCGCCCCGCCGCCGCCAACCACCACCACGCCGCCCCCGACGACCACGACACCGCCTCCCGTCGAAGCCACTCCGCCGACGACCGGCCTCCCGATTGGCGCGCCGTACACGCTCACGATCGAGCGCCGCTCGGGCGGCGTCGTGAAGTCGGCCGGCATCAACTGCGGCACCACGGCCAAGGCCTGCACGACCACCATGCCGGCCCCGATGACGCTGGGATTGCAGGCGACGGCCGACCCCGGCTACGCCTTCCTCGAATGGACCGGACACTGCTCGGGCACCAGCGTGAACCTGTCGATCTCGCTCGAGGGGGCGCGCACCTGCGCCGCGAGCTTCATCCCGGCCGGCAGCACCGTGATCGAACCGCCGCCGCCCACCGAGACAACGACCCCGACGCCGAGTACATCGACCACGACTGGGCCTCCCTATTCCCTGACCGTCACCCGCCCCACCGGGGGCACGGTCAAGTCGGCCGGCATCGACTGCGGCACCCGCAGCAAGGCCTGCTCGGTGACGATGCCCGCGCCGATCTGGCTGGGGGTGCTGGCGACGCCGGACAAGGGATACACGTTCGGGGGCTGGACGGGCGACTGCGCCGGCACCCAGACGAGCTACTCGCTGGCGCTCGCGGGGCCGCGCGCGTGCGGCGCGACGTTCGTGGCCATCGGAAACTAGTCACCCTCGGCGCGCGTCATAGGCCGAACGCGTGGGCGCAATCGCCCTGTGCTGAATTGCACGCAACGGCACGGCCGGGCACGGCCCCGCGCTTGACAAAGCCCGGGTCCGGGCCTAGGCTCGCATGAGGGGTGTGAGCGATGACAATGCCACCGGCGTGACCCCGCGCGGCAACCGGCCGGAGCGGTCCGGGAAGTTGCGTGCAGTCATGGGCTTGCGGGAAGGTCGGCCGGTTGCTCGGGACCAGGCGGGGTGTTGAAAGTGCCCACCTCGGCCGATACCTCATCCGAGTCAGTCAGGGGGGCACGTTCACACCCCCTCGGGGCGGTTCGCCTGCGGCACTTCAGTCTCTGCACATGGGACTGACGGGGCGAAGCTGTCTCCCACCCAGCCATAGATGTACGAAGCCTTCTTCGGGTTGAACGAGCGGCCGTTCCAGCTCACGCCCAACCCCCGGTATCTCTTCTTGAACCCGCGGCAGAGGGAGGCCCTTGCCACCCTCCGCTATGGGTTCACTTCGTCACTGGGCATCACGCTGCTCCTCGGCGAGGCCGGCACCGGAAAGACCACCCTGCTCCGGGCCGCGCTGGACGCCGAGCGCAAGCCCGAGTACCGGCACGTCGTCCTGAACAACCCGACCCTCACGCCGGACGAGTTCTACGAAATCCTTGCCGAGCGTCTCGGCCTGCCCGATGTGGCCGGATCCAAGGCCCGGTTCCTGCTCGCGTTCGAGCGCGACCTCGTCGAGCGCCACGAGGCCGGCGGCCTGACGGCCATCGTGATAGACGAGGCGCAGAGCCTGACGCACGAACTGTTCGAGGAAGTCCGGCTGCTGGCGAACCTCGAGACCGCCACGGCGAAGCTCGTCAACGTCGTGCTCGTCGGCCAGCCCGAACTCGCGGACCGCCTGAACGATCCATCACTCCGCCAGCTCAAGCAGCGCATCGTGCTGCGCTGTTCGCTCGAGCCGCTCGACGTGGGCTGGACGGCCCGGTACGTCGCGTCGCGCCTGCGCGTGGCCGGCGGAGCGCCGACGGAGGTGTTTTCGAAGGACGCCATTCTTGCCATCTTCGAGGCCTCGCGCGGCATCCCGCGCACGATTGGCGTCGTCTGCGAAAACGCGCTGCTGGCCGGGTTCGCGGCCCAGAAGAAGCCCGTGGATGCCGCCCTGGTGAAGGACGTCTGCAAGGACCTCGACCTGGCTTCGAGCAACGGCAAGCCTCATCACGCGGACGCGTCGCTGTTCGAGGGGGCCGGCACGTTGGATCGCGGTGCGGAGAGCGTTGTTGCCGGCCACAACTTCGTGGAGCCGGCGCGCGCCGTCACCGTGAAGCCCCGTCCGCGCCGGACTGAATCCGGGGCCTGGATCCCATCCCGGCGAGCCGAGGCGAGGCCCGCGCAGGCCGAAGAGGCCCCGGCAACCCCCGCGTCATCCGACCCGAATCGCATTTTCCGGTTCTTCTAGAGAGTTGCCCATGCGCACGATTCTGGCCGCCGCCATCGCGATCACACTGCTCGGCTCCTGCGCCGCGCGGGCTCAGACAGGCACCGCCAAGCCGCAAGCGGCTCCCGGCCAGGCCGCGCAGCCGGCCCCTGGGCAGACTGCCAAGCCCGCAACCGCGCAGCCGGTCCCCGTGCAGAAGCCAGGCCAGAAGCCGGCCGCGCCTGCGACACCGGCGGCGGTACCTGGCCCCGTGGTCGCGGTCGAGCCCGGCTTCACCATCGGGCCCGAAGACGTCCTCGGCGTCCTCGTCTGGCGCGAACCCGACTTGTCGGGGGACGTCACCGTCCGGCCCGACGGCATGATCACGCTGCCCCTCCTGCGCGACCTCAAGGCCGCTGGGTTGACGGCGCCCGAGCTCGCGGACCTCATCCAGAAGGAATTGGCCGAACGCGAGTTCGTCGCCGACGCCTCCGTCACCGTCGTCGTGCGTCAGATGAACAGCCGGAAGGCGTACATTACTGGCGAGGTGGCCAAGCCCGGGGCGTATCCGCTCACCTCGACGATGACCGTGATGCAGCTGATTGCCGTGGCGGGCGGCCTCAACGAGTTCGCCGACGGCAGCAAGATCTCGATCATGCGGCTCGAGGCTGGACGGACGAGAGCGCTGCGTTTCGACTACAAGAACGTCGCCAACGGCACGAAGGTGGCACAAAACATCGTGCTGAAGCCTGGCGACACCGTCGTCGTACCCGAACGCTAGTCTCCTTGATGCGCCTTTCCGACGCTCGCGTGTGCCTGGCCGTGGCACTGCTGTTCGCCGCGGCTGGCCCGAAGACTGCCTGGGCCGGCCAGCAGCAGTCGCCGGAGGCGCTTGCGCAGACGCAGGGGCAACAGGCGCAGCAGCCGCCGCAAACACAGCAGCCCGCCACCGCCACCTCCGATCCGCAGAAGCCCGAGCAGCAGGAACCCGAAATCCAGAGGCGCCCCTCGCGCCGCACGCCCCGCACCTCGTCGCGCCAGGCCTCGTCAGGCGGGCAGGGCTTTCTGGACGAGGCGCGCGTGGCGCGCGGCGGGGGGCCGACGCGCAAGGAACTGACGCTGAACGCCTCGGTCATGGGCGGCTACGACGACAACCTGACCGCCGGACTCGGCTCGGGCAGCATCGGGCGCCTGGCGATGGCCAGCGGCTCCACCGCCAACGCCGACGCGAGCCTCGGTTACTACGTCGGCAACACCGCGCGCTCGCTTCGCGCGGATGTCACTGGCAACATCGTGACGTATCCGAAGTATCTCGACGGGCCAGCCGCAGGCGGCTCGGCCAGCATCGGGGGCCAGACGCGCGTGGGGCGCAGCGTGACGCTGCGCGCGTCCGAGCGCGTCGGGTACGAGCCCTTCTTCAGCGTGTTCGCGCCTCCCGGCAGCGGTGCCACCCTCCCCGCTGGGGGCAGCGGCCTCCAGGCCACCGAACTCTTCGAGCGCCGCTCGCTCAACTCCAACACCACGGCTGGCATCGACACGCGCTGGAGCCGCCGGAACTCGACGTCGCTCTCCTACTCGTACGGGACCCGGCGGTACACGGACGAGACCGAATACGGCGACAGCCGGACGCACACGGCGGCCGCCAGGTACCGGCTGATTCTCGCAAACACCGTCGCGTTGAACGCAGACTACAGGTTCCAGGACCTCGAGTACACCTACGCCGACGGGGGCGCGCGGCCGATCCGCTCGCACCGGATCGAAGGCGGCCCGGACATCCGGAAGCCGCTCTCGCGCGGCCGCCAGTTCTCGCTCTCGCTGGCGGCCGGCGCCGGCTACGTCGAGTCGTTCGGCCCGGCGGACCTCAGGTCCGACAACGCCTGGGTGCCGACCGGCCGCGCCAGCGCGACCTACGCGTTCTCGCCCACCTGGACGATCGACGCGAACTACCGCCGCGACTTCTCGATGTTCCAGAGCGTCACGGACGAGGTCTACACCACCGACACCGCGCACCTCAGCACGGGCGGCTTGGTGACCGGCCGCGCCTTCCTGGGCTTCGGGGCGTCATACGCCAAGTGGAAGACGCCATACCTGTCCAGCCAGGACACGACGATGGACGTCTACGGCGCGTCCGCGCAACTCAGGATCTCGATCACGCGCTCGCTCGCGGCGACCGCGGGCTACTACTACTACCGCCACCGCTACTCGGATCCGGGCGCCTTGCCCGCGGGCTTCCCCGCGGAGTTCGACCGCAACGCCATCCGCGTCGGCCTCTCGCTCTGGGCCCCGCTGGCCGGCACATCGTCGCAGCGCCCGCTCGCGCCAAGGTGATCTGCTCGAGGCGAACGCCATGCTTCCTGGCCGTGAACTGACCGTCGAATCCACGCTCAAGCTGCTGCGTCGCTGGTGGTGGCTGCTGGTGCTCCCGCTCTTCGCCGGCATCCTGGGCGGCCTCCTGTACTCGCGCTCCCAGCCGAGCCTCTACCGCTCCGACGCGGTGATTCAGGTCGTCCCGCAGCGCGTGCCCGAGAGCTACGTCAGCGCCACCGTGACCGAGCGCGTCGAGGACCGCCTGCGCGCCCTCTCGCAGCAGGTCCTGAGCCGCACCCAGCTCGAGAAGCTCATTACCGAGTTCGGCTTGTTCCCCGAGGAGCGCGAGAAGTACCCGATGGAGGACGTGGTCCGGCTGATGACCGAGCGCGTCCTCATCCAGCCGCTCGCCTCCGGGCAGACGGCCAGGCGCGACACCCAGTCGGAGGCGTTCCGCGTGTCGTTCGACTACGAGGACGCCTCGATGGCCCAGAAGGTCGTGGAGAAGCTGGCCAGCTACTTCATCGACACGAACGCCAGGGAGCGCGGCACGCAGGCCGACCAGACCAGCCAGTTCCTCGAGGCCCAGCTCGCCGACGCCCGGGGCCGCCTCGAGGCGCAGGAGAAGAAGCTCGAGACCTTCCGCGAGCGCAACGCCGGCCGCCTGCCGACGCAGATGCAGACCAACATGCAGGCGATCCAGAACACGCAGCTGGCGCTCCAGGCCATCGTCGGGTCGATCGAGACCGACCGCACCCGGAAGGCGGTGCTCGAGCGCCTCTACAACGATGCCGCCGCGGACGCGCCCCTCGCCGTTGCTGCCGCCGGCTCCGGGGCCCTCCCCGCCGACGCGACGCCGCAGCAGCGCCTGGCCGCGGCGCGCGCCGCGCTCGCGCAGATGGAAACGCGCCTGAGCCAGAAGCACCCCGACATCGTCCGCACCAGGCGCCTGATCGCCGACCTCGAGCAGCAGGTGGCCGCCGCCGAATTGCAGAAGCCCGTATCGCCCGATGCCGGCCAGGTCGAACCCGCCAGCCAGGCCGAAGCCGCCCGCCGGGAAAAGCTCCGGGGCATGCGCGCCGAGATCGAGAGCCTCGACCGGCAGATCGCGTTCAAGGAGAGCGAAGAGCGCCGCATGAGGGGCGAGATCGGCGCCTACCAGGCCCGCCTCGAAGCCGTGCCCGGCATCGAGTCGGAGTGGATCGCCCTCACGCGCGACTACGACACGCTGCAGGAGACCTACCGCCAGTTGCTCGCGAAGAGCGAGAACTCGAAGATGGCGGCCAACCTGGAGCAGCGCCAGATCGGCGAACAATTCAGGATCCTGGACCCGGCCCGCGTGCCGCTCAAGCCCCACAGCCCGAACCGGATTCGGATCAACCTGTTCGGCACGCTCGGCGGCCTCGGTCTCGGCTTCGCTCTCGTGGGCCTCATGTTCTATCGCGACTCGACCATGAGGTCGGAACGCGACCTGACGGGCGCGATCGACCTGCCCGTCCTGGGGCTCCTGCCCTTCGTGACGACCGATGCTGACGTGCTCAAACAGAAGCGGCGGCGCCATCTGTCGTGGGCCGGCGGCGCGGCGCTCGTGGCGGCAACCGGGGCGGTGGTCTGGGTCCTCAAGTTGTGGAGGTACGTGGCCTGATGGGACGCATAGACGAAGCGCTCCGCCGCTCGAACGTGGACGCGGCCACGGGGACCGGGGCCGAAGCGCCGGCACCAGCGGCCTCGCCCTGGCAGGTGGACGAACAGGAACTCCGCGGGGCCGAGCCGGCAGCCGGCGACTCACCGGCACCCGCGCCTCGCCCGGCCGCCCCGGAACCCCGCCCGGCGCCCTCCCGGATCGGGCCCCCCGCAGAAACGGTCAGCTTCGATCCGCGGTCGATCGAGCGCCTGGTCTCGTCGAACGACGCGAGCCCGCTGCTCGTCGAGCAGTTCCGGTCGCTTGCGGCCACGCTGCTCCGCGCCCAGGGCGAGCGGCCGCTCAAGAGCCTCATCGTGACGTCCCCGTCGCCCGGCGACGGCAAGAGCCACGTGGCGCTCAACCTGGCCCTCACGCTCAGCGACTCGTACCATCGGCGCGTCCTGCTCGTCGACGCCGACTTGCGGCGGCCGACGCTGCACCGCGTGTTCCGGCTCACCGCCAGCAAGGGTCTCTGCGAAGCGCTGAGGGCGGCGGACGAAGAAAAGGTCGCGACGGTACGCGTCAGCGAGAACCTGACGCTCCTCCCCGCCGGCAAGCCCGAGGCCAGCCTGCTCGCCGGCCTCTCGTCCGGCCGGATGAAGCGCATCGTCTCGGACGCGACGGCCGCGTTCGACTGGGTGATCGTAGATTCTCCTCCCGTCGGCGTGCTGGCCGACGCGCACCTGGTGTCGGAAACCGTGGACGCCGCCATCCTGGTCGTCCGGGCTGGGGTGACCCAGTTTCCCGACCTCGAGGCCGCCGCCGAGACTCTCGGACGGGACCGGATTCTCGGCCTGGTGCTCAACGCCGTTGACGCCACCGAAATCCGTGGCGAGGGCTACTACAGCCACTACTACGGGCGTACCTCCTCGCGGCGTTGACTTTTGTCGCCCCGATCTACAACTTTTGTCGCCCACACGTTCATCCCAGCCCCTCCACTTGTGCCTCCGCTCCTCGTATCCTGCTGACAATACTCGCCTTAGATGAGCGCACCAACCCGTCTCCCCGGTCGTTCGGCTCTGGCGCAGGCCTTGCTGCCCCGATGGGTTGCGCCCTCCCTGCGGAACGGGCGACGTGACATGCCGACCCAAAACCCTCGACGCGCGATTCGCGCCCTTGAATGCCCGCCGGGCAACGAGTACGACGAGGAGACGCTCACATACCTCCTCGGCATGGAGCGGGCCCGCGCCGAGCGCACGAACCGCCGAGTCCGCCTCCTCCTCGTCTCGCTCGAGCTCGTTCCCGGCGAAGCTGCTCCCATCCCCGCGTCAGGCGCCAAGAAACTCTTCGACGGCTTGCGCCAGTTGCTGCGCGATACCGACATCGTGGGCTGGTACCGCCAGGACCGCATCATCGGCGCCGTGCTCTGCGCACGGACCGACGCGACCGAGGAAGAAACGTCCAGGGCCATCGGACAGCGCGTGGGCGACGGACTGCGGAAGCGCCTGCCCGTGAAGGCCGCCGAGGGCCTGCGCGTGCGCGTGACCCAGCAGGGGCCTCGCCGGCTCGTGCCGAAGGACGCGAAAGACACAGAGAGTAGAGGCTCAGGCAGGTGACCAAGGCCATCGTGGGGGCGTTCCGCGAGATCGCGGGCATCGATCGGCGGCCGGGCCAGGGTCCGACGCCGGTGCCGGCGGCTGCGGCCCTCCCGGCGGACTCCGCTGCGATCCCCGTCCTCGGCGAGTGCGTCTTCAAGGACGTCCTCGTCCGCGAGCGGAAGCGCGCGGACCGGTTCGAGGCGCCCTTTGCCGTCGTGCTCGTGGACAGGAGCGACGACACGTCTGGCGGCGGCCCCTGGCTGCCGATCCTGGAATCCATCGCCGCCGTCAAGCGTGACGCCGACGCCGTCGGCTGGCTCGACGAGGGCGTGGTCCTGGGCCTGCTCCTCCCGGAAGTCCCGGGTGAGGGGGCGCTCAAGGTTCTCGACCGGCTGCGGCACGAAATCTCGAGCCGATTGGGCGATGGTGCCCTTGCCGTCGTCTCGATGCGCGTCTACGCCCACGGCGTGGCCCCGATGCCCGAGGGCTTCACCTTCCCGCCGGCCGACCTCCTGATCGACGCGTTCGCCCCTGAGCCGGAGCGCCCCGGGCGCGACTCGGCCAAGCGCGTCCTCGACGTCGTCGGCGGCCTCGGGCTCCTGGCGCTCTTCTCGCCGTTCATGCTGGTCGCCGCGGCGGCCGTGAAGCTCACCTCTCCCGGCCCCATCTTCCACAAGCAGACGCGCATCGGCCGCCGGGGCGAGCCCTTCACGATGCTCAAGTTCCGGACGATGCACGCCAACGCGGGGCATGGGATCCACCAGGACTACGTGACCTGGTTCATCAAGTC
>CAZBIP010000065.1:0-11597 GCA_964491885.1 uncultured Vicinamibacterales bacterium
TCACGGCCGACGATCTCGGCGTCGCCGGCGCGCTGACCGTCCTGATGAAGGACGCGATCATGCCGAACCTCATGCAGACGCTCGAGAACACGCCGGCCCTCGTGCACGCCGGGCCGTTCGCCAACATCGCCCACGGCAACTCCTCCGTGATCGCGGATCAGATCGCGCTCCGGCTCGTCGGCCCGGACGGCTACGTCGTCACCGAGTCGGGCTTCGGCGCGGACTGCGGCATGGAGAAGTTCATGAACATCAAGTGCCGCGCGAGCGGCCTCGCCCCGAGCGCGGTCGTCATCGTCGCGACCGTGAGGGCGCTGAAGATGCACGGCGGCGGGCCGAAGGTCGTGGCCGGAAAGCCGCTGGCGCCCGAGTACACGGACGAGAACCTCGGCCTGCTGGCCGGGGGGCTGCCGAACCTCGCCGCCCACATCAGGAACGCGGCGCGGTTCGGCGTCCCGGTCGTCGTGGCCATCAACCGGTTCACCGCCGACACGGACGCCGAGATCGAGCTCGTCCGCGCGCATGCGCTCGAGGCGGGCGCCGAGGACGCGGTCCCCTGCACCAACTGGACGGACGGAGGCGCGGGCGCCCTGGACCTGGCCAGGGCCGTCATGGCCGCGTGCGACAAGCCCTCGGCGTTCGGGTTCCTCTACCCGCTCGAGTGGGACATCAAGCGCAAGATCGAGACGATCGCGTCCGAGATCTACGGCGCCGACGGCGTGGACTACGCGCCGGAGGCGGAGGCCAAGATCGAGATGTACACGCGCCAGGGATTCGCCACGCTGCCGATCTGCATGGCCAAGACGCACTTGAGCCTGAGCCACGACCCGGCGCTGAAGGGGGTCCCGAAAGGGTTCCGCGTGCCGGTTCGCGACATCCGGGTGAGCGCGGGCGCAGGCTTCCTCTACCCGCTCTGCGGCGACATGCGGACGATGCCGGGCCTGCCAACGCGGCCGGTCTACTTCGACGTGGACCTCGATCTCGAGACCGGCAAGGTCCGGGGGTTGTTCTAGACCCCCTTCGCCAGGATCTCGGCCATGTGCCACACGCGCCGGCCGGTGGTCTGCGCGATCTGCTCGCGGCAGCTGAAGCCGTTCGTGACGATGTAGGTGTCGGGGTCGGCCGACCGCACCGCCGGCAGCAGCACGCGCTCGCCGACGGCCATCGAGACCTCGAAATGCGACGCCTCGAAGCCGAATGCGCCCGCCATCCCGCAGCATCCCGAGTCGAGGACGGTGACGTCGAGGCCCGTCTGCTTCATGACGGTGACGTCATCCTCGAAGCAGAGGGAAGCGCGCTCGTGGCAGTGCGGGTGCACGATGGCGCGGCCCTCGAGGCGCATCGGCGGCATCGAGCCCGTCTTCACCAGGAACTCGGTCAGGAACCACGCCTGCCGGCTGAGCTTCTGCGCGAGCGGGTCGTGGGGGAAGAACCGCAGCAGTTCGTCGCGGAACACCGAGATGCAACTCGGTTCCAGTCCGACGATGGGCGTGCCGGCCTCGATGTCGTCCCGGAGCGCGTCGAGGATCTCCACGAGGCGGCGCTTCGCCGAGGTCAGCATCCCGTGGTCGTAGAGCGGGCGGCCGCAGCACAGGCGCTTCGGCGGGATCGCGACGTCGAAGCCCGCCGCGGTCAGCACCTTCACGGCGGCGTGCGACACCTCCGGGTGGAAGTAGTTGTTGGAGCAGTCGGGCCACAGGAGCACGCGACGCGAGCCAGGGACTAGGGGCTGGGCGCCAGGCGCTGGTTCGACTTTCATGGCTGGCCCGCCGGCTCGCGAGGAGCCGCCGGCGGCGGCGACGAAGGCGCGGCGGAAGCTCTTTCGGGCGAACGCCGGCACGCGCCGCTCGGCCGGCATGTCGAGCGCCCACTTGACGATCGCCCGGAACGGCGGCGTCTGCGTGAAGACGTTGGCGAGCCACGGCGTGTACTCGGCCAGCGCGCCCCAGTAATTGATGAAGCCGAAGGCGTACGCACGGAGCGGCCGCCGCCGCCCCTCGTGGTAGTGGGCGAGGAACTCGGCCTTGTAGGCGGCCATGTCCACGCCCGTCGGGCACTCGCTCTTGCAGCTCTTGCAGGACAGGCAGAGGTCCAGGCTCTCCTTGACGGCCTCGCTGCGGAAGCCGTCCGTGACCACCTCGCCCTGGAGCATCTCGAACAGCAGGCGGGCGCGGCCGCGCGTCGCGTGCCGCTCGTCCAGCGTCGCCATGTAGGTGGGGCACATCGAGCCGCTGTCGGTCTTCCGGCACTTCCCCACCCCGACGCAGCGCATCGCGGCGTCGGCGAAGCTGCCCTCGACGGGATACGCGAAGTGGGTCTTGACCGCGGGCGGGTTGTACTGCGGCACGCGCAGGTGCTCGTCCAGGCGGTACGGCGAGATCAGCTTGCCCGGGTTCATCTTGTTCGCCGGGTCCCACAGCGCCTTGAACTCGCGGAAGGCCTGCATGAGCTCCGGGCCGTACATCCGCGGCAGCAGCTCCCCTCTCGACTGGCCGTCGCCGTGCTCGCCCGAGATCGATCCCCCGACGCTCACGACGAGGTCGGCCGCTTCCTCCACGAACCGCCGGTACGCGGCGATGCCCTCGGTCGTTCTCAGATCGAAGTTGATGCGCGTGTGCACGCAGCCCTGGCCGAAATGGCCGTAGAGCGATCCCGTGTACCCGAAGTCGGACATCTTCCGCCGCAGCGCCCGGAGGTACTCGCCGAGGCGCTCGGGCGGTACCGCCGCGTCCTCCCAGCCTTCCCAGTTCTTGGCTTCGCCGGGCACGAACGAGGTCGCGCCGAGGGCGGACTCCCGGACGGCCCACACCAGCTGCGTCTCCGCGGGGTCTCGGAAGAGCTTCATCGACGGCGCGCCGGGGCGGCCGCGCAGCCGCTCCATCAGCCGCTCCGCCTGCGCCTCCGCATCGGCGACAGTGTCGGCCCCGAACTCCACCATGAGCCAGCCGAGCCCTTCCGGGAGCAGCGCGATCCCCTTCGGGTTCAGGTGCTTCTTGCGCGAGTGGCGCACGAGCAGTTCGTCGATGCCTTCGAGCCCGATCGGACCGGCGGCGGTGACGTCGCCGACCGCGTCCGCGGCGAGATAGACGTCGCCGAACCCCAGCACGAGCAGCGACCGGCACGGCGGGCTCGGGACGAGCCGCGCCGTGACCTCGAGGATCGCGACGCACGTCCCCTCCGAGCCCACGAGGGCGCGCGCGACGTTGAAGCCGTTCTCGGGCAGCAGGAAGTCGAGGTTGTACCCCGACACGCGTCTCGGGATCTTCGGGAACCCGTCGCGGACGAGATCCCCGTAGCGGTCGCGGATCCGCGCGAGCCCGGCATAGATCTCCCCGACGCGCCCGCCCTCGCGGACCCGCTGCGCGAGCGCGTCTGGAGGCGTCGCCCCGACGCGCATGCGCACGCCGTCGTAGGTCAGGACCTCCATCTCGTCGATGTTGGCGTCCGTCTTGCCCGACATGACGGAATGGACGCCGCACGAGTTGTTGCCGATCATCCCGCCGAGGGTGCAATACCGGTGCGTGGCCGGGTCCGGGCCGAACGTCAGGCCGACGCGCTCCGCCTCGTCCCGAAGCCGGTCGAGCACCACGCCGGGCTGCACGCGGGCCTGCCGCCGGGCGGCGTCGATCTCGAGGATCGCGTTGAAGCGCGGCGACGTGTCGAGGACGACGGCCACGTTGCAGCACTGCCCCGCCAGGCTGGTCCCGGCGCCGCGCGTCAGGACCGGCGCTCCGGCGTCCCGGCACGCCGCCACCGTCGCGACGATATCGTCGGCGTCCGCGGGCTCGACGACGCCGATCGGCACCTGGCGGTAGTTCGAGGAATCGGTCGCGTAGAGCGCCCGGCTGCCGGCGTCGAAGCGCACCGCGCCCTTCACCGTCGCGCGCAGCCGCGCTTCGAGCGAGCGGAGAACGGCGGGGCCGGCGTCGAAGGGAGCGGGAGCGCGGTCGGAGAGGGTGTCAGGCATGGTCGTGGCTGCTGGAACCGGACGCGCGGCCGGCACCCCGCGCCGGCGCGGCCACAGCATACCAGAGCGGGATATACTTGGAGGATTCGGCCTGCGCGAAACGAGGCAGAGAAAGGCCCCGTCCCGTGGAATTCATCGAGAGCTTCTTCAGGTTCTTCTACAACATCCCGGAACTCATCCGGATCGCCGGCCTGTACGGCCTGATGGCCATCATCTTCTCGGAGACGGGCCTGATGGTCGGCTTCTTCCTGCCGGGCGACTCCCTGCTGGTGACGGCGGGGCTCTTCGCCGCGCGGGGCGATCTGAACATCGAGACGCTCATCCCGTGCCTGATCGTGGCCGCCATCGCCGGCAACACGACCGGCTACTGGATTGGCAACCGGGGCGGCCGGGCGCTCTACAACCGGCCGAACTCGTTCTTCTTCCGGCGCGAGCACCTGATGCGGGCGCACGAGTTCTACGAGCGCCACGGCGGCAAGGCCATCACCCTCGCCCAGTTCATGCCCTTCTTCAGGACGTTCACGCCCGTCGTCGCGGGCGCGGCCGAGATGACCTACCGCAAGTTCATCACCTTCAACGTCATGGGCGCCGTCCTGTGGATCAGCAGCATGCTGCTCACCGGCTATTACCTCGGCCGCATCGTGCCCGACATCGAGCACCGGATCCACCTGGTCGTGGCGGGCGTGATCCTGGTGTCGCTGCTGCCGGCGCTGTTCGCCTGGTTGAGGGAGAAGCTGAAGACCGCTCAGTAGTTCCTGCGCAGGTCCAGTTTCGCGTAGAGCGAGCCGACCTGGTCACCGTACCCGTTGAACAGGACGGTGGGCCGCCGCCCGCTCTCACCGAAGCGGCGCTCGCTGGCCTGGGACCAGCGGGGGTGCGGCACGTCCGGGTTCACGTTCCCGTAGAAGCCGTACTCCCGCGGGTTGGCCCGCTCCCACGACGACACCGGCTGCCTCGTCACGAACCGGATCCGCACGATCGACTTGATGCTCTTGAAGCCGTACTTCCAGGGCACGACGAGCCGGAGCGGCGCCCCGTTCTGGTTCGGCAGCGTCCGGCCGTACATGCCGGCGGCGAGGATCGTGAGGGGATGCAGCGCCTCGTCCAGCCTCAGGCCCTCCGTGTACGGCCAGTCGAGGACGTCCGACCGCTGCCCCGGCATGCGCCGCGGATCCATCAGCGTTGCGAACTCGACGAAGCGCGCCGAGCTGTGCGGCCCCACTCGGCGAACGAGGTCTCCGAGCGGGAACCCCACCCAGGGGATCACCATCGACCAGCCCTCGACGCAGCGCATCCGGTAGACACGCTCCTCGAGGGGGTGCGGCGCCAGCAGGTCGTCGAGGGCGTAGTCGCCCGGCCGCTCCACCAGGCCCTCGATCGTCACCGTCCAGGGCCGCGGCACGAAGGTCTTCGCGTTGCGGGAGGGGTCGGCCTTCCCCATGCCGAACTCGTAGAAGTTCGTGTACCCCGTGGCGTCGGCCCACGCCGTCTGTTTCTCAGGTGTGGTGACCACGCCCTGGCGCACGTTCGGCAGGAGGTCCTGTCCCTCCGACGCCCGCAGGGACGCCGCGCCGGCGAGCGCGGCCACGGCCGGGCCGGCGGCGGAGCGCAGGAACTCCCGGCGCCGCAGGTACAACCGCTCGTCCGTGATCTCCGAACTGCGAACGTCCGAGGCAGGCCTGATGAGCATGGTCCCGCTTTCGAGGATAGCACGCGAAGGGGTCGGGTCTATTTGCGCGCAGTCGTCCTCGACGATGACGAAAGCGTCAGGGCGGCGCCGCCCGACCTCGGTCGCGCGCCGGAACCCGCCCGGAGGCACTTGGATTTCTGAAGATCGGGCAGTACACTTCACGCGGGTCCGAGGAGTCCCTGCCGTTGAGCGTTCGCACCCTCCTGCCCCGCGCCGCGCGGCCCGATGCCGGCGCCCGGTTCACGCCCCAGACGCTGGCGTTCCTCCGCGCGCTCGAGCGCCACAACACCCGCGACTGGTTCCGCGAGCGCAAGGCGCGCTACGACGAGGTCGTGCGGGCACCGATCCTGGCGCTCGTGCAGCGGTTCGCGGCGGATCTCCCGGCGTTCGCGCCGGACCTCGTGGCCGATCCTCGCGTATCCCTGTACCGGCCGTATCGCGACACGCGGTTCTCCGCCGACAAGGCCCCGATCAAGACGCACATCGGCGCGCTGTTCCCGCACCGTCTCCTGCCCAAGCACGAAGGCGCGGGGTTCTACCTCGAGGTCGCGCCTGATCACGTCTGGTACGGCGGCGGCATGTACATGCCGTCGACGACGGCCGTGCAGCAGGAGCGCGAGCACATCGCCGCCAACTACCGCCGCCTGGCGCGCATCCTCGCCGCGCCGGACTTCCGGCGGACGTTCGGGTCACTCTACGGCGACCGGTTGCAGCGCATGCCCCGCGGCTTCCCCGCCGACCACCCGGCTGGCGACTTGCTCAAGTACCGCCAGTTCCTGGCCAGCCGCGAGCGGCCCGCGGAGTTCGCCACGAGCCCGTCGTTCTACCGGACCGTCCTCGCGGCCTTCAGGACCCTGGCGCCGCTCGTGCACTTCCTGAACGAGCCGCTGGCCGCCGCGCAGTCGTCCGGCGACCTGGGCCGCCCATGGTTCGACGCCGAACGCTGATCCTGGGAGGCCTCGCGCTCCTCGCCTCCGCAGGCGCCGCCGCGGCGCAGGTCCGCCTGACCGACGCCGCGGACCGCGAGGCGTTCCGCGCATGGTTCACGTTCCTCGCCGACGCGCAGTTCTACAGGCCGACACCCGACGTCACCGACTGCGCGGGGCTGGTGCGCCACGCCGCCCGCGAGGCGCTGCGCACCCATACGCCCGAGTGGCACCGCCTCGCCGCGCTGCCCGCCGCGGCGCCCTTCCCCGACGTGCGGGTGCGTCCGCCGGGCCGCGCCGACGGCGTCCCGATCTTCCGCGTGGGACCCGGCCGGTACGCCGAGTTCGCCGACGCCAGGACCATCGTCCTGCGGAACGCCCGGCGGATCGGCCGCGACACGCGGGCGCTCCAGCCAGGCGACCTCATGTACTTCCGGCAGGACTCGGCGTCACTGCCCGACCACGTCATGGTCTTCGTGGGCCGATCGCGGCTCGAACCGGGTGCCGGCGATTGGATCGTCTATCACACGGGCCCGGTGGACGGCGGGGCCGGCGAGGTCCGGAAGACGAGGCTCGAGGATCTCGCCCGGCATCCGGCGCCGCGATGGCGCCCGGTGCCCCACAACCCGGCGTTCGTCGGCATCTTCCGGCTGGACTGGCTATGAGACGACATCTCCTTTCGGCCTCGGCGGGATTCCTGCTCCTCGCGTCCGGCCTGTCGTGGGCCCAGTCAGCCGACGGCGCGGGCCCCGCGTTCCAGTTGTGGAGCAGCCAGGTCTTCACCACGGGGGACCAGGCGTCGTTCTCGCTGACCTACCGCCAGGTGGACCATCTGGACTTCAGGGTGTACCGCGTCGCAGACCCCGCCGGGTTCTTCGGCGCGTTGCGCGACCCCCATCAACTCGGCAGCGAAGCCCCGGTGGTGCCGCAGGAGCAGAGCCCCATCGAGCGCATCGCCGCGTGGAAGGCGGCGCAACGCCGGTCGCTGCGCGCGTTCCTGCGCCGCCAGGTCAGCCCGGATTACCGCGCCGCCCGCAGCGAAGCGCGCAGCAGCGGCCAGGTCCGGCGCCGCGTGCCTCTCGAGTACAACAGCTTCGCCCAGGTGCCGCTCCTCAACCCGGCCCGGCTGGTTGCGTCCTGGCGTGAGCTCTTGCCTCCCGTCCGCGATCCCGAGTCCCGCCGGATTCCCCTCGAAACGACCAAGCCGGGCGTGTACGTCGTCGAGGCGGTGAGCCCGCCGCTCAGGGCGTACACGATCGTGATCGTGTCGGACGTCGGTCTCGTCACGAAGACGGCCCCGGGCCAGGCGCTCGTGTTCGCGGTCGATCGCCGGACCGGGGAACCGCAGCCCGGTTGCGGTCTGCGGACGTTCGTCGATGGCAAGGCCCTCGAGTCCGTCAGCACGGGACCCGACGGCACGGCGCTCGTCGCGATCGAGGCCGAGAAGCCCGAATCGATCGTCACGCTCGCCCTGTGCGGCGACCAGGTGGCCGTCACCGACCCCGGGAGCTGGGCGCTGCAGGCACCCGCGCGCGAACTCGCCGGGTACGTCTACACCGACAAGCCGATCTACCGCCCATCACACACCGTCCGGATCAAAGCCGTCCTGCGATGGAGAGGCCAGGCGCGCCTCGAGCCCTTCGACGGACGCGACGTCGAGGTGTCCATCACGGACGCCAACGACAAGGTGGTTCTTCGCGAAAACCGGCCGGTCGACGCGTTCGGCGCGGTCAGCACGTCCTTCGTGGTCCCGCCAGGCGCTGCCCTCGGGGGCTACGTCGTGACAGTCGCCAGCGGGGACGAACGCGCGAGCGGCAGCTTCGAAGTCCAGGAGTACCGCAAACCCGAGTTCGAGGTCACCGTGAGCGCGCCCGAGCGGTTCGTCGTACAGGGCGGGCGCGTCGAGGCGGTCCTGAAGGCCCGGTATTACTTCGGACAGCCCGTCTCTGGAGGCTCGGTGAAGTACGTTGTCCACCGGCAGCCCTATTACTCGCCGCTTCGATGGGGGCAGGACGATGAGGAGGGCGGCGGCGGATGGTGGGGCGGCGGCGAGGAAACCAGCGAACAGACCGCCACGCTCGACGATGCCGGGTCCGCCACGGTTTCGATCCCGCTCTCCGTCGACGAGGACGGAGACGACTACTCGGCGCGGATCGAGGCGCGCGTGACCGACGCAAGCAACCGGGAGGTGTCGGGACACACGCTGGTGCATGCCACCTACGGTCCCTTCCTGGTGGCGTCGGACGTTGACCGCTACGTGCAGAAGCCCGGCGCGTCGGCGCAGGTCAGCGCCCGCGCGACCGACTACCTCGGCATCCCGCAGGCGGGCCTCGCGCTCCGCGCGGCGCTGGAACGGGTCACCTACGCCCGGGGCCGGTGGTCCGATCCCGTCGTCACGCTCGTTGCGTCGGGCTCCATGACGACGGACGCGGACGGCCGGGCCTCCTGGTCGGCAGTGCTGCCGAACGCGCCGGGGTCGTACCGATTCCGCGTGTCCGCCGACAGCAACGGGCGGTCGATCGAGGACACGAGCAGCGTCTGGGTGACGGGAGCGGCCGCCGACGTCGACGAGGGCGACGCGTACCTGGAGCTCATCGCGGACCGCGCGTCGTACGCGCCCGGCGACACCGCCCGGCTGGTGGTGCGCGGCGGCGTGGTGTCGGCGCCGGTGCTCGTGACCAAGGAGGGCCGCCAGCTCTCCTTCCACCGCGTCGTCCGGACCGGCGGCGAGAACGCCGTCGAGGTGCCCGTGACGGCCGACGACATCGGCGACACCTACGTGAACATCGCCTTCGTGAAGGACGACCGCCTCTACCGCGCGGAGAAGCGCCTGAAGGTGCCGGCGGCCTCACGGCAGCTGACGGTCGCCATCGCGCCCGACGCGACCGCCGCGCGGCCGCGGCAGGCCGGGACCTTCGCGCTGACCGTCACGGACGCGACCGGCGCGCCGGTGAAGGCCCAGCTCAGCGTCGGCGTCATCGACGAGGCGGTGTACGGCGTCAAGCCCGACGACACCGCCGATCCCCTCCGCTTCTTCTACCGGCTGAGCTACAGCCGCGTCTCGACGGACTACTCGCGCGACTACTCGTTCGTGGGCTATGCCGGCTCCCAGACGCTGCACCTCGCGCAGCGGCGGAGGCCGTACACGCTCGCCGATTTCAAGCGCGAGGGATCGCCGCGGCCGCAGGTGCGCAAGGACTTTCCCGACGCCATCTTCTGGGCCGCCGACGTGCTCACGGACGACCAGGGGCGGGCGACGGTCCGGGTTCCTTACCCGGACGCCTTGACGACGTGGCGCCTGACGGCGCGCGCCGTCACCGCCGACACGCGGGTCGGCTCGGGCCTCGCCCGGACGACGACGACGAAGGACCTCATCCTTCGGGTCGTGACGCCCAGGTTCCTCACCGAAGCCGACACGATCGATCTGCCGGTCATCGTCCACAACTACTTGCCGGGCACGCAGTCCGTGAGCGTGACCGGCGAGGTCAAGGGACTGCGGTTCGCCGCGCCCGGCGCCGCGGGAGCCCAGGCTCGCCCGCAGACCATCGACGTCGCGTCCGGCGCGGAAGGCGTCCTCGCGTGGACGCTCGAAGCCCCGCTGGCCGGTCCAGCCACCGTGACTGGCACGGCGGCGGCCGCTGCCGATGCGGATGCCGTCGAACTCTCGTTCCCCGTGATCCCGTTCGGCCTGAAGCGAGAGGAGGGACGCGCGGGGTCGGTGCGCGGCGTGGGCGAGCAGACGGTGGAGTTGGACGTCCCGGCGTCGTCGAACCCGTCGGCCCGCTCGATCCGCGTCCAGGCCGCGCCGTCGCTCGGCGGTCCCGTGCTCGCGGCCCTCGACTTCCTGACCAGCTACCCGTACGGCTGCACCGAGCAGACGCTGTCGAGCTTCGTGCCGAACCTCGCGGCCCGACGGACGCTGACCGACCTGAAGATTCCGCTCACCGAGGGCTTGAAGTCCCTCGACCGCCAGGTCACCGAGGGCCTGGCGCGCCTCCTCGACTATCAACACGAGGACGGCGGCTGGGGGTGGTGGAAGACGGACCAGAACCATCCGTTCATGACCGCGTACGCGATCTACGGTCTGCTCGAAGCCAGGGCCGCCGGGTACAAGGTCGAGGAGTGGCCCATCCGGCGCGGGGTCTGGGCGCTCGGGACGCTCTACGCCGAGTATCCCGCGGCCGTTCCGGACCTGAAAGCGTACGAAACCTATGTGCTGCTGCTCGCGGCGGAGGCCGGCGTCGAGGCGCGGGGCCGCCAGAGCGACACGACCTGGACGCGGGAAGCGGCGCTCGACGAACTGTGGTCTTCGCGGGACCGCATGAGCGCGTACGGCCAGAGCTTCCTGCTGCTCGCCCTCGACGTCGCCAAGGACGAACGGGGCGCGGCGCTCGCGCGGGAACTCGAGGCGCGCGCCGAGCGCAAGGGTGACCTGGCGTGGTGGACGAGCGAGGACGACCCGCTGCTCTTCGATGTCGTGGACACCGGCGTCGAGGCCACCGCGATGGCGGTCAAGGCCCTCGCGGCGCGCGACCCGAACCACCCGCTCCTCGAGCCGGCGGTCAGGTGGCTCCTCCTGAACCGCACGTTCGGCGCCTACTGGGCCAGCACCAAGCAGACGGCCATCGTGCTCATCGGCCTGCTCGATTTCATGAAGGCCCGGCACGAAGCGGGGGCGGCCTCCGACGTCGAGGTGTTCGTCAACGGCGCGTCGGTCGGCGTCCGGCGATTCCCGGGCGGCGACCTGGCCGCGCCCGACCCCGCCACGTTCACGGCAGAGGCGCGGGCCGGGCGCAACACGGTCCGGATCGTCAGCCGGGGCGAGGGCGCGGTCTACTGGTCGGCGCAAGCGGCGTACTACGACACCGAGGCGGCCAGCGAACGCACGGGCTCGAACGCGCTGGCGCTGCAGCGCCAGTACTTCAGTCTGTCGCCCGTCACCGTCAAGGGGCGCGTCGTCTACCGGGCGGCGCCGTTCGGGGGCAGCGCGCAGCCGGGCGACCTGCTGCTCGTGCGG
>CAZBIP010000065.1:11697-14750 GCA_964491885.1 uncultured Vicinamibacterales bacterium
TCGAAGGGAGGCCAGCGGTGACCATCCGGTTTCGCACGGTGCTGGCGTGGCTCGTTGTGGGCCACGCGGTTGTCGGAGGCCTCTACTGGCTGCTGCTGCAGGTCCCGGAGTCGAACGCCTGGATGCTGCTCGCGTCGGCGCTCGTCGTCCTCGCGGCGGTCTTCCTGTTCGGCGTCGTCGAGTCCGTGGCCGCCCTCGGGCTCACGTCCGACACGCCGATGAAGGCGGCGGTCCGGCTCGGTCTCCGCCGTGCCTGGCTGGTGATCTTCCCACTGGCGGTCGCCGGCTGCATCTGGCTCGTCACCGGCAGCGCGTCGGAGTGGTTGACCGGAAACGCGGGCCGCATCGACGCGTGGCTGATCGCGAAGACGGGATGGACGCGCACGTCCGGCCTGCACAGCGCGCTCGACTGGGTCGTCACGTTCGTGCGCTACGGCGTCGGCGCGTCTCTCGGAGCCGCGCTGCTCGCGGCGCTGGTTTCGCGCGGGCTCCCGGGCCTGGGGTCCGACTGGTGGCGCGCGGGGCTCTCGTGGAAGCGGCTCGTGGCGGTCAGCCTCGCGCTGCTCGCCGGGTTCTGGCTGCCGTGGCAGGCGGTCTACTGGCGGCCCGCGTCGCTCCCTTCGACGTGGATCGAACCGGCGTTCGCGGCGGTGAAACTCGGCGTGCTCTACGCCGTCGCGAACGTCGCGTGGGCCCTGGTGCTCCGGCGCGCCGCACGGTGACGGGTCAGCGAAGATCGCGCCAGCGGACGCCCCCGGTCAAGGCCTTCGCGACGCAACGCCCGGCGGCATCATAGGCGCGTCGCCACGCGTCGCTGTCGCGGGGCGACCGCAACTCGGCATCGGAGGGACAGGCGCCGAACCTGGCGTTCCCGTGCGCATCCGCAGCGGCGTCGCGCAACTCCCCCGCCATGGCGACGGCCAGGCCCTCGCGGACCCAGAGCGCGCGGTCCGACAGCAGCGGTTCCGAGAGCAGATGTACGAACTCGTGACGGAGTGTCGTCTCGAGGATTCGGCGTTCGTCGAGCACGCCAGGCGGCAGGAGATCGATCCGGCTCCCGCTCGTGCGCGCCGACGTCCACCAGGGCTGTCCCGTCTCCCGCCGGAAGGCCTCCACCGTCGGGTGGAACACCAGGTCGACGGCGGCAGGAGGAGCGACGCCCAGTGTCGACGCCATCTGCCGGAGCTCGCGTTCGGCGGCAGCCTGGATATGCCGGGCGCGTCCGCGATCGGCCTCGGGCAGTGAAACGCGGACGCGCGCGTCTCGATCCAGCGCCCGATCCGCATCAGTCGTCACGGCCATTGGCTTCGTCACGCCAAGACCCGGGAAATACGCGGCGAGGATGCCGTCGCGGGTCGCCCCGGCGCGGGCGCGCGCGATCGCGCCCTTGATGCACAGGCCCACGCCGTGGCCCATGCCCCGCCCCGTCAGCCGGTAACCAGTCGCCGTGCGTTCGAGGTCGAACAGCGTGCTCTTCACGCGCTGCCACCCCAGCGCGCGGCCGGCGGCGGCGCGAAACGCCTCGCCGGTGATCCGGTCCGGCGTCATGCCCTGCGCCGCGAGCACGTCCACCCGGCCGGACGGGCGACGAGAGATGATCGAGAAGTTCGTGACCGAGTCGCCCTTGAGGCCCGCGGCCGCCAGCGCGCGGCGCAACTGCGGCTCGGCGAGATCGGACGTCCACGCGGCCTCCCGGGCGCAGGCCGTGTCCGGACGGGCGGGCAGGTAGGCCCGGGCCCGCGCGCCGGGCCAGACGCGCGGCGGCGACTCGGTGTGGCCGCCGCACCAGCTCGAATAGTAGACGTCCGCCGGCGCGCGGCCGTCGATCAGGATCAGGCCCGCGGTGGCGCGGGCGGCGGCCTCGGTCGACGGGGACGCCCTCGCGAGCACCTGGCAGTGGGTGAGGTCGCAGACGTCGAACCCGTCGGCCGCATGCCGCCCCGCGTTCGCCACGGCGAACGTGCGGGCCGCGACGGCCATCGCCTCGAGCGCGGCGGCAGGGGCGTCGGGGCCCATCTCCCCCGCCACGACCTGCGACACGTAGTCCTCCAGCAGGCGCGGCGCGGCGTCGTAGCCCGTGCCGTCCCGCCGGGCGATTCCAACGCGCACGGTTGGCTCACCGAGACGCCGCCTCGGTGCCCCGTGCCGCGTGAGAATCTTCGCGGCCTCCGCCGCCGCGTCGGAACCCGCGGCGCCCGGCGCGACGACGACGATGGCGTGCGTCGGCAATTCCGTGTTGATGACGGCGACGACGACACCGGCCACGCCGCCGCCGGGCATCGGCGCCGTGCCGGTCTTCGCGAGTCCGCTGAAGCCCGATGACTCGAGGGCGGAGGCCGTACCGGTTCGCGCCGCCAGTTCGGTGCCGGCTCTCAGCATCCGCCGCGCGGCCTCCGGCATGGCCAACTCGCGAGGCGACGGACCCACGAGACGCAGGAACGCATCGAGCAACTGCGGAGGCGCGGCTCGGATGCCGGACAGGCCGAGCGCCGCGCTGGCCAACGGGGCGCCGGGCGACACGGGCGGCAATCCCGCCCTGACCAGCACCGCATCCAGCGCCTGACGAGGGAGCCGTTGCGCGACGGTGGCGAAGAACACGTTGCAGGAGTGTCCGAGCGCTTCGGCCGCCGTCAACGGCCGGTGCAGGTCGGGGTGCACGCAGGTGAGGCGTTTCCCGTCGACCGTCATGGTGCGGCGGCACCCGATGCGCGTCCGCTCGTCGACGATTCCAGCCTCGACGGCCGCCACCAGCGTCGCCAGCTTGATGACGGAGCCCGGCCCGACCTGTGACGCCATCACGTCGGGGCGCGCTTCCGCGAGGACCCGTCCGGACGGCAGCGCGATCAGCCGGTAAGCGGGGCCCCGGCCCGGGCCGGATGGCATCTGCGTCTGCGCCGCGACGCCCTTGAACGCGAGAATGGCGCACGAGACGGCCGCGCACACGCCGGCGAGTGCCGCCAGGCGCATCCAGCGCGGCATCGGCGAGCCGCCGGCCATGGACGTCAGGCCGCGATCCCGACGAACGCGGCCGCCTCCCGCCAGATGAAGTCGAA
>CAZBIP010000065.1:14850-16009 GCA_964491885.1 uncultured Vicinamibacterales bacterium
CGCAGGCCGGCCGCATCCATGCCGCCGAGGGGCGACTTGCCGAAGTCGAACGCCGGCGCCAGGAGCACCAGGCGCTCGACCGGGTGGGAGGCCCGGCTCTCCGCGCCTTCCGGCTCCGCCTGCCGCGCGGCGACGTGCCACGCGACGAAGCCGCCGAGGCTCGATCCGACGAGCGTGACCGGCCCCGGCGCGAGCGCGGCCATGGCCGCCTCGACCTGGCGGATCATCCGCGTGCAGGTCAGCGTCTCGAAGTCGGGCTCGTTGAGATCCGGGCAGTGCAGGTCGATCCCGCGCGCGCGGAAGCGCTCACCGAGGAACTCCGCTTTCGACGCGCGGGGCGACGACGCCAGCCCGTGGAGGAAGAAGACGTGACCGGTCCCCGAACCGGACATCACAGCCGCCCTCCGCAGCCGGGCTCGCAGGTGCACGCGATGCCGGCGCTGCCGCGCGTGTAGTAGTTGTAGGTCAACTCCTCGCCGCGCCTGATGTTCCGAGCGGCCCGGATCCAGATCGTGTCGCCCACCACCTGCGTATAGCAGTTCGGCCGGCAGGCTTGATTGATGTACCGCGCGATGTTCCCGCCCACCTCGGCGTCGCGGACCCAGCGGCGGTTGACGGCGAAACACCAGATGTGTCCCCGGCTGAGCTGGGCGGCTTCGCGTGCCTTGCTCTCGCGGGCGGTGATCTTCTCGCCGGCGTAGTGCACGATGCGCGTGTTCTTCGTGATCGGTTCGAGCGCGAACACGCCCCAGCCGTGGAGGCGGGATCGGTGGCGGACAATGCGCGGATACGGAGGAGTCCTCATCCGTTCTAAGATACACCGGGCAGAGGGTCGATCCCGCCAGGGACATCTGAGGGGACAGGGCAACATGACAGCGAAGCGACTTCTCGTGGTGACGGCCGTGGCCGCCTGGGCGCTGGCCGGCCCGTGCCTGCCGAGGCCGGCTGACGCGGCGCACGCGGAGGCGCCGGCCGAGCGGCCCGCGTTCTCGCCCGTCAGCACGCACGGCGGTCTCGTGTACGTGTCCGCCATCCTGCCGCCCGACCCGGCCGCCGGATTCGAGGCGCAGGCGGCGGGCGTGCTCGACGAACTGCGGGCGCGACTGGCTGGTGCCGGCACGTCGATCGACCGCGTCGTCTCGGCGACCGTGGCGCTCGC
>CAZBIP010000066.1:0-15765 GCA_964491885.1 uncultured Vicinamibacterales bacterium
CGGCAACAGGCGACCAACCGGGAGCGAGGGGCGGGGATGGGCGTCACGCGCATTCGGGTGTTCGCGCCGGCGACGGTGTCGAACGTCGGGCCGGGCTTCGACGTGCTCGGGTTCGCGCTGCACCGGCCCGGAGACATCGTGGAGGCGGAGCGATCCGACGTGCCCGGTGTCGCGCTGGCCGGGATCACGGGTGACGGCGGCGCGCTTCCCGTCGATGCCGCGCTGAACTCGGCGAGCGTGGCGGCTCGCGCGGTCTGGGAACGCGCCCCGGGCGGCCGGCCGCCGGGCATCCTGCTGCACCTGTACAAGGGCATGCCCCTGGCGAGCGGCCTCGGCAGTTCCGGGGCCTCGGCAGCGGCCGGCGCGGTGGCGGCAAGCCTCCTGCTGGACGAACCGCTGCCGCTGGCGGACCTCGTACGGTGCGCGATGGCCGGCGAGCGCGCGGCGTGCGGCGCCGCGCACGCCGACAACGTGGCGCCCTCGATCGCCGGCGGCATCGTGTTGATCCGATCGTACGATCCCCTCGACCTCGTCTGCCTCCCGGTGCCAGAGGGGCTGTTCGTGGCCGTGGTGCACCCGCACTGCGGCGTCTCGACCCGCGACGCGCGCGCGCTCCTCGCCCGCCGCACCTTCCCGCTGGCGGACGTCGTCGCCAACGCCGGCAACCTCGGGGCCGTCGTCGCGTCGCTCTACCGGCAGGACTTGCCCCTGCTCGGCCGCGCCATCGAGGACCGCCTCGTCGAGCCCGTCCGCGCGGAGATGATCCCCGCCTACGCCGACGTGAAGCGCGCGGCGCTGGAAGCCGGGGCCCTCGCCTGCGCCATCTCCGGGTCCGGCCCCTCGATGTTCGCCGTCGCGGACAGCGCCGGCGCCGCGGCCGGCTCGGCCCGGGCCATGCGGCGGGCGTTCCGCGACGCCGCCGCGCTCGCGTCCGAGGCGTGGGTCGGTCCAATCAGCCGCCGGGGAGCGGCGCCCGCGGAGTGAGATGCGGCTGGCCAGCACGAACGGCCGTTCGCCCGACGTGGGCCTTCGCGAGGCCGTCCTCGCGGGGCTGGCTCCAGATGGCGGCTTGTACCTCCCCGTGGACTTGCCGCGACTCGTTGCCCGCGAGTTCGACTCCTGGCGCGGCCGATCCTTCGCCGACGTCGCGGCGGGTCTGGCCGCACGCATCGCCGACGGGGAGTTGGCGCCGGATGTCGTCGACGCCGTCGTGCGCGAGTCGCTGAACTTCCCCGTCCCCCTCCGCCGGCTGCCCGGGGGGCTGTGCCTGCTCGAGCTGTTCCACGGGCCGACGCTCGCGTTCAAGGACTTCGGCGCGCGCTTCCTCGGCCGGTTGTTCGGTGTGCTGCTGCGCGACCGCGGCGAGACGGCCACGATTCTCGTCGCGACCTCCGGGGACACCGGCAGCGCCGTGGCCCGCGGGTTCGCCGGCGTGCCGGGCACGCGCGTCGTCGTGCTCTACCCCGCCGGCCGGGTGTCGGCCTTCCAGGAATCGCAGATGGCGACCATCGGCGGGAACGTCGCGGCCGTCCGGGTGGCCGGCACGTTCGACGACTGCCAGCGGCTGGTGAAGGGCGCGTTCGCGGATCCCGGCCTGCGCCCGCTGCGGCTCTCGTCGGCGAACTCCATCAACGTCGGGCGGCTCCTCCCGCAGGCCTTCTACTACGTCTGGGGGGCGCTGCAGGCGGCGCCGGCTGGAGGCTCGCCGCCGGCCTTCTCGGTGCCGTCGGGCAACCTGGGCAACCTGACCGCGGGCGTGCTGGCGGCCCGCCTCGGGTTGCCGGTCTCGACGTTCGTCGCCGCCTCGAACGCCAACGACGTGCTGCCCGAGTACCTGGCGACCGGCTTCTACCGGGCGCGCCCGTCGATCGCGACCGTGTCGAACGCCATGGACGTCGGCGACCCGAGCAATTTCGCGAGGCTGTCGTCGCTGTTCGGCGGATCGGTCGATCGCATGCGGTCCGCGATCCGGGGCGAGCGCGTGTCGGAAGCCGCCACGCGCGAGGCCATCCGGCAGGCGTTCGGCGAGGACGGCGTCGTGCTGGATCCGCACTCGGCCGTCGCCTACGCGGCGGCCCGCCGGCAACGGGCCTCGGCCCGCGACGCGGCCCCGATGATCGTGCTGGCGACGGCGCACCCGGCGAAATTCGCGGACGTCATCCAGGAGGAACTGGGATTCGAACCCGAGCTGCCCGAAGCGGAGCGCGGCTGGCGGGAGAAGCCGCTCCTGGCGGTGGACCTGGCGGGCACCGACCAGGCGTCCCTCACGCGCTTCCTGACGGACCTCGCGCCCCTGACGTCTTGACGGCCGCCCTCGCGGCGGCCGCGACGACGCCGCTGAGCCCCAGGACGCCGACCAGGTTGGGAAAGACCTGCAGGCCGTTCATCAGGTCGCCCCAGGCCCAGACCGTCTCGACGCTCGCCACGGCACCGACGGGGATCAGCAGGCAGTAGATCCATCGGTACACGACCGTGACGCGCGTGCCGAACAAGTACTCGAGGAACTGCTCGCCGTAGTACGCCCAGCCAATCAGCGTGGTGTAGCCGAACAGGAACGCGCAAAAGGCCACGACCCACCCCCCGGCCACGGGGATCGCGGTATTGAACGCCTGCGCGACGACAGCCGTGCTGCTCAGGCCAGACTGCCAGACGCCGCTCACCAGGATCGTCAGCGCGCTGATGGACGAGGTGACGAACGACACGACGAAGACCTCGATGATCGCGTTCAGGCCCTGCTGTGTCGGCGTCTTGCTGCGCGCGGCCCCGTAAGCCACCGCGGCGGTGCCGTAGCCGGCCTCGTTCGCGTACACGCCGCGGGCGATCCCGTAGCGCATGGCGATGATGATGCCGACGCCCGCGCTGCTGCCCACGGCCGCCTGGAAGGAGAAGGCCTCCTTCACGACGAGCGCCAGCACCGCCGGGACGCGGTCGGCATGGCTGAGGATGACGAACAGCCCTCCCGCGAGGTAGAGCCCGACCTTGAGCGGCGACAACTTCTCGGCCGCGCGGCCGATGGACTTGACGCCGCCGATGACGACGAGCCACGTCAGCGCCGCGATCGCGAGGCCGGCGGCCCAGGTCGGCACGCCGAACTCGCTCTTGAGAACGACGGCCATGGAGTTGGGCTGGGCGAACGGCGTCGTGAACAACACCGCGAGGCCGCCGATCCCGGCAAAGACCGCCGCCAGCCGCGGCATGCCCAGCCCGTCGCGCAGGTAGTACATCGGCCCGGACGAACTGCCGTTCGGGCCGGATATCCGGAACGTCACGCCGAGCACGGCCTCCGCGAACTTGATGGCCATGGCGACGAACCCGTACGCCCAGATCCAGAACAGCGCGCCCGGCCCCCCCGACACGATCGCGGTGGCCACGCCGGCGATGTTGCCCGTGCCGATCGACGCGGCCAGGGCCGTCATGAACGCCTGGAACGGGGACAGGGCGCCGGACGCGCCCGGGGCCTGACGCGGCACGATGGTCCGGGCCGCCTCGGGGAAGCGCCGCACCTGCACGAAGCCGGTCCTGACGGTCAGGTACACGCCGGCCAGGACGAGCACGATCATGAGAGGCCCGGGCACCGGCCCGATCGGCGTGGACCACGGACCCCAGACGAAGTCGCTGGTCCAGAGAATCGCGTTCCGGATCACATCGGGCATGCTCGGCTCCGGCGATCGCCAGGGGTCTCGGTCCGCGTCAGGAGAACCGGGTCCGCCTGTACAGCATCACCCCGGCGCCCACGATCGCGAGCGCGCTCATCCCGCCCAGGATGATGGCCCACGCGCCGTCCACGTGAATCGAGGGACGCTCGGCGTAGAGGCCCAGCCAGACGAACGCCACGACGGCGGCGACGGCGACTGCGTACTCCCATGGGTGGCGAATCGTCGTAGCCGCCAGCGGGTCCTCGCCGCGCACGGCCGCCTCCACCCCGGCGGGATCGAGGCCGTACCGATCGCACTCGCGGCGGACCGCGGCGCGCCATTCCGTCTGCTCGCTCGGGGGCGCTTCCGCGAAGCTGATGGCAATCGCCCCGGCGATCATGATGAGCGAACCGCCCACGACGAGCCCCCTCGCCGTGCCGCCGAGGCCCACGAACTCGCCGAAGACCAGGACGCCCCAGGCCAGCCCCCAGAGCTGGTTCGTGTTGGACAGCGGAATCCCCCGCCCGATCCCGATGTACTTCGCGGCGTACTGCTGGTAGAGGTCGCCGAGGACCCAGCAGAAGCCCCCGAGGAAGAGCCAGAAGAGCCCCGGCCGGGCCGTCGTGAGCGCCGCGGCGAGAGGCTGCAGGCCGCCCTCGAAGACGAGCGCCAGCGTCAGCACCGTGCCCAGTTCCGCGAAGGTGAACACCGTCACGAAGGACAGCGGGTTCAACCCGCTGATGTAGGCCTTTCGGTACGGGATGTACATCGTGCCCCAGAGCACGCCCGCTCCCAGGGCGGCCGCGATGCCCAGGGCCGCGCCCTGCGGGGACACACCCGAGTGGTGCGCGGTGGCCAGGGCGGTCAGGCACGCGCCGATGACGATGGCCACGGCCCCGCCCAGCACCTTGCCCCACTGCGCCGCGCCGGCGTCCCGCAGTTCCCTGAACAGGAGCCAGCCCCAGAAGATGCCCACGAGGCTGTTCGTGTTCCACAGGGGAAAGGCGATCGACAAACCGACGTCCCGGATCGCGAACACGGTGAGCGTGTTGGCCACGGCCCAAATCATGCCCGCGAGGACCGCCCAGACGACGAGGTGGGGCTTCTGCCGGAGGTCGGCCCAGACGTAGGTGCCGCCCTTCAGCACCATCGGCACGGTCCAGCGCGCGACGAAGACCCCGGCCACCATGCCGAGGGAGATGACGAAGGGCGACACGCCCGCGGTCACGAGCTTGGTCGGTGCCTCGGCGGCGCCGAGTCCGGCGCCTGCGGCGAGGCCGCAGATGACGCCAAGGCGGTGGAGCGAGACGCCGGACGCGCCCTTCGACGTGGAGTGGGTGGCCATGGGTTACCCCAGCGCCACGAGGAGGCCGATGCCGAGGAGCAGCACGACGGCGGGAATCCAGAACTGCACGTCCGTCAGAATCGCACGACCGAGTGATGGCCTCATCGCTGCCGTCCCTCCTCTTGCAGTCACCGCGCGGAAGGCACTCTATCAGGAACCAGCCCGCCGCCGCACGATCGCCGGCGAAGCGCGCCGCCGGTCGGCGCCGGAGCACCGGCGCCGCCGCACGGCTCAGGCGTGGCGTCGGCCGAGCGCCGTCACCAGGCCGGCGAAGTCCTCGGGTGGCGGGACCGTCAGTTCCATGGTCCGTCCCGTCGACGGGTGGACGAACCCCAGCGTCCACGCGTGCAGCGCCTGGCGTCCGATGACGGGGAGGCTCGGCGGGCTGGGCGGCGCATCGAAGCGGTACTGGCGTTCGCCGAGCAGCGGATGGCCCCGCAGCCCGGCCTGCACGCGGATCTGGTTGCGCTTCCCGGTGACGAGCGTCACCTCGGCGAGCGCGGCCTCCTGGAACTGCCGCACGACCGCGTAGTGGGCGACCGCCTCCCGCGCCCGGGCATCCGCGGCGTGGGCGCGGCGCTGCCGCAGCCACTGCGGGTCCCACGCCAGGCTGTCGCGCCAGGTGCCGCGCCGCGGCTCGACGCGGCCCTCGAGCACGGCCTTGTAGACGCGCAGCGGCGTGCGCCGCTCGAACTGATCCTTGAGGTCGTCGCGCGCGCCTGCCGTCCGCGCGACGAGCACCAGCCCGCTCGTGTCGCGATCGATCCGGTGCACCACGAAGAACTGGGCGCGCGAGTCGTGGCGGAAGCGCTGCGCGAGCAGGTCGAGGAGCGTCACTTCCTCGCCCTCCCGGCCGGGCAGGGGTTCCACGATGAGGCCCGGGGGCTTGTCGACGGCCACGACGGCCGCGTCTTCGTGCACGATGCTGAGGAGGTGCAGGCGGTCCTGCGCGGCGCGGTCGGAGGCGCGCGCCGACCCGGGCCGGTCCATCCAGATCCCCACGGCCTCCCCCGCCGCCAGTCGGCGCGCTCCGTCGCGGGCGGCCGCCGGCGCGCCGCCGAGGAACACCTTCCCGCGCTCGATCCACGCCGAGGCCCGGCTCCGCGACCCTGCGCCGGCGCGCCGGGCCAGCCAGAGATCGAGCCGCATGCCGGCATCCGCGTCAGCGACGATCCAGTCCTGCATGCGGGTGTCCCGTGCCCGCGCGGCCGCGGCGGCCCGGCCTACCGCTTCCGCGCGAGTTCCTCCACCAGGTCGTCCCAGCCGCGCGCCCAGTGGTCGGGCGCGAGTTGCCGGGACTCGTCTTCCGGGTAGGCCAGATAGTTGTAGCCCCGCGGCGTCGAGGCGCCGGGCGGCGAGGCGAACGTGATGTCCTCGACGCGCACCCAGCCCTTGCCGCCCGCCAGCTGCACGTACAGCTGCGCGCGGCCGCCGAGCGCGGCGGGATCGGTCGCCATGCAGCCGAGGTCGTCGTAGACGCGCACCGACCCGTCGCTGAAGACCGCCTGCGCGGCTGCGTCGAGGCGTGCCACCACCTGGCCGCACTTCGCGCAGGTCGCGGTGCCGAGATCGATCGCCCGCGGCGCGGGCACGCTCTGCGCGCACGCCGCGAGCGTCAGCGACGCGAGGGCGGCGGCCGCGCGGCGGACCGCTCCCGTCACCGCGCCGCTCCGTTCATGCCGGCCGCGAACGCCGTCCAGGGCCCGCTCCTCATGTCGCGAAGCAGTCCCCGCATCCACGCGAACTGCGGCCGCTTCGCCAGGAACGGCTCCGCGAGGAAGTCGCCGGCGCACGGCCGCCCGGCCGCCGCCCAGAACTCGAGGCGGCCCGCCATCGCGGAGTCCATCACCTTGGCCTGCACGGTTCCGCCCGGCCAGTACGGCGGCCAGTGCCACTCGGGCACGCCGCGCGGCGAGTCCTCGACCGCGCCGCACAGGGACCGTTCCGTCGGCCCGTCCCGCCGCTCGATGACGTCGTACTTGTCGGCCTCGAAGGCCTTCCCGGCCTCGATGTCGATCCGGCCCTTGTAGTCGGCCATCACCTGCTCCCACCGCGTGCGGCGGGCGTTGGGCGAACTGGCGCGGTTCGCCGGGTCGAAGTCCGTCTCCTCCCTCGTCAGCTTCTCCTTCACCGGGAAGTTCGCCCCGACGAAGTACCCGTTCTTCGTCCGGTCCACCGTCCAGTTCTTCAGCCCGAGTTCGAAGAGCGCGATCTCCCCCGTCTTGTTGTCGCCGATCAGCCAGTCGTTCGCGTACCCGCCGTTGTTGCGCTCGACCATGATGCGCACGTACTCGTCGATCGACGACGCGTGCTGCATCGCCTTGCGCGCGCGGTAGAACTCGGGCGTCCCCGACGGGTCGAAACCCTTGAACCCGGTGATGGTGGTCTCGGTGATCATCAGCCCGGCGCCGTTCACGCCGAAGTCGTCGTCGCTCGCGATCACGCCGGGGAGGCCGTCCATCAGGATGCGGTGCCCCCGCTCCGGCGTGATGTCGAAGATCACGGTCCACCGGGCGCCCGTCACGTACGTCGTCCAGGCGTTGTGGCCGATGACGATGCCCCGGTCCTTCGTCCAGTCGCCGGTGGCGACGAACGCGCTGCAGTTGCCCGGCGCGCGCCCGATCGGCGTCCGTCCCTGCTGCGCGTCGAGCCACGGCACGTAGTAGTCGGGCACCTCCTCGAAGGCGTTGAGCGCGACGATGTCCCACCGGTCCGCGGTCACGCCCCTCGCCGACAGCCCCTCGACGATGCCGTCCAGCTCCGCCCGGTACTCGTCGTCGATGCCCGGCCAGAGGACCGTCTCGGCCACGCCGCGATAGAAGGCCCAGTCGCGCTTCGAGGTCTCGAGGAGGAACGGCTTCAGCACGCGGAGCAGATCGTCGATCTCCGCCGCGAGGCGGTAGCCGTGCTGGTACCCGACCTGGGCGGGCGTGCCCTCCAGGTGCACGAAGATCCAGCCGTTGCGGTCGAACCGGTAGCTCGGCTCGGCCTTCCGGGCCGCCGCCTGCTCAGCCGCGGCAGCCGTCTGCGCCTGGGAAACCGGGGGCACCGGCTCCTGACGGCCGCACGAGGCGGCCGCACACGCGAGGACTCCAAGGGCGGACACGCACCGGGTGACGCGCATGGGCCATTCCCCCACTTCGGGGCCGCATCCGCGCGGCCCGCCGCTACGTTAGTGCAGGTGGCGGCCAGGATCAATGCGGGGGCGATGCCCGGCCCGGGTGGCCGTCCGCACGAAGGCCGCCGCGGCCCGGCGTCCGGGGTGCCGGTTGGCGCTCGGCGCGCGGCCGATGTACTCTATGCGTTTGGCGGGTATACGTATGGCGATTGACTTCGACGGAATCGAACGGGAAGCCCTGGCGGCGCTGGCCGGCGCCGGCGATTCGGCTGCCCTCGACCGGTGGCGCGTCGCGAACCTGGGCAGGAATTCGCCGGTGATGGCGGCGCTCGGAACGCTGGGCGCGTTGCCGAAGGAGGACCGGCGCGCGTTCGGGCAGCGCGGCAACCAGGCGAAGCAGGCCCTGGAGCGCGCGTACGACGAGGCGGCGGAGCGGGTCCGCCAGGCGGAACTCGCGCGGGACCTCGAGGCCGGCGCCGTCGACGTGACGGCACCGGGCCGGCGCCGCGGCCGGGGCCGCCTCCACCCGTCGACGCAGACGTTCCGGAAGATCTACGCGATCTTCGGCGAGATGGGCTTCCAGATCTACCGGTCGCGCGACGTCGAGACGGACGAGTTCAATTTCGGGCTGCTCAACATGCCGCCTCACCACCCGGCGCGCGACATGTGGGACACCTTCTACACGACCGCGCCGAACGTGATCCTGCGGACGCACACCTCGCCCGGGCAGATCCACGCGATGCGCGAGCGCTGCCCCGAGCCGATCCGCGTCATCCTGCCGGGCATGTGCTACCGCTACGAGCAGATCACCGCGAGCAAGGACATCCAGTTCTACCAGGTGGAAGGTCTCGCCATCGGCCGGCACATCACGATGGCCGACCTGAAGGGCACGCTGACGGCGTTCGCGCACGCGCTGTTCGGCCGCGACGTCCGAACCCGGTTCCGCGCGGACCACTTCCCGTTCACGGAGCCGTCTGCCGAGATGGACGTGGAGTGCTTCGTGTGCGACGGGCGGGGGTGCCCGGTCTGCAAGCAGAGCGGGTGGCTCGAAATCCTCGGCTGCGGCATGGTGCACCCGGTGGTGCTGAAGAACGGCGGCTACGACCCCCGTGAATTCTCGGGCTTCGCGTTCGGCATGGGCCCCCAGCGCATCACGATGCTGATGCACAAGATCGAGGATATCCGGTACTTTTTCTCGAACGACACGCGGTTCCTCGAACAGTTCTGACGATCCAGGCGCGCCCTCGGCGCGCCGCGGCGCGGGGGCCGCTGGCGGGGCCGGCCGTGCCACTTGGCAAGCGAGATCTCCTATGCGCGTTCCACTGACCTGGCTCCGCGACTACGTCGCGATCACCGACACCCCGGAGGACCTGGCGTCCCGGCTCACGTTCGCGGGCCTCGAGGTCGAGGACATCGAGTACGTCGGCCTGGCGCCGGCCGCGCGCCCCATCGCGGGGCTGCCGGCCGCCGGACGCTCGGGCCCGCCGGCCAGGGGCCTCGCCTGGAATCCGGCGACGATCGTCGTCGCGCAGATCCTCGAGGTGATGCCGCATCCGAACGCGGACCGGCTCACGCTGCTGCGCGTCGACGACGGCACCGGGACGGAGCAGACCGTGCTGACGGGCGCGCCGAACATCTTCCACCTGAAGGGAACGGGCCCGCTCCCGAAGCCCCTGAAGATCGTGTACGCGCGCGAGGGCGCCGTCCTCATCGACGGCCACAAGCCCGGCCGCGAGATCACGACGCTCAAGCGGGCGAAGATCCGCGGCGTCGAGTCGTCGTCCATGGCGTGCTCCGAGAAGGAGCTCGGCATCTCCGACGAGCACGACGGGATCATCATCCTGGACGACGACGCGCCGGTCGGGGCGCCGGCGGCCGGCTACATGGGCGACGTCGTGTTCGAGGTCAAGATCAACCCGAACATGGCGCGCAACGCGTGCGTGCTCGGCATCGCCCGCGAGATCGCCGCCCTGACGGGGGCCCACCTGAAGCCGCCGGCTTTGAGCGTGACGCTGACCGGGGCGCCCATCGCGGGGCGCGTCGGGATCGAGATCCGCGAGCCGGAGCTGAACCCGCGCTTCGTCCTCGGCCTCATCGAGGGGGTGACGATCGAGCCGAGCCCCTACTGGGTCCGGCGGCGGCTGCGCCTCGTCGGCACCCGGCCGATCAGCAACATCGTCGACGCCACGAACTACGTGATGTTCGAGCTCGGCGAGCCGCTGCACGCCTTCGACTTCGACGCCGTGACGCGCCGGGCCTCCGGCGGGCGCCCCGCGATCATCACCCGGCGGGCGGAACCGGGCGAGACGATCACGACGCTGGACGGCGTCGAGCGGAAGCTCGACCCCTTCACGATCCTGGTGTGCGACGAGCGCGGGCCGCTGTCCATCGCCGGGGTCATGGGCGGCGCGGAGACCGAGGTGACCGGCGCGACGGTCAATGTCCTGCTCGAGGGGGCGGCCTGGGACCTGGTCAACGTGCGGCGGACCGTCAAGTCGCAGGACCTGCCCTCCGAAGCGTCGTACCGGTTCGCCCGCGGCGTGCACCCGAACCTCGCCGAGAAGGGCGTCGTGCGCGCGCTCGAACTGATGCGCCAGTGGACGGGCGGCACCGTGGCCCGCGGCCTCGTCGACAGCTTCCCGGGCCGCACCGAACCCGTCGTCGTCGAAATCACTCCCGCCGAGGTCGAACGCCAGCTCGGCGTCGCCATCCCGCTCGAGGAGATCGTCCGCATCCTGCGCGCGCTGAAGTTCGGATGCGAGGTCGCCGGCGAGGCTGGCGACCCGAACGCCGTCGTGCGGGCGACCGCGCCGGACCACCGTCTCGACATCGGGACGGGCGTGGTCGGCCGCGCGGACGTCGTCGAGGAGATCGCGCGCGTGTACGGCTACGACCGCATCCCAGAGACGATGCTCGCCGAGGTGATCCCGCCGCCGCACCCGAACCGCGACCTCGATCTCGAGGAGCAGGTGCGTGACGCGCTGGTCAGCCTGGGCCTCCAGGAGGTGGTCACCTACTCGCTGACCTCGCCGGACCGCGAGGCGACGCTCGCCCTCGCGCCGGAGGCCGCGGGCGGCGCTGACGCGCCGTACGTCCGCCTGGCGAACCCCATCGTCGTCGACCGCGCGGTCATGCGCCGGGCGCTCCTGCCGGGCGTCCTCGAGGTCGCGGCCGCCAACAGCCGCAACGCGGACCGGCTCGCCTTCTTCGAGGTCGGAAACGTCTACCTCCCCCGGCCCGGGGAGGCGCTTCCGGAGGAACCGAGGCGCCTGGCGCTGCTCCTGTGCGGGGCCCGCGCGCCTCGCGGGTGGCAGCCGAGCGACGGCGAGGCGATGGATTTCTTCGACCTCAAGGGCGTCATCGAGGAGTTGGCCGACGCGCTGGCAGTGGCGGGCCTGACGTTCGAACCCGGCGCCCGCGACGGGCTCAGGCCCGGCAGGACGGCCCTCGTTCGCGCGCAGGGCGAGCCGGCGGGCTGGGCCGGCGAACTGCATCCGACCGTTGCCGCGCGCTTCGGCTTTCAGGCCGAGCGCGTGCTCGTGGCGGAGTTGAACCTTGACGTGCTGCTCGGATGCGCGATCGAACGGTTCGCGGTGCGGCCGGTGCCGGTGTACCCGCCGGTCAAGGAGGACCTCGCCTTCGTGCTGGACCGCAGCATCCCCGTCGCCAGGGTCCAGGAGGTCATCCGCGCCGCGGGCGGCCCGATGCTGGCCGGCGTGGCGCTGTTCGACGAGTACGTCGGGGAGCAGGTCGGCGCCGGCAGGCGCAGCCTCGCGTTCAGCCTCACGTACCAGGCGCCTGACCGCACGCTCACGGATGCGGACGCGCGCAAGATCCGCGAGCGCATCGCGCGCGCGGTCAAGGACGAACTCGGCGCGGACCTCCGCGCCTGACCGCCGGCCGTCAGGGCTTCGCGGGCGTCCGCACGCGGAGCGCCGCGCGTTTCACCTCGATGCGGATCGCCGACAGGTGACCGAGCGGTTCGCCGTCCGCGTGCACCGGGGCCGCGGGTGACGCCGTGATGGTGGCCCTCCGCATCTGCCGGGTTTCGACGCCGTCGAGCGACGCCAGCGACCCGGCGAACAGCCGCCACAAGTTGACCATCACGTAGGCGGGGTGGCGCGGCGGGATGATGACGACGTCGAGCCGGTCGTCGTCCATGACGGCGTGAGGCGCGATCAACGCGCCGTTGCCCCACTGCCGGGTGTTCGCCACCGTGATGAACAGCGCCCGGACCTCGGAGGCCTCGTTTCCGTCAGTCTCGATGCGATAGAGCCCTGGCTGGTAGCGGCCCAGTTCGCGGATGGTCGTCGCGGCGTACGACGCGAATCCTCGGACGCGCCCCGCCGACGCCGCGAACACCTCCGCGACGTGCGCGTCGAACCCCACGCCGGCGCAGTTCACGAACAGCCGGCCGTTCAGTTCGCCGATGTCGATCACGCGATCGACGCCCCGGAGCGCCACCTCCAGCGCCGCGTCCGGGCGACGCGGGATGCCAAGTTCCCTGGCGAGGCCGTTGCCGGATCCGAACGGCACGATGCCGAGCGCCGGCCGCTCGCCGACGAGGCCCGCGGCGATCTCGTTGATCGTGCCGTCGCCGCCCCACGCGACGACGACGTCCGCGCCGTCGGCGACCGCCTGCCGGGCCAGCGTCGTGGCGTGGCCCGGCCCGGACGTGAACAGGAGCCCGCCGCGCACGCCCCTGCGCGCGAGGGTCGCGCCGACGTGGCGCGCCAGTTCTTCGGCGTGACGCCGGCGCCAGGCCGGCCCGGCCGCGGGGTTGGCGATGACCGTCACCATCATGGACGGAGACAGCCTACCACCGCCGGGCCGCGTCCGGGCGCGCCCGGTCTTCAGGCGCGGCCGAGCCCGGTGACGCCGCAGGAGGCTTGCGTCGAAACGGGCGTCCGGCCTACCCTTCTGAGGTTTGGCCGTCGCGCCGGCGGACGACACGAGGGAGGGAGTCAGCATGAAGACCACCAGGTGGACCGCGGCTGTCATTGCCGTCGCGGCCGCCCTCTGCGCTGTCGCGGGCGTCTCCGCGCAGGAACGGGAAGACCGCACACTGCTGTCGCACGAGGAGATGCGGGCCATCATCAACGAAGCCTCAGGCGACCGTGCGGTGCACGCGGTCCTCGAAATGGTCCCCTATCCGCGCGTCCGCGACCGGGCCGAGTACACGGGCCAGTTCCGCGAGTCGGCGGTGATCGCCAGGCTGGCGAAGGAGTTCGGGTTCGGCGAGGTGACGGTCGAGTCGTTCCCCCAGGGGAGCCCCACCTGGCACGCGTCGCGCGGCGAGCTTTGGGTCGCGGAGCCGAAGCCTGAGAAACTGTACGACATCCACGACATCCTCGTGTCTCTCGCCTCGGGCAGCGTCTCCGGCGACGTGACGGCGCCGCTCGTGGACGTGGGCACCGGCACCCGCCCGGAGGACTATGCCGGCAAGGACGTGGCCGGCAAGATCGTTCTGGGGAGCGGGTCGGCGGGCCAGCTTCAGCGGCTGGCGGTGTTCGAGCGCGGCGCGCTGGGAGTCGTCAGCTACAACGGGCTCCGCGGCGACGACTACCCCGACCAGTTGATGTCCCAGAGCGTGTCGGCGGCGGCGCCGCAGGGGAAGACGCCCGGCTTCGGGTGGTCTGTCTCGCCCCGGCAGGGCCGCGGCCTCGCCGCCAGGCTGGCCCTCGGCGAGCGGATCACCATCCGATCGATCGTGGCGTCCGAGACGTTTCCTGCCGAACTGGAACTCGTGCACGCCGTCATCCCCGGCGACGGCAGCTCGGACCAGGTCGTGATGATCACCGGCCACCTCTACGAGGGCTACACCAAGCAGGGCGCGAACGACAACGTGTCGGGCTGCGCGCTGTCGCTCGAGATGGGCCGGGCCTACGCCCGGCTCGTGGCCGAGGGCAAGCTGCCGAAGCCGAAGCGCGACATTCACTTCCTCTGGGTCCCGGAAATCAGCGGCACGATGGCCTGGCTGCGGGCGCACGAGGATGTGACGAAGCGGATCGTGGCGAACCTCAACTTCGACATGGAAGGCATCCTGCTCAAGCTGAGCGGCGCCGCGTGGGTGATGCACCGCACGCCCGATTCGCTGCCCACGTTCCTGAACGACCTCTGCGCCAGCGTGCTCCGCTACGTCGCCGAGGCCAACCGCGAGCGCGTGCGGTACCGCGCCGTGGCCTACGGCTACACCCAGCCCGTCCTGTCGCAGAACGGCAGCCGGGACCCCTTCTTCGTCGTCGAGGATCCCTATTACGGCGCGAGCGATCACGTGGTGTTCATCAACCAGGGCATTCCCGCGGTGATGTTCATCACCTGGCCGGACTTCTTCTATCACTCGTCGCAGGACACGCCGGAGCGCCTCGACCCGACGCAGATGAAGCGGGCGGCGGTCGTCGGCATCGGGTGCATGGGCCTGCTGGCGTCGGCCGGTGACGACACGGCGATCAAGGCCGCCGCGGAGTCGCTGGCGCGGGGGACCGAGCGGATGGGACTGGCGCAGCGCAAGGGCGCGTCGTACATCACCGACCTGTCGTTCGGCCTCTCCCTGCCCGAGGCCTACAAAGAGGCGAAGGCGGCCGTCCGCCACCAGGCCAATGTCGAGAAGGCCGTCGTGAAGTCGGCGTCGGCACTCTGCGCCGACCCGGCCGCCGGGGCGAAGAAGCTCGCGGCCTTCGACGTGCTGATCGATCAGCGCGCCGCGAGCCTCCAGAACGAACTGGCGCTGCTCTTCCGTCTCCGTGCCGAGCAGCTGAAGCAGCCGTGGGCCGAGCCGGCGCCGACCGACCTCGAGAAGCGCGCGGCCGCCACGCTGGTCGAGGCGCAGCCGCAGGCCGCGGGCGCGTCGCCGTTCGGATCGGGCGGAGGCGGCCGCCGCGGCGGCCCGGCCGTCCCGATGACGCCGGCCCAGCAGGCGATGGCGGAGGCCCGGCGGAAGATCCCGGCCCACATCGCGGGCGAGCTCGGCGTCGTGATGCGCCAGGGCCTGACGGTCCTCCAGATCCGTGACTTCATCTCCGGCGAGTTCGAGCCGGTACCGCTGCAGGACGTGTTCGAGTACCTGAAGGCGGCCGAGGCGCTCGGGCAGATCAAGCTGGTCGAGAAGCCGGCCGAACCGGTGAAGGGCAGGAAGGCGCCCGCGAGGGTCAAGGCGCCGGTTCCTGCGAAGGCGGGGTGACGCGCATGGCCGCGCACACGGAACGGGAACACGTGACGTACTACACCTACGTCGACACGCCCGTGGGCGTGCTGCTCCTCGCGGGCTGCCCCGATCACGGCCTCAGGCACGTCTCGTTCCAGTGCGGCAAGGACGCGCTGGCGCCGGAGCCGGGCTGGAGGCCGTCGAAGGCGCCGTTCCGGGACGCCGAGCGCCAGCTCGTCGAGTACTTCCGTGGACGCCGGACCCGGTTCGACCTGCGGCTGAGTCCGAAGGGCACGCCGTTCCAGATGTCCGTGTGGAAGGCCCTCCGGCAGATTCCGTACGGCGAGACTCGCTCGTATGGGGAGATCGCGAGGGCCGTCGGCCGCCCGCGGGCGGCGCGCGCCGTCGGTCTCGCGAACGCGAGGAATCCCCTGCCGATCGTCGTGCCGTGTCACCGCGTCGTGGGAAGCACGGGCGCGCTGGTCGGCTTCGGCGGAGGGCTCCCGGTCAAACAGGCGCTGCT
>CAZBIP010000067.1:0-3830 GCA_964491885.1 uncultured Vicinamibacterales bacterium
TCGGTCACCAGCCTCCCGAAGTGCCGCCTCGTCGCGAGCACCAGGCGGCGGACCTCCTGCGGCGACATCAACTCACCGTACGCCAGCCGGATATTGCCGGCGGCCACGCGGCGGTGCCGCCCGTCGACCGCCCACAGCGCGGTGCCAAAGGCCGTGCCGGCGGCGCGCCGGACCCGGACGGGTGCCGCACCCGCCGCGAGCGAGAAGGCGCCAATCACTCCGGCCTCGGCCAGGTGGCGGGCCTTCAGCGCCCAGCGGCCGACCCCTCTTGCGGACGATGTCTTAGGCATGAGCGGTGCGCCTGTACGGATTCGCCTCTCCCTGGGGGCGGACCCGGAATCGCTTGTAGCTCCAGAGGTACTGCTCCGGGTACTCGCGCACGAGGCGTTCGATGTCGAGGTTCAACGCCGTGGCCGACCGGACGACATCCAGATCGCGCACGTCATCGGATGCGGGCCTGAAGTGGATCCGGAACCCCCTGCCCTTCGCCAGACGCTCGGAGAACATGAGAACGGCGGGCGCGCCCGAGAGCTGGACGAGGCGCGGCACCAGCGTGGACGTGTTGGCGGGCACGCCGAAGAACGGCGCGAAGACGCCGGCCCCGCGCCGCGGATCCTGGTCGGGCAGGATGCCGAGCAGATGCCCGTCCGCGAGCGCGCGCACCACCCGGCGGATGCCGCCGGCCGTCGTCGGCACGAGCGCGGCCCCGAAGCGGCTGCGGCCGTTCGTGAAGAACCGGTCGATGCTCGCATCGACCGGATGCTTGTACAGCGTCGTCACCGGGTACCGGGACGAGCAGTAGAGCACGTTCAGTTCCCAGGCCCCGATGTGGGGCGCCACGACGATGACGCCCTTGCCCTGTGAGCGGGCGGCCTCCAGCACGTCGAGTCCGCGCACGTCACGGACCAGGCCGAGCACGCGTCCCCGGCTCCATGTCCAGAACGCTCCCACCTCGCACAGGGCTCGCGCGGTTTCCATCAGGCTGAGACGCGCGAGGCGCTTCCGGTCGAGCGCGCTGAAGTCGGGAAAGCAGAGGCGGAGGGTGACGTCCGTGAAGCGCGAGGGCTTGATGGGCAGGGCGGCGGCGGCGCGGCCGAGCCAGCCGGCGAGGCGGTAGATGGCCGGGTACGGAAGGAACGCCAGCACGCGCAGCGCAACCACGCCGAACCGCGCGGCGACCGGCCGGCGCTTGCGCTCTCGCCCGGCTCCCCCGCGGGCCGGACGGTACAGGCTGCCCTCAGCGTCGCGTCGCGGGGATCCCACCATCGGGCCTGATCATAGCCGCGGCCGATCCGGGCGGCAACGAACCGCCGAGGCGACCACGGTCTCGCCGAGCCAGCCGGGCATGGAGACCAGGAGGTTGACAGCCGACGCCGGGAGCCCCGCCGTCATGGCGTCCCCTCGCGGCGCACCAGGGGGCCTCCCAACACCGATTCGTAGACGCGCAGGTTGCCCGCCACCATCGCCTCGATGCCAAAGTGCGATCTCGCATGCGCGGCGGCCCGCGCGGTCAGGTGCGACCTGAACGCGCCGTCGCGGACCAGCCGCTCGATGGCGTCTGCCATCGCCCGATCGTCATCCAGGGCGACGGAGAGCCCGTGCTCGCCGATCGTTTCGACGACGCCGCGCGTGCCGACCGCCACGACCGGCACGCCCGCCAGCATGGCCATCCGGCCCGTTCCCGCCGTCGCCTCGGCCCGCGAGGTGTGCACCAGGATGTCGAGCCCCTTCGTGAACGACTCGACATCGGCGCGATAGCCCGGGAACCGCACCTCGCCGGCGACTCCGAGCCGCGCAGCCAGACGCTCCAGCCGCGTTCGCTCCGGCCCTTCGCCCACGACGACCCAC
Organism: uncultured Vicinamibacterales bacterium; assembly: GCA_964491885.1. GTDB lineage: Bacteria > Acidobacteriota > Vicinamibacteria > Vicinamibacterales > JAKQTR01 > JAKQTR01. The sequence continues at coordinate 1,849 of CAZBIP010000067.1, forward strand.
CGGAGGTCCATGCCGCGGCGCTTCGTCTCGGCGGCGACGCGGATCAGCATGTCCCAGTTCTTCTTCTTCGTGAGTTCGCCGATGCCGCCGACGATGGTCCGCCCGCCGGCGAGCGCGGCGAGGGAGCGGTCGGGCTCGGCTGCGTCGAACTGCCGGATGTCCGTGCCCGACGCGACGACGCGGACGTGCCACTCGGGAACGCCGCTCGCGACCAGGACGTCTTTGACCGCCTGCGAGACCGCGATGATTGCCGCCAGCCTGGCCGGGCTGTAGCGCCCCTTCGAGAGGACGTTGATGCGGAACGGCGAGGGCACGCGCCGGGAGAGCACCGTGGGCACGGGCCGCCCTCCAATCGCGCGCGGCGCGAGGGCCAGCGCGCGCGAGTCGTGGGCGTGCATCAGCACGGGCCGGCGTCTGGCGAGGAGGCGCCGCACGAACAGGCTCCCGCCAAGGCACCAGGGTTCGCACACCACGGGCGGCAGCGGCAAGACGGGCAGACCCGCGCCGCGCGCGCGGGCGAAGAGCACGCCGGCGCCGTGGGCCAGCAGGAGGGTTTCACAGCCCATGCCGGACAGCCCCCCGGTCAGCTTGAGCACCTGGTACTCGCCGCCGTAGAAGCTGGCCTTCGTGTTGATCAGGACGACGGGCCCGTTCATCCGGCGCCTCCACCGGGAACGGCGTCCGCGTCGTCCGGCTCATCCTGCCGGCGCACGCCGAACCAGCCCCGCACCGTGCGCTTCACGCGGCGCCACAGGACGATCCAGCCGTTGTGCCGCTCGGCCAGCCGGTACAGCGCGTCCGACTCGGACCATCCCGGGTAATGGACGCACGCCCCCGGGCAGCACTTGTCGAGCAGCACGAGGTCGTACCGCCGCGCGTAGCCGAACCGCCACGGCCGTGCTCTCGCGCAGTCGATGATGCCGGCCTCGCCGGCGTGCTTCAGGAAGTTCCTGACGTGCGGATCACGATGGACCCATCCGGCGTCGTGCAGGCCCTTGAGCGTCCTCGCGACGAGCGGAGCGTCTGCGCAGGTGCAGGCCTCTCCTTCCAGGTGTCGGTACGCGTGCCACGAGGCCACCACGAACCCGCAACGCGTTTCTTCGAGAGCGAAGACCGGTTCCGGGACGCGGACGCCGGCCTCGCGCAAGCGCGCCAGGTTTCGGTACGCCCGCGCGCCCTCGCCGCCGCGGTAGAGACTGTGCCACTGGATCCAGCGGCGCCGCTCCTGGATGAGCGACCGCTTGACGACGAGCCTGTCGCCGCCGAAGCGGACGATGGAGGTGGTGCCGCGGCTGGTCTCACGCAGCCGGGTGCCGGGACGCTCCGCGAGCGCCCGCACGGCAGCGGGGTCGCCGAGCGCGTCCCTCCAGGCTGGCGCGACCGTGAGGGTCCAGTGGCTCCGAATCGTCCTTCTCCTCGGCCGTTTGCGGCGGCTCATGTTAGCGTACGCGTGGAGCCGGGCGGCCGCGCCCGGGAATGGTGCTGATGGCTGCTGTCGCCGTTGGAACGCGATTCCGCCGCGCCGCGCGGGGCATGGCCGTGCTGGCCGCCGTCGCGCTCGCGCTCTTCCTCGTGCAGAGCGCGCGCGTCGCTTACCCCCTGGCGGAGCTGTCGTTCACGCCGAAGCCGGGCACGTGGCGCGGCGTGTTCCACATGCACACCGTCGCGTCCGACGGCACCGGCACCCTGGCGGAGGTCGCGGCGGCCGCACGCGCGAGCGGCGCCGCGTGGATCGTCGTGACGGACCACAACGTCATCGACGGCCCGCTCGTCCGCGTCGTCGACGGCGTCCTCGTCGTGTCGTCGGTCGAAGTGTCCACGGGCGACGGGCATGCCACCGCGCTCGGCGCGTATCGCGCGCTGACGCGCCCGGAGCGGCGCGCGCGGACGGCGCTCGGCACCATCAGGGCGCTCGGCGGCACGCCCATCGCCGCGCATCCGCACGGGCGGAAGCGGCCGTACACCCGCCTCGACGACCCCCT
>CAZBIP010000067.1:3930-5717 GCA_964491885.1 uncultured Vicinamibacterales bacterium
GACGCCGCCGCGCTCGTGTCGGCGCTCACCGGCGGGCGCGCGTTCTGCGGCATCGAGGCCATCGGCGCCGCCGGCGGCTTCTCGTTCACGGGAGCGGACGATGACGGGAGCGCCGGGATGGGCGGGACGCTGCGCGCCGATCGGCATCCCGTGCTGCGGATCGAACTCGCGTACCCGGCCCTCCCTGAGGGCGCGAGGCCGGTCATGTACTGCGGCGGCACGCGGGTGGAGTTGACGGGCGTGCTGACGCCGTCGGGTTGGAGCTACGAGCACCGGCCCGCCGAGCGGGGCGCCTGCCGCGTCGAGGTCCTCGTCGAGAACGACGGGGGTGTCACGTGGCCCTGGATCCTGTCCAACCCCATCTACGTCGAGTAGCACGCCGCCGTCTTCGCTTGCGCGGCCCGCACGCGTGATTGGCCCGTGGATTGTCCGGTTCCGTCTGACAAGTGACTTGCGCGCGTTCGCGTCAGTGGCGTCTGTGGGCGCGGTGGGCCGGCCATGCGGCGGCCATCATGTATACTTTCCGCCGCGCGGCGTTCTGCGCCCCTGTCACATCGCCGGTGGATCGCGAGTCGCGCCGTTCGCCCATTTCGCGGAGTCTCGGCATGGCCATTCATCCACTGGCGGTAGTCGGCAGCGGCGCGGTGCTCGGCGACGGCGTCGACATCGCGCCGTTCGCCATCGTCGGCAGCGACGTCGAGCTCGGCGACGGCGTCGTCGTCATGAGTCACGCGACGATCGTCGACGGCACGAGGCTCGGTCCCGGGTGCGTCGTGCACCAGGGCGCGGTGATCGGGGGCGATCCCCAGCACCGCGGCTACCGCGGGGAGCGGACGTTCCTCCGGGTCGGGGCGCGCACCATTCTTCGCGAGCACGTGACGCTGTCGCGGGCCTCGAAGGCCGGCGAGGCCACCGTCATCGGCGACGACTGCATGCTGATGGCGGGCGCGCACGTCGGGCACGACTGCCGGGTCGGCAACCGCGTGATCATGGCCAACGCGGTGCTCATCGCCGGGCACTGCGAGATCCAGGACGGCGTGACCATGGGCGGCGGGTCGGCCATGCACCAGTTCGCGCGGATCGGCCGGCTCGCGATGATCGGAGGCCTGTCTGCGGCGAAGCAGGACGTGCCGCCGTTCATGCTGGTCGACGGGTCCGAGCCGGCCCTGGTGTACGGGTTGAACCGCGTCGGGCTGATCCGGGCGTCGTTCAGCGTCGAGGTGCGGCGCGAGTTGAAACAGGTGTTCCGGATTCTCTACCGGAGCGGCCTCAACACGACGCACGCCGTCGCGCGCATCCGGGCCGAACTGCAGGGCCTGCCCGAGACGCTCGAGGTGCTCGAGTTCATCGAGCACTCGCGCCGCGGCCTGTGCTCGGGCTCCTCGAGCCGGAAGCGCCGCGCGGCCCGCGGCCGCGGAGACGATGCGGCCGCCGAACGTGACGCGTGAGCTGCTGCGCGTGCCGCTGCCTGACGCTCCCACCGTCCTCATCGTCCTGATGGGGTCGCTGGGCGACGTCGTCCGCGCCCTGCCGCTCCCTTCGATTCTCAGACAGCATCGACCGGACGCCCGCGTGGCGTGGCTGGTGGACTGGCGCTGGCGCGAAGTCGTCGCGGCCCACTCCGGTGTCGATCGCATCCTCGCATTCCCGCGCGAGCGGACGCCCGCGCCCTTCCTGCGGCTCGTCGCGGACCTGCGCGCGCTGCGGCCCGATGTGGTGCTGGACCTGCAGCGGATCCTCAAGAGCGGCGTCGCGTCGCGCCTGACAGGGGCGCCGAGGCGCATCGG
>CAZBIP010000067.1:5817-7629 GCA_964491885.1 uncultured Vicinamibacterales bacterium
GTCGGCGCCGCGCGAACGCGTCATCGATCTGACGGGCCGCACGTCGCTGACCCAACTCGGGGCCATTCTCGCTGCGGCGTGCGCCGCGGTGGGCCCGGACTCCGGCCCCGGCCACCTGGCGGCGGCGCTCGGCACGCCGCACGTGACGCTCTTCGGGCCGACCGACCCGGCGCGCGTCGCGCCCTATCGCGCCGGGCACCTCGTCGTGCGGAGCCCGATTCCGTGCGGTCCCCGCTGCGGCCGCACGTGCCGCCGCCGCGAGGGCCGCTGCATGGACGCCATCACACCCGCGATGGCGTGGCAGACGCTCGCGCCGCTGCTATTACCGCCGGCCTGACCTCAGGCTCGGAGCCGGGTGCTATCATCGGCGGAGAGCCATGAAGATCGCCACCTGGAACGTCAACGGCGTGCGCGCCCGCGAGGCGCAACTCGTCGAATGGATCGGGGCCGAGCAGCCCGACGTGCTCTGCCTGCAGGAGCTGAAGGCGAACCGCGAGCAGATCCCGGCGTCGCTCGCGGGCCTCGACGGCTACTGGTCGTACTGGCACGGCGAGCGCGCGTACTCGGGCGTCGGCCTGCTCGTCCGCAAGGCGTGCTGCCCCGGTGAGCCGGCGTTCACGCACCCGGAATTCGACCACGAGACACGCATCGTTTCCACCACGGTCGGCGGCGTCAACGTGTCGTCGATCTACGTGCCGAACGGCGGCAAGGACTTCGCCGCGAAGATCCGGTTCCTCGAGGCCATGATCGCGCACGCGGGACGGCTGGCGGCCTCGGGCACGCCCGCGGTGTTCTGCGGCGACCTGAACGTCGCGCACCGCGAGATCGACGTCCATCCGAAGGAGCGCAAGGCCGTCATCGGGCAACTGCCCGAGGAGCGGGCGCTCTTCGATCGGCTGCTCGGCGCGGGGCTGGTGGACATCGGGCGCGCGCTTGACCCGGCGAACGACGCGCTCTTCACCTGGTGGGCGCCGTGGCGCGGGATGCGCCAGCGCAACATCGGCTGGCGGCTCGATTACGTGCTCGCGACCGCGGGCCTGGCGTCGCGTGCCGCGTCGTGCGCCGCGTACCGCGAGGTCGGCACCAGCGACCACGGGCCCGTCGTAGCGGTCTTCGGGCAGTAGAGAACCTCCCGGCACTGGAGATCGGGGGCTGGGGATTGGGGGCTGGGAGATTCAGAATTCAGAATTCTGACTCCTGACTTCTGAATTCTGAATTCGCTACTTCGTCCCCCCCGCCTTCGCGGGCTTCTTCTTCCCCTCCAGCGCTTCCGCCGTCGCCTGCGCGAGCCACAAGCAGTCGAAGATGCACGCCGTCACGTCGTCGGGGCCGATGTCGTCGACGTTCTGCGCGGCAATCGACCAGACGGTGCGGTTGTCCACGGCCAGGCGGGCGTGGCCGACGACGTCGTAGTTGAGCGCCGCGACCTTCTTCAGCACCTTCAGCAGCGCTCCCTGGCCCTTTGGCGCCGCCATGATTGGCGCCACCACGCGGAGCGTCAGATCGCGGCGCTCGCCGATCAGCGCCACGACGCCGATGAGCCCCTCGCCCTTGGGATCCTGCATCCAGCGCCAGCCATCGGCATCGACGGCGTACGTGATGCCCGCCTGCGCGAGCGCCTGATCGATGTCGCGCTGAACCGTGACGCGAAGCGAGGGTGCCTTGCGCTTCGCCGCCGAACGCGTGGTCTTGGTTGCAGGTGTCTTCGCCATGACGGACTCCTTGTCTAAGCCGGCCGGCCCCGCCGCCTCGAGGCGCCGGGCAGCCGGGAGGGCCGTGGCGAGAATACCACGGCCGCCCCCGCCTTGTTCC
>CAZBIP010000067.1:7729-11353 GCA_964491885.1 uncultured Vicinamibacterales bacterium
GGCTGGAACCCCGCCAGTTCGAGCGTGGCGCGCCGCACGCCGTCGCGCGTCAGCAGCATCATCAGGAGTCCCGCGGCCATGGCCGCGGCACCCGTCGTCACCATGCGGACCGGTCGCGCGCTCCGGCCGGCCAGCCACGCGTGCGCGGCGCCCGCCAGCGTCAGCACGATGCCGACGGCCAGCTCGCCGGTTGCGCGCGCGTCCCCGCCCAGGAAGCCCGCGCGCACCTCGGGCGAAAGCGCGACGAGCCACCAGATCCCCGCGATCGAGCCGACCGCCGTTGCCCACACGCAGGCGAGCGCGCCGTGGTGCATCGCCCACTTCGAGAACGCGGCGTCCCGCGTCCGGCGGACGGCGCCGACGAAGCAGATGGCCAAGCCGCTCACCGCGACGGCCCCATTGACCATGTGCAGGTAGCGCGGGATGAGCGTCCGCTCGGCCAGCCCCAGCGTGAACCCGCCGGCGCCAGCGGCGTAGCCGGCCACGAGCTCGGCCGGCTTCAGCATGAGCGTCATGTTGGTGCTGTAGATGAGGGCGATCAGACCCGCGATGGCCGCGATGAACCACGCCACGGCCGCGCCCGTCGATCCGAGGCTCGCCTCGCGGAAGGCCAGCAGGTAGGCCGCGTAGTACATCACGATGAGCAGGCCGATGACGCTCATCCACCACCAGCCCATGACGATGGCCGCGGGGAAGATCAGGCGTCCGTAGAGCACCTGGAGGAAGAGGAGCGCGGCCACGCCGAGCGACACCGTGGCCGCGATGAGGACCGGCATGGCCTTGACGATGAGGTGCGCGAGGGCCGCCTCGTGCGGCCGATCCGGCCGGCGGCCGCGCACGCGCGCGACGGCGCCGAGGATGGACCCGCCCAGCACGAGGTTCATCGGCACGAGGTGCAGGAAGAACGTCAGCAGGAGGAGCGCCCAGAGCAGCCAGCCCGGCGCGGGAAGGGCGAGCGGATCGGGTTGCGGAATGGCGGGGATCACTGCACACCTCCCGTCTGCCCGGGGCCCGGTAGCGTCGCCAGGTACTCCGCGAGCGCCGTCCGTTCTTCGTCCGTGCCCTCGAAGGGCGGCATCATGTCGTTGATCTCAGGCAGGCGCCCGAGCATCTCGAGGAACTCGGCCGCCTTCCGCCCCTTCGCGTCGAACGGCGCCAGGCCGTCCGGCGCGTGGCACGCGGCGCAATTGGACTCGTAGTAAGCCTGGCCGACGTTCGAGGACCCGGAACCCGCCTCGGACGCCGGGCCGAGCGAATCGCGGCCCGCTCCACCGACGAGCGCGAGGTACCCCGCGAGCATGCGGCGCTCGTCGGCCGTGCCGGCGAATGGCGGCATGCGGCGATCGCGCCACGTGGCGAGGCGCACGTGCGGCGTGTTCCATCCGGTCTCGGCGCCCGAAGCATCCACGGGCTGCGCAAGCCGGCCGATGACTCCGTCGAGGGCCTCGGCGCTCTTGCCGCGCACGAGCGGCCGGATGGCGAGGTAGCCGTCAATCGTGTGGCACGCCGCGCACTCGACGCGGAAGAGCTCGCGGCCCTGGTGCTCGGCGAGTGCGGCGTACTCGGCGGGATCGAGCAGGTTGTCGGGAGCAGGCCTGACCCACGCGGACGCTTTCATCACGCCCGAGGCGTTGAGGGCGTCCAGCGTGAAGCGGTCCTCGCCGAAGCGCTCGACGAAAGCGGCGGGCGGCTGCGGCGCGCCATCCGGCGGAGGCACGCGCACGCTGTTGACGAACATGTACTGGCCGAGGACCCAGGGCTTGCGCAGATCCTCGCGCACCCATTCGCTGCCGGCCATGGCGACGAAGCCGAACAGCATGAGCGCGCCGGCCAGCGGCCGGCCGTAGGTGCGGCTGCGCGCGGCGGCCAGGACGATCGTGAGCACGGTGAGCGCCGCCGCCGAGACGACGACCCACCAGGCCGCGCGCTGCGCGATGGGATAGCCCGTCGCGGCTGCGGTGCCGAACACGGCGCCGAGCAGGCTGCCCACGCCCGCGTCCTTCGCGCCGAAGATCTCGGCCACCGGCACGCCCGCGCTCCCGCCCGCCGCGACGTACCAGACGAGCGAGAGCGGGATGGCGACAGCCATCGGGAGGACCCAGTACCACGCGGCGTTCCGCGCCACGCGCGCCTTCAGCGCCGCGTCCTTCAGCCACGCCGCGGTCCAGATCGCGTAAAGGCCGGCCAGGCCGACGGCGGCGAACGTCCGGGCGAAGACCCCGGGCCAGTAGGTCTCGTTGAGGAAGCCGTCCCAGAACCCGCGGGTCTCTATCCAGGCGCCCGGCGTCAGCATGTACGTGAGGATGCCGTTGATGGCGACCAGGCTGAGCCAGGCCGAGGCGAAGTAGATCCAGCCCACGGCGAGGTGCGCGCGGGCCGACAGGCGGTCCCAGCCGTAGTAGTAGACCGTGGCCGCCGCGATCTCCGTGATGAAGAACGTCCATTCGATCGCCCACGCCCAGACGAACGTGTTGATGAGCGAGGACGTCGCCTGGGGGTGGACCAGGCCGATGGTGAACCAGATGCCCACGCCGGTGATGGCGCCGAAGACGAGCGTGAGCAGGATGAAGAAGCGGCTCAGGCGCTTCAGGTAATCGAGCAGCGGGCCGTCGCCCGCAAGCCTGGCGCGGCGCTCGGTCAGCACGAGGTAGAGGCCGCCGCCGACGGCGAAGTGGGAGACGAAGACGTGGGTGGTGGCGACGAGCGCGATGAGCAGGCCGCTGGCGGGGATGTCCCAGACGGGGTAGTTCATCCGATCGACCTCCTTGGGGGCGGAGCGTCACGGTCATCATGCCCCGACCCGCCCCCCGCGCGAAAGGGGCCTGGCCCCTTTTTGGCCCGAGCTTGGGGCTGTAGCGGCCCGTATGGCGGCCGACTGCGCCTACTTTCGAGGTTTAGGTCAAACGACAAAGGGGCCTGGCCCCTTTTTCAGTAGGTGAACTCGCGGATGTCGTAGGCGGCAAGCCGGGGAGGGGTGCCGGGGAAGCGGAGGGCGGAGCGGATGCGCGCCTGCTGCGCCCGGCGCCCGGCCGAGTCGAGGGGCCGGATGCCGGCTTCCGACGCCTGCCTCGGGTACGACGCGGCGGGCACCTCGACGAGGTCGCTGAAGTAGAGCAGGTCGCCGCTTCCCAGCCCCATCGCATTGAGCGCCGAGATCGTGTCGCGCTCGTGGCCTTCGGCGAACCGGTCGCCTCCCAGCCCAATCATCACGATCACCCCGGCGCTGACGCCCGCGGCCTTGATGGCGCGAACCGTGTCGATCGCGCCGGCCGCCGTGCCGGGCTTGCGCACGAACGACAGCAGCGGGTCGTGGCCGGACTCGAGGCCGACGTAGACGCGCCGCAGGCCGAGCCGGCCGAGCACGCGGTAGTCGCCGGCGGTCTTGCGGGCGCCGGTGAACGCATCCACGAACGCAGAGACGCCGCGCCGGGCAGCCTCGACCTCGTCGAGCAGGACGCGGAAGATCGGCACCAGCCGGGCCATCGGCAGCGCCAGCGCATTGGCCGCGCCGAGGAAGACGCCCCTCGACCGCAGCATGGCCGACGCGCCCAGGCAGGCCAGGACGCCGCCGGCGTGCTCCCGGAATTCCTCGGGCGTTTTGACGCGGAACCCATCCTGATAGAG
>CAZBIP010000067.1:11453-15570 GCA_964491885.1 uncultured Vicinamibacterales bacterium
GCCGCGGCTCGACAGGGCGGGCGAGCGATGAGAGACTGGGAGGCCAGTCGCCATGGCCTCAACGAACCGATCCACCCGCTACCGCACGGCCTTCCTCGATGCCGGCGGCGTGCTCATCACGCCGAACTGGCCGCGCACGGCGGCGGCGCTCGCCCGCCAGGGCATCGTTGCCGCTCCGGATGCCCTCGCGCGCGAAGAGCCGATCGTCAAGAAGGAGCTCGACGTCGCGCCGACGGTCAGGGCGACCAGCGACCGCCAGCGCGCCTACGCGTACTTCGACCGCATCCTGCTCCGCCTGGGCATTCCCATTTCGACGGCCACCGACGCGGCACTGGCCGAGGTCGCGGCCTTCAACGATGACGACGGCGCGTGGGACGTCGTGACGCCGGGCTCCGAGGACGCGCTGGGCCGGCTGCGGGCCGCGGGGCTCGGGATCGTCGTCGTCTCCAACTCCAACGGGCGGGTGCGGCACATCCTTCGGCGCGTGGGCCTCGAGCCCCTGGTTGACCTCGTCATCGACTCGCACGAGGAAGGGGTGGAGAAGCCGGACCCGCGCATCTTCGACATCGCGCTCCGCAAGTCCGGCGCGGATCGCGCGGCGACGATTCACTGCGGCGACATCTACCACGTCGACATCACCGGCGCGCGCGCCGCGGGGCTGCCGGCGGTGCTGCTCGACGCGGCCGGGCTCTACGCGGACGCCGACTGCCCGCGCGTCGCATCGCTGCCGGAGTTCGTGGATCGGTTGCTGGCGGGGGCGTTCGACTGACAGTTCGGGATTCGGGGTTCGGGATTCGGGGGCCGGGGGCTGGGGGCTGGGGCATTCTGAATTCTGGATTCTGGATTCTGACTACTTCTTCGCTGCAACCCGTGCCCACGTGTCCTTCAGCGTCACCGTGCGGTTGAAGACCGGCCGGTCCGGCGTCGAGTCCGGGTCCACCGAGAAGTAGCCCAGGCGCTCGAACTGGAATCGGTCGCCGGGCTTGACGCCGGCGAGCGTGGGTTCGACCGCGGCCGTCAGCGTCTCGAGGGACGCCGGGTTCAACGAGGCGCGCCAGTCGCCTGCGTCTTCCTCGCCCCCGGGCACCAGGCTCGTGAACAGCCGGTCGTAGAGCCGCACCTCGGCCTGCAGGGCGTGGGCCGCGGACACCCAGTGGATCGTCGCCTTCGGCTTGCGGCCGTCGGGCGCGTTGCCGTCGCACGTGGCCGGGTCGTAGGTGCAGCGCAACTCCGCGATCTCGCCCGCGTCGTTCTTCACGGCGCGCTGGCATGTCAGGAAGTAGGTGCCGCGCAGGCGGACCTCACGGCCCGGCGCGAGGCGGAAGTACTTCTTCGGCGGGTCTTCCATGAAGTCGTCGCGCTCGATGTAGAGCTCACGCGAGAACGGCAGGGCGCGCACGCCGTCCTCCGGCCGGTCCGGGTGGCGCGGCAGCTCGATCGGCTCGACCTGGCCCTCGGGGTAGTTCTCGACGACCACCTTCAGCGGCCGCAGCACCGCCATCGCCCTGGGCGAGCGCCGGTTCAGGTCGTCGCGGACCGCGTCTTCGAGGAGCGCGAAGTCCACGAGGTTCTCGCGCTTCGCGACGCCGACCCGGGCGGCAAACTCGCGGATCGCCTCGGGCGTGTAGCCGCGCCGCCGCAGGCCGCAGATGGTCGGCATGCGCGGGTCGTCCCAGCCCGAGACGACGCCCTCCTGCACGAGCGAGAGGAGGCGCCGCTTGCTCATCACCGTGTAACCGACGTTCAGCCGCGCGAACTCGATCTGGCGCGGCACGTGCGGCACGGTGCAGTTCGCGACGCACCAGTCGTAGAGCGGCCGGTGGTCTTCGAACTCGAGCGTGCAAATCGAGTGCGTGATGCCCTCGACGGCGTCCGACAGCGCGTGGGCGAAGTCGTACATCGGGTAGATGCACCACGCGTCGCCGGTCCGGTGGTGCGAGGCGCGCCGGATCCGGTAGAGCGCCGGGTCGCGCAGGTTGATGTTGGGCGACGCCATGTCGATCTTCGCCCGCAGCGTGTAGGCGCCGTCCTCGAACTCGCCCGCGCGCATGCGCCGGAAGAGGTCGAGGTTCTCGGCGACGGGCCGATCCCGATGGGGGCTCTCGCGCCCGGGTTCCGTCAGCGTCCCGCGGTGCTCGCGCACCTCGTCGGCCGTCAGGTTGTCGACGTAGGCCAGGCCCTTCTGGACGAGTTCCTCGGCCCACAGGTAGAGCTGCTCGAAGTAGTCGGACGCGTAGAATTCGCGGCCCTCCCAGTCGAACCCGAGCCAGTGCACGTCCTCGCGGATGGCGTCCACGTACTCGACGTCTTCCTTCGTCGGGTTCGTGTCGTCGAAGCGCAAGTTGCACTTGCCGCCGAAGTCGAGGGCGACGCCGAAGTTCAGGCAAATGGACTTGGCGTGGCCGATGTGCAGGTAGCCGTTGGGCTCCGGCGGGAAGCGCGTGTGCACGCGCCCGCCGTTCTTCCCGGCCTTCAGGTCCTCGGTGACGATGGTACGAATGAAATCGAGGGGCTTGGAGGCTTCGGGGCTTTGGCTGGGATCCGTCGCGGTGGTCATACCAGCATTCTATCCGCACGCAGGCCGGGCGGATGGTACCGATGGCGCCGTCCTGCAGCAGGTCCTTCCGAGCGAACCCGCGTCAGTGGCCCTGCCGGGACCGGGCCTCGAGTTCCGCCGGCAGGAGCGGCGCGTCCACCAGGGGCCAAGCCGACAGGCGGGGTGCGATTGGAAACGCCTCGCGGCCTGGATACACCACCCAGAGGTGCGTCAGTCCGAGATCCGCGGTGGCGATGTGCATCGACCTGGTGGCCGCGGGGGCCTCATTGAACTTGAACTCAACGCCGAACCGCAGCCCTCTGTGCACGAACAGCAGGTCGAGCTCCGCGCCGTTGTGCGTGGCCCAGAAGTAAGGGTCGCCAGGCCGTACGGCGCGCAGCACCTGCTCGAGCGCGAAGCCCTCCCAGGAGGCGCCGACCGCGGGATGCGACCAGAGCGCATCGCGGTCCGGGATGCTGAGCAGGGCGTGCAGCAGTCCAGAGTCTCGCAGGTAAATCTTGGGCGACTTCACCTGGCGCTTGGCCACGTTCGCATGCCAGGGCAGCAATTGCCTGACCATGTAGGTGCCGGAGAGCACATCCAGCCAGGCTCGAACCGTCTTGTCCGACACCCCCATCGATCTGGACAGGGCCGACGCGTTCCACGTCTGTCCGTGGTAGTGCGCCAGCATCGTCCAGAAGCGCCTCAACGTCGGGGCCGGCAGCGCGATGCCGAGTTGGGGAATGTCGCGTTCGAGGAACGTCCGGACGAAACCGTCCCTCCACGCATTGCTGTCTTCGTCGCTCTTCGCGAGGAAGGACCGCGGGAATCCGCCCCTCAGCCAAAGCCCGTCCAGCGATGACGCCTTCACCTCCGACAGATCGAATCCGCCCAACTCGACGAATTCGATGCGCCCCGCCAGAGACTCCGAGGCACCCTTCACGAGGTCCGGAGACGCGCTGCCCAGTACAAGAAAGCGGGTCTGCGAGCCTGGGCGGTCCACGAGGACCCGGAGGACGGCGAACAGTTCGGGCATCGCCTGGATCTCGTCCAGCACGACCAGACCCGTCAGCGCTCCGAGAACCATCTCCGGGTTCTGCAGCCGTTGCCGGTCCACCTGCGATTCAAGGTCGAAGCGGGCAGCCCGCTTAGACTCGCCGAAGGCCGACGCCAGCGTCGTCTTGCCGCACTGGCGCGGACCGAGGAGCGCGGTGACCGGAGAGCGGCCTACCGACGCGGTCAAGTCGGCGATGGCCCGGGGACGTGTGAGCACGCAGCAACTGTAACACGATATATCGGAATTCAACTCCGAATCTTCTTGCGAACAACAAGGCCTGCTTTTTGCCCTCCGTGACACCTTCCCGGCAGTTCGGGAGTCTGTAGAAAGACAGGTACCAACTTACGAGGACCAGCCATGAACGTGACACGCAGAGAAGCCCTGACGACGATCGGCGCCAGCGCCCTGGCCCTGGCGGCCTCGGCCCGCGGCGTTGCCGCCGCACCCTTGCCTTCGGCCGCCGCCCAGGCCGGCGCGCCGGCGGGGCCCTATACCCTGGCCCCCCTGCCGTACGCCTTCAACGC
>CAZBIP010000068.1:0-15568 GCA_964491885.1 uncultured Vicinamibacterales bacterium
TCACCTTCGAGGCGAATTTCGTCAGGAAGGTCGCTTCCTCGAGCGCGGAGTCGCCCCCGCCGACGACCGCGATCGGGCGGCCGCGGAAGAAAAAGCCGTCGCAGGTGGCGCAGGTGGACACGCCGTGGCCCATGAGCGACCGCTCCTCAGGCAGGCCGAGGAGCTTTGCCGACGCGCCCGTCGCGATGATCAGGGCCTTCGCCGTGAACGTCCTGCCGTCGGCTTCGACCTTGAACGGTCTCGACGTGAGATCCACGGCGCCGACGTCCGACGACACGATCTCGGTGCCGAAGCGCTCGGCCTGCGCGCGCATCTCGGCCATGAGATCGGGGCCCATGATGCCCTTGCGGAACCCCGGGAAGTTCTCCACCTCGGTGGTGGTCGTCAGCTGGCCGCCCGCGAGCAGCCCTTCGAAGAGGAGCGGCTGGAGGGCGGCGCGCCCGGCATACACCGCGGCGGTCAGCCCCGCCGGCCCCGACCCGATGATGATGACGTCGCGATCCGTATCCACGGCTCTGCCTCTCGAGCGTCCTGCCCCTTGGCCCTTGCCCCTCGTCCCTGCTGACCAGCGCCTGGCGCCTAGTCCCTAGCGCCTAAACGTGCGCCGTCACCATCCGCTTCAACTCGTCCTTGCTGACGAGGCCCACGATCTGATCGACCGGCTGGCCGCCCTTGAACAGGATCATCGTGGGGATGCCGCGGATGCCGAACCGGGCCGACACGTTCGGGTGGTCGTCGACGTTGAGCTTGCCCACCGCCATCTTGCCCTCGAGCTCGGCGGCCACCGCGTCGATTGTGGGCGCCAGGCGCACGCACGGCCCGCACCACTCGGCCCAGAAGTCCACCAGCACGGGAACGGGAGAAGCCTGGAGCGTGGTGTCGAAGTTGCCGTCGGTCAAGGTCAGAACTTTTTCGGATGCCATGAGTGCCTCGCGTCGAACCTGTTGACGAGCGTCAACGTGCCTACTGTCATCGCGGGCTGCCTCGCCCGCCCCATTCAGATGGATTCAGACCAGTCCGTTTCGTTTCAGGCCCCGGCCAGCCCGCGGGCCCGCTCGTACACCGCCAGGTACTCGCGCGCCGACGCCTCCCACGAGTTGTCCTGGCGCATCCCGGCCACCTGGATGCGCCGCCAGGCCGCGGGCCGGGTAAACCACGCCAGGGCGCGCCGCAGGGCATACAGCATGGCTGCTGTCGTATACGCCTCGAACTTGAAGCCCGTCCCGTCCCCCGTCGCTTCGTCGAGCTGCTGGACGGTGTCGTCGAGCCCCCCGGTGGCCCGGACCACCGGGACCGTGCCGTACCTGAGGCTGTACATCTGGTTCAGGCCGCACGGCTCGAAGCGCGACGGCATCAGGAACAGGTCCGAGCCGCCCTCGATGAGGTGCGCCAGTTCCTCGTTGAATCCGACGGTGACGGAGAACCGGTTCGGCCGCTTCGCGGCGAGGTCGCGCCACATGCGCTCGTACTGAGGCGCCCCGGTGCCGAGAATCACGAAGGACGCGTCCAGTTGCTCGAGTTCGCCCGACGCGACGGCCCCCGCGATGAGGTCGAGGCCCTTCTGATCGACCATCCGCGACACCATGCCGACGACGGGCCTGGCCCACTGCCCCGGGCCGTCCAGGCCGGTCCGGGCCAACAGCGCGCGCTTGACCGCCGCCTTCCCCGCCAGGTTGTCCGCGTCGTACGCGGCCGGCAGCAGCGGATCGTTCGCCGGGTCCCAGAGCGTCGTGTCGATGCCGTTGCGGATGCCGACCAGCACGTCAGCGCGGCGCCGCATGATGCCTTCGAAGCCGAACCCCTGCTCGGTCGTCTGGATCTCCTGCGCGTAGCGCCGGCTCACGGTCGTCACGACGTTCGAGAAGTTCACGCCCGCCTTGAGGAAGCTGACGTTGTTCCAGAACTCGAGGCCCTCGCCGGTGAACACGTCCCACGGGATGTCGAGCGACGGCAGCACCTCGCGGGGGAACACGCCCTGGTAGGCGAGATTGTGGATGGTGCAGACGGTGCCCGTGCCGCGGAACTCCGGGCGATCGGCGTAGCGCTGCTTGAGGTACACGGAGACCAGGCCGGTCTGCCAGTCGTGCGCGTGCACCACGGCCGGAGTTTCGCCCAGCCTGACGGCGCATTCGAGCGCGGCCCGCGAGAGCAGCGCGAAGCGCAGGTGGTTGTCGGCGTAATCGCCGGCCGGCATCGCGTAGAGCTCCTCCCGGTCGTAATAGGCCGGGCAGTCAACCAGCCTGAAGCGGACCCCGTCCTCGTGCCGGCGCTCGAGGATTCGGAACTCGGGCGCCCCGAGCCACGCCCCGCGCGGAAAGGCGGCGATCTCGTCGCCGCCCTCCACACCGCGATACCGCGGCGTCACGACGGTCACGCGATGCCCCATCCGCGCCAGCGCCGCCGGCAGGGCTCCGCCCACGTCGCCCAGCCCTCCGGTCTTGGAGTACGGGACGGCCTCGGAGACGACCATGAGGATGTCGAGAGTGGTCACGGCGCACCAGTCTAGCACCGCCCCGGCCCGCGGTGTCCCTGTCCG
The DNA here is from genome assembly GCA_964491885.1 of uncultured Vicinamibacterales bacterium. Taxonomy (GTDB): domain Bacteria; phylum Acidobacteriota; class Vicinamibacteria; order Vicinamibacterales; family JAKQTR01; genus JAKQTR01. Next base: position 2,537 of record CAZBIP010000068.1, read on the forward strand.
TCATCCGCCCCGGGCGCCCCCTCAGCGCGGCCGGGGCCGCCTGGCCTCCAGGCTGCGGGCCAGGGCCACTTCGCGCGCCGCCTCGCCCGGCCTTCCCTGCCGGTTGTAGACGTCGGCGAGCACGTAGTGGCCGAGGGGCGCCATCTCGGACGTCGGCGCCAGGTCGAGGCCTTTCCGCGCGAGCCGGGCGGCCTCGTTCATGTTCCCGCCGTGCGTCAGGTACGCCCTGGCGAGAAAGAAATGGCCGTCCGCGAACGAGGGATTGCCGTCGATGGCCATCTTCAGTGCCTCCATCTCCAGCTCGCTCTCGCCAATCTTGGCGTACACCCGCGACAGGTTGAAGGCGGCCTTGTACGCATCCGGGTGAAGGTCCAGTTCCTCCAGGTACTCCCGCTCGGCTGTGGCCATGTCGCCGCGCGATTCGGCGATGAGCGCGAGGTTGTAGTGCGCCAGCCGGACGTCCTTGCGCAGCGCGAGCGCCTCGAGCGCGAGCTTTCGAGCGGTGTCGACATCCCCGCGCATGAAGGCGATGGCCCCGAGCGCGTTCTTCGCCGGAGCCACGTGGTCGTCCATCTCCAGGGCCTCGCGGAAGAGCGTTTCAGCGCGCGCGATGTCGCCCCGGTCCAGCCAGATCTCCCCCATCTGGTAGCGGACGTACGCATCCTTCGGATCGATCGTCAGGTAATGCTCGAATCCTGCCAGCGCCGCATCATCGTCCCCGAGCCGCCGGTACGCCGCCGCGATGTTGATCACCGCGAGGTCGTAGTCGGGCTTGAGCGCCAACGCCCGCTTGAAGTGCTCGATCGCCTCGCGATGCCGGCCTTCCTTGAAGTACGCGTTGCCCAGGGAGAACCAGGCGTCGATCACCTCGGGATCGGCGGCCAGGACCTTGCGGAGGATGGCCGTCACCTTCGGGAAGGAGTCCTTCGTCGGCGCGAGATCGCGCGCCTCGCCGAGCAGGTTGAAGAGTTCGAACTTGTCTTTCGGGTCCGCCCGGTCCGTCCGGGCGTCGTTCGCGGACGCCACGAACGAGCCGACGTAGCCGAGGGCCGCGAGCCGGGCGCGGACTTCCGGATCGACGTCCGAAACCGGCTGCGCGGTCGGGGCCTGCTCGAACGCCCGCTCCATCTCCCGAAGGCGCGCGATCATCTGATCCGCGACGGTGCGGCGTGCCTCGTAGATGTTGTCGAGTTCCTTTGGATCCGAGTCGAGGTCGTACAACTCCGGGCGCGGCGCGTCGATCACCTTGAACCGGCCCGAACGGAGCGCACGAAGGTCGCTCCAGCCGTAATGGTGCAACGGGTACATCGCTTCCGCGTAGCCCTCGAGGCCGAGTTCGACGACGTCTCCGGCCATGAGCGGCGCGAGGCTCCGGCCCGACATCGGCGGCACGGCCGGCAGACCCAGCAGGTCGAGCGCGGTCGGCACGACGTCCACCGTCCGCACCGGATCGGTCACGCGCCGTCCCCGCGTCCGCTCGAAGGGCGCGCGGATGATGAACGGCACGCGCGTGGCCGCCTCGTAGACGAAGAACCCGTGCGCGTCCTCGCCGTGCTCGCCGAGGCTCTCTCCGTGGTCGCCAATCACGACGACGATGGTCCGATCGAGCAGGCCCATGGACTCGAGATGGTCCACCACCCGTCCCACCTGCGAGTCGGTGAACGCCATCTCTCCGCGGTACGGATGACCCTCGTACGTCGTGCGGAACGGCTCGGGCGGGTCGTAGGGCGTATGAGGGTCGTAGAAGTGCAGCCAGGCGAAGAACCGGCGGTCCTTGACCGTCTCGAACCACGGCAGGGCCTTGTCCACCACCTCGTTGGCGGGGCGCTGGATCTCGCCGAGCGAACGCCCGCGCGAGCCGCTCACGTCGAAATCATCGAAGTACGTCTCGAAGCCCTGTCCGATGCCCCACTTGCCGTCCAACACGTAGGCCGCGACGAACCCGCCGGTACTGAACCCGCCTGCGCCCAGCAGTTCGGCCAGCGTCGTCTGTTCCGGCGCGAGGAAGAAGCCGCCGTTGTCGCGCACGCCGTGCTCGGGCGGGAACCGGCCCGTCAGGATGCTCGCGTGCGCCGGCAGCGTCAGCGGAGCGGACGTCAGCGTCTGCTCGAACAGCACGCCTTCACGCGCGAGGCGGTCGAGAGCGGGCGTCTCGACCGTCGTCGAGCCGTAGGCGCCGACGTGATCGGCCCGCGCCGTGTCGAGCGTGACGAGCACGAGGTTCAGTTGCTTCCGCGCGACGCCGTCGGGGAGCCCGCCGAGCACGACCTCGCCGGCCTTCTCCGCACGAGGCGCGAAGGCGCGCCACCCGAGCCAGCCGGCCGCTCCGGCGAGAGCCAGGGCTGCGACGATCACGAAAAGAACCTTCCGACGGCTCGATCCGTGGCGGCCGGTGAGTTCACCTGCCGCCGGCCCGGCTGCCGGCGGCGAGGCACTCGCTCGGGGCGATCGCGCGTATCTCATACCAACGCCATCGTTATTGAAAATCCACTAGTGCGTCAACGTCTCACTTTTGATATGCTGCCGCCGCCATGCCGCACTTGGCCGGCCGAGCTGGAGTGTATGCGTCTTGGCCGTGTCATCCTCGAAAGGAGGGAACGTGAAGTACCTCTGGCCATCGTGGCGGCGCCTGCTGGCGCGAGCGCTGGTGCTCGTGCTGGCGATGGGAGCTGCCCCCATCAATTGCCTGGCGGCGGAGCCCGCCGATCCCCCGCAGTCCAGTCCGACGCTCGCCGCGGCGATCCAGCAGGCCGTCCAGCAGGAGGCCGGCAAGGTGGCGAAGGTGTCGCCGAACGCGGCGCGCCAGAGCGGCGCTCCGGCGGCCGCCGAGTCGGGGGGCTTCTTCAAGACGAAGACGGGCGTGATCACCCTGGTGCTGTTCGCGGTCGGCACGGGATACGCGCTCTACTCCACGTCGCATGACCGGATCAGTTCTCCGAACCGGGCGTACGGAGGGACCAAGTGATGACCAAGCGCGCTGTTGCATTCATGGTCCTCTTCGTGTTGCTGGCCGCGGCCGTCGCGTCGGCGCAGACGCAGACCGGCGTCATCACGGGCCGGGTGGTCGACGCGCAGGCAGCCGTGCTGCCCGGCGTGGCCGTGACACTCACCGGCGGACAGGGCTCGCAGACGCAGTTCACGGACGAGAGGGGCGACTATCGATTCCAGGGGCTCATTCCCGGCACGTACGAGGTGCGGACCGAACTGGCCGGCTTCGCGCCGCGAACCGAGCGCAACCTGGAAGTCGGCATCGGCCGCACGCTGACCGTCAATCTGACGCTTCAGCTCGGCGGCCTGACGGAGAGCATCGACGTCATCACGAACGCGTCGACGATCGACCTGACGAGCCCGGCTACCGAGACGTCGATCTCGCAGGACCTCCTGGGCTCGATGCCGATCAACATCGGGAATTTCAATACGGCGACCTCGCTGCTGAATTACGCGCCCGGAGTCAACAGTTCGTCCGCGTTCGGCGGGGACAGCTCGTACGGCAACGCGCTCCTCATCGACGGTGTCGATACACGGGACCCCGAGGGCGGGTCGGCGTGGGTGTTTTACAACTACAACATCATCGACGAGGTGCAGGTCGGCGGCCTCGGCGCGCCGGCGGAGTACGGCGGTTTCTCGGGCGCGGTCGTGAACACGATCACGAAGTCCGGGAGCAACAAGTACGCGGGCCTGTTCGAAACCCGGTACACGAGCAAGGACCTGGCCAGCAAGAACATCACGGACGCGCAGCTGAAGGCGAATCCGTCTCTCGGCAACGCCAACGTGATGAAGAAGCTGACAGACTACACCGTGCAGCTCGGCGGTCCAATCAAGCGGGACAAGGCGTTCTGGTGGGCGAGCGTCCAGCGCTACTCCTTCAATCAGGATCCCGCCGGCACGCGCACCACATCGACGGAGATCAGCCCGCGCTATAACGGCAAGATCACGCTGAACCTCTCGCCGAATGACGTGCTGACCGGGAGCTTCCAGTACGACAACTACAACGTGACGGGGCGAGCCGGCTATCCAGGAACCACCCTGTCGACCGACGAACAGACCGTCCGGCAGGACTCGCCGGAGGCGGTGTGGAACGCCCAGTACCGCAAGGTGTTCAACTCGAGCACGTTCCTCGAGGCGAAGTTCACCGGCTATTGGGGCTACTACTACCTCGACCCGGTCAACGAGGACCCCATTCACGCCGATTTTGACACGGGCGAATACTTCGGCGGCGCCGGGTACTACTATTACGCTGACCGGAAGCGGAACCAGGTGAATGTTTCGCTGTCGAAGTACGCCGAGGCGTTCGGCACGCACAACTTCAAGTTCGGCGTCGAGTACGAGCGCAGTTCGTCGCACAGCCGTTCCGAGTACATGTCGTGCGGCGCCGTCGGGCCGTGCTACTTCATCGATTACAGCGGCGTGCCCTACTACGCGTACAACGGCCTCAACTACAACGTCCACGGCCAGAACAAGCGGGCCTCGTTCTACGCGCAGGATGCCTGGAAGAAGGGACGGCTCACGCTGAACCTGGGCGTCCGGCTCGACCGAATCCGGGGCGACAGCATCACCCTGGACAAGGAGATCTACAAGCCCAAGATGGCGGTCGGCCCGCGTCTGGGCGGGGTGTTCGACATCCTGGGTACCGGCAAGAGCGTCATCCGAGGGTTCTGGGGCCGGTACTACGAGGGCGCGTCACTCGCGCCGTACTCGTACGCCATCGGCGGGTACGAGGACTCCATCGGCTGGTACGTCCTGCCGGACGGATCGTTCGAAGAGATGTATCGTTCGACCGAGATGGTCTACCCCATGGCGTCGGGCGTCAAGCACATGGCGGTCGACGAAACGAACTTCGGCTTCGAGCAGCAGGTCACCCGCAACATGCGCTTCACCGCGACGGGGATCTGGCGCGACTACAGGAACTTCATCCAGGCCACTCTTCCGGGCACGACGTGGTCGCCCATCTCGTACACGAACCCGCTGACCGGGTCGGCGATGACGCTCTACAAGTGGGCGAACCGGCCCGACGAGACCGTCGGGGCGGACTATCTCATCACCAACATCGACGGCTACAAGTTCTACGACACCAGCGGCAATGCGATTGCCGGGCCGACCCCCTACAGGTCGTACAAGGGCGCGATGTTCGTGCTGACGAAGACGCTTTCGCACAACTGGCAGGCGCAGGCGTCCTACGTGTGGTCCCGATCCAAGGGCACGATCAACAACACGGGCGGCGTCGGATCCGGTTGGGGAACCGGCTGGCAGAACCCCAGCCTGGCCCTGACGAATACGGACGGGTATCTCGCCTACGACCGGACCCACGAGATCAAGATCATGGCGGGGTACAACATCCCCAAACTCGGGCTGGGCGTCAGCACCTTCATCCGCTCGATCAGCGGGGTGCCGTGGACGGCCGTGTCGAACTCGACGGTGTCGTCCAGGACGGTGAACTGGTTCGGTTCGATCAGGCCGAACCTGGAGCCGCAAGGGAGCCGGCGGCTGCCCACTCAGACCACGGTCGACTTCCGGCTGGACAAGTCATTCCGCGTCGGAGCCAACCGGTTCAGTGTCTGGCTCGACGTGGCCAACCTGCTCAACGAGTCGGTGATGACGGGGGTTCAATCGCGGTATCCGGACCGCGTCATCTCCGGCGCCACCGTCGCGTTTGGCTCGCCGACGACGATTATCGGCGCGCGGCAGGCGACGCTCGGCGCGCGCTGGACGTTCTAGCGCGGCCGTCTGACATGGGGTGACTCGACAAGCGCCCCGGGGGGCCGTTCCCCCGGGGCGTCCTTTTGTACGCCATCTCAGCGCTCGTCGTGGCCCTCGCCTGCTGCGCGGCGGCCCTGACTGAGCCGCTCGGCGTCAGTCAAGAGCCGAAGGGCCGGCTTCAGCGCGGCGAGCGCCAGTCTCCGGCCTTTGTCCGTGAGGGCCCACGGCCGGGCGTCGCATCGCTGACCCCGAGTCCCGAATCCCGAATCCCGAATCCCGAGCGCAAACGCGCAAGCGCGAGTGCTACACTCCCCTCGTGGCCCAACCCTCCCGCCCGCGCCCCGAGCGCGCCGACTCCCCAGAACTCGCGGCCTTCAGGCGCCTCAAGACGGAGCAGCCCGAGCTCGCCGCCGCCGTCGACATGCAGGTCGAACTCGTGGTGTTGCAGCACCGCGTCGCCTCGCGGTTGACTACTCCCTGGATCGAGCTCGACTCCGGTTGGGCGGCGCGCGAACTCTCCGCGGGCCGGCCCGTCGTCGGCTTCCGGGAAGTCTCCTTCGACTGGAGCGAGTTCCGCATGCTCTTCCGCCAGGTGGCGGACGTGCTCGCCCGTTACGATGTGCTCGATCCGGCTGAGGCAGAGGCTCTGAAAGCCATCGGACGCGAGGGGCGTCCCTCTTCGGCGGAGGTCGAGGCCTGGTACCGCGCCTCGTTCGACCGGCCCGTCGCCGGGGCGTCGCCCCTTCAATTCATGAGCGAGGCGTTCACGCAGGCCCTGACGATGAGCGCGAGGCCCTTCCTGGCGAGGGCCGTGGATGCGTTGCACCAGCGGGTCGACCTGGCGCCGTGGACGCGGGCGTACTGCCCGTTCTGCGGCGGCGACCCCGAGTTCGCCCTGCTGCCTCGGGCCGGCCGGCGGCGCCTCGTGTGTGGGCGCTGTACCGCCAACTGGCCTTTCCCCGACGAGGCCTGCCCGCACTGCGGAAATGCACTTCCGGGCTACGCTACGTCCTTCACCAGCCGGGACCGTCGCTACCGGCTGGTGGGTTGCGACGCGTGCCGGCGCTACGTCAAGGCGTTCGACGCCCAGCACGCCGACCGGCCGTTCATGCTGGACGTGGATGCGATTGCGGCCCTGCCGCTCGACGCCGCCGCGCTCCAGCGCGGGTACCTGGCGTAAATCGGGATTCGGGGTTCGGGACTCGGGATTCGGGATTCCCGCCTTCGCCAGGCGGCCTGCCGGCCTGTCCTGAGCCTGTCCTCAGGCCGGCGACGGGCCGGCTTCGGCGAGACAGGCGGGGTTCGGGGGGCAGGGCCGGACGGTCAGTCCTCGTCGCTGCCGATGAGGAACTGGGACTTGCTGTTGATCCAGTTGAGCAGGTGGCGGGTTTCCCAGAAGCGGCCGGCGTTCGAGCGCGCCCCGAGGACCACGACCGCGACCGTCTGATCAACGGAGGGAAGCCGCAGGAGCGCGGCGAGGCAGTAGCCCGAACGGCTGATGAACCCGGTCTTCCCGCCGCGCACGTCGATGCCCGGCGCGCGCAGCAACTGGTTCGTGCTGTGGATCGTCAGCGCCCGACGGCTCGTCCGGAACGAGTAATCGGCCTTGCGCATGATCTCCGACACGAACTCGTCCTCGGCCACGAACGCGATCAGGCGCGCCATGTCGTACGCCGACGACACGTTGTCGGAGAGCAGTCCCGAGGGGTCCACGTACCGCGTGTCCTGCAGGCCCAGTTCCGCCGCCCGCTGGTTCATCCTCGCGACGAAGGCCTTCGCGCCGCCCGGCGCCGTCCGGGCCAGCGTGCGCGCGGCGGCGTTGTCGGAGGCCACGAGCAGCAGGTGCAGCAGGTTGTGCCGCGAAACGCGCTCCCCGGCCCGGAGGTGCGTGACGTTCGCGCCCCGCGTGTCGACGCGCTCGACCTGCACGAGTTCATCGAGATCGGACTCGTCGTCCAGGACGCAGAGCGCCGTCATGACCTTCGTGATGCTCGCGATGGACCGGGAGTCGAACGCTCTTTCTTCCCAGAGGATCTGGCCCGTCGACGGGTTGTAGATGATGGCGGCTTCCGCCCGGATGTCCGGCACGACGTCGCCCTGGGCGTCGGTCTTGAAGCGAGGCTGAACGAGCGCGGCAAGCTCCCGTGCCCTCGCCGCTGCGCGCGCCCGCGCCAACTTCGTCCGGCGGGCCCTGGCCGCAGCGGCCGAGTAGGCCGGCTTCCGCGCGGACGACGCCTTCGCGGCCGCCGGTTTCGCCGCCGGTTTCGCCGCAGCCGACTTGGCTGCGGCAGGCTTCCTGGGCGTTGCCTTGGCTGGCGACGACGCCGCAGCCTTCTTCTTCGGAGCGGCGGACTGGGCAGACCCCGGCACCGAGGGCCCCAGCATCAGGAGGATGCCGAGGATCGCCCCGACCCGCCGCCGTTGACGCGCCCTACCCGACACGGCTCCAATCACGCGTATCACCTAGGCACCAAAGCACTTGGGGTGCGAGTGTATCAAAACGACACGATCGCGCCAACGAAAAACACGCGTCCGGATAGTTATCGGATCGAAGAGGAGGGATGATTAGTCAACGCCGCGGTACGGGTCCGGGCCGAGCGAGTCGGGCAATTCGTAGGGGTCCTTGCGCTGCAACTCCTCGGTTCGTGCGAGCAGCACGTCCCAGGACGACGGCTCGAACCCGACGACCGCCCGGTCACCGGCAATGATGGTGGGCACCTCGGCCCGCGCGGTCATGGTCAGCATCGCCCGGAACGCCTCGATGTCCTTTGACACGTCGAACTCGATGAAGTCCACGCCCTTCGAGACCAGGTAGGCCCTCGCGACCGGGCAGTGAGGACACGTCGGAATCGTGTAGAGCTTGTTCCGCATGGGTCGCTCGGCTCCCCTCCCACGGCGCGGGCCTAGTGTCGCGGGATTGACGCCTGGTGTCAACCGCTGACACTTCCCGCCCGTCGGCCGAAGCCCCCGCGCGGCAGACGCGCCCTTCGGCCGGCCTGGGCCGGAGCCCTTCACGACGGCGTCGCACGAGTTCCGCCCGTATTCCCGCGCTTTACTGCCCGACCACCGAGTGGACGCCGGGCCCTTCACGAGGAACGCCAAGAGACGGGAGCGGTACGCGCTTTGCTTCAGCCTCGCTCAGGAGACCTCTATGAGCTTCGTCCGACTCCTCGGTTTCGCGACTCTCCCCTGCGGTTGCATCGTCGGGCGCTACCGCGACCTGGCGACGCGCCGCGAACTCGCGTACATCGAGGAGAAGGGCCGGACGTGCGAGGCCCGCGAGCATCGCCGGAACCACACGGTGCAGGCACCCCAGACGGCCGCCGCGCCGTCCCGCCTCGTGCAGGCCCAGGCGTCCTGACAAAAAAGACGGGGAGGGGCACCCACGTGCACCTCCCCGGCCGATCTCCTGGGGCCCCGACCCGCAGTCGGGACCCCGTCACACAGTCAAGTTAGAACCTGATGCGCGCGCCGAACTGCGCCTTCCACCGAGAGGCCAGGTCGGCCCGCGTGAACACGCCAGCGTAGCTCGACCCCATCAGCGTCGACAGGTTGTATCGCATCTTGCCCGTGGCGGCGTCGATACCGCCGTAGCCGATCAGGCTGTTCATGTTGTAGGCGCCGTAGTACCGCCACCCCCAGTCCTTGTTCAGGAGATTGAGGAAGTTGAAGACGTCCGCGGTCAGCTCCACCCGCGTCTTGCGCGGCGTGGGAATCGTCAGCGTGTAGCGGAGATCCAGCTGATTCTGCCACGGGGCCCGCGACGCGGCCCGCGCGATGATCTTGCCCCGGTAGTCGTCCACGCCGACTTCGTTGAGGAATCCGTTGAGGATGTCCCACGTGGCGTTCTGCCCGGCCACCGAACTGTAGAGCACGACGTCGCTCGCCGACGACGGCACGAACAGGAGATCGTTGTACGTGATCGAGTCGCTGTTCACATCGCCGTTGAAGCCGATCGAGTACGGGCGGCCGTCCTGGCCGTTGTAGAAGAGCGACAGCGAGCTGCGCAGCCCCTTGAACAGCGGAATCGGAAGCGTCGCCGAGACGTTCACACGGCTGCCCGGGTCGTAGGTCGACCGCGTCAGTTGCGGGTCGTTCGTGTTCAGCCCGCCCGGGTTGTTCACCCAGTTGGACCGGGCCACGCTCGACGTCCCGTCGGTCCGGGAGTACGCCCGGCCGTACAGGTACGACGCGCTCCATGCGAAGCCGTTCTTGTACGGACGCTCGATCTTGTAGCTGAGCGACCAGGACTTCCCGTCCGTGGCGTTGGAGAGCAGCAGGACGTCGTTCAGGCTCGTGTCGAACTTCGTGAAGACGAGCCGGCCATCGGGACGTGTCGCCCCGGTCGGCACGTAGTTGAGGTTCTGGTAGAAGATGTCGTGCAGCGACCTCGTATACACGCCCTCGGCGGTGCCGATGAGGCCGAGCGGCAGTTCGTGGTCGAACCCGAACGTGCCGCGCAGGATCTCCGGATACTTGTAGTCGGGCTTGACGAGATTGATCGTCTGGCGGCCCGTCGTGCCGCCCGTCACGACCTTCGGTTGGCTGTAGGGGTCCGCCACGAAGGGCAGCCGGTTCGCCGAACTGTAGTTGACGGAGAGGCTGGTGAAGTCCACGCCCGTGTTGCTGTACTGGTTCGACAGCCAGACGTACGGGGTGCGGCCGGAGAAGATGCCCACGCCGCCCCGGATCTGCCTTCTGGCCCCGCCGTTCGACAGGTCCCAGTTGAACCCGACGCGCGGCGACCACAGGGTCGGCGCCGGCACGTTGTCGGTCTTGTACCCGAACTTGGCCACGGCGATCGGGTTCGCGTTGGGCTTCTCGGAGAAGCGCGGCAGGTCGACGCGCAAGCCGTACGTGAGGGTGAAGTTGTTCCGCGCGCGCCACTTGTCGCCCGCGTAGAAGCCGAACTGGGCCACCGGGAAGTCGGCGGCCTGCTTGGGATCCGGGGTGTTCGAGTAGTTGTAGTTGTACTGCTGCGCGATGCCGGCGTCGAAGTTCGCGATGCTGTTGAACCGGTAGCCGCCGTACAGGTACTGAATGAACAGGTTGTAGAACTTGTAGAACTCGTTGTGCGTGCCGACCGAGATGGTGTGGTTCCCGAGCACCATCGTGACGTCGTCCGTCACCTCGATGATGTCCTGGTTGAGCGCGTTGGCGTGGGACGAGTACTCCGTCCCGAACTGGACGCGGTTGCCGTCCGGCAGGTCCACCTGGACTTGCGGGAAGTCAGGGGCGCCCGGCTGCCCGCCCCGCTTGTTGCGCTCGCGCGAATAGGTGACGCGGAACTCGTTGAAGATCCGGCCGAAGCTGCTGTTCACCTGCCCCACGTTCGACAGCATCTCGTCGGTCATGTGGTAGAAGTTGGTCGGCATCTTGTAGGTGCCGCTCGACTGGGACCCGATGTCGGCCATGGCATCGACCCAGTTCGTCCGCAAGGTGAGCTGGTGGCGCGGCGACACGTTCACGTCGGCCCGGAGGAACGCCTTGTTGCTGTCGTTCGGGTTGCTGAACTCGCCGAATCCGCCAACGTCGTAGCCGTACCTCGCCTTCGCGATCGCGGCCACCTGCTGCACGTACTGCGCGTTGCCCCAGGCCTGGCCGGAGCTGCCGTCGATGGAGTACCCCACCGGCGTCATCTTGCGCGCCCAGTCCACGTTGCCGAAGAAGAACGCCTTGTTCCGCACGATCGGCCCGCCGAGGGCGAACCCGTACTGCTTGTCGCTGAACTCGCCGACCTCGGTGTCGGTCGGCGTCGGCTTCGCCGGGGTGACCACGCTGGGCAGTTTGCCCACGAAGGCCTCGTTACGCGTATAGAAGTATGCGGTCCCCTTGAACGCGTTGCTCCCGCTCTTCGTGATCGCGTTGATGCCGCCGCCGGAGAACCCTCCCTGGCGCACGTCGTAGGGCGACACGACCAGCTGGACTTCCTGGATGGCGTCGAGGCTGACGGGCTGCGTGCCCGTCTGGCCGCCGGGGGTGCCGGTGGACGCCAGGCCGAACACGTCGTTGTTCACGGCGCCGTCGATCTGCATGTTGTTGTAGCGGTTGCTGCGTCCCGCCACGCTGACCATGTCGGAGCCGTCGGCGCTGTCCGTGTTCGTATTGAAGTACGGCGAGGTGCGGGCGAAGTCGTTGAGGCTGCGCGAAATCGTTGGCAGCGTCTCGAGGGCCTGCGTCCCGACGTTCGCCGCCGCGCCGGCGCGGGTCGTGTCGATGACCTGCGCCGCGGCCACCACGTTCACCGTCTCCTGCACCGTTTCGAGCTGCAGGGTGAACGAAACCGCGCGCGACTCGCCCAGGCCGACCTCGACGCCGGTCTGCTCCTGTTTCCTGAAGCCAACCATCTCCGCCGACACGGTATACGGCCCGCCGACGCGGACGGCCAGCATCGTGAAGCGGCCGTCGGCCTGCGTCACGGCCTCGTAGATGGTGCCCGTCGGCTGGTGGACCGCCACGACGGTGGCCCCCGGCAGCACGCCCTCCTGGGCGTCCATCACGGTGCCGGCGAGCGTCCCGGTCGTGATGTTCTGGGCCGTCGCGGGCGTCGCGCCGAACAGGGCGCACAGCACAGCGATCCCCAGCCAATTCCTCGTCCTCTGGTGCATCGTGTTCTCTCCGATTAGCGTGTCACTGGGAACGGCACTCGACGCGTCCGGCCGGGGCCCGCCGCAGGTGGAGACCACAGGTCGCCTGACGAGACCCAACCCGAACCAATCGAGCATAGCACAAGAGCCCCGGCAGCTAAATCCAGCGGGACGGCGGGCCTCCTCCGACGGCAGTTCGCGGAGGGAATTCGGGATCGTCGCCCTACCGGCGGGGCGACGTCCGCAGCGAGTACGACTTTCGCGACCAGACGTCGACGTCCTTCCGCTTCACCTTGACGTCGATCAGGCGGGTCCGCTTCAGCGGGTCCGGGTTGTTCGAGTAGTACCCGAGCATGTAGTAGTCGCTCGTCTCGGCGTCGATGCGCTTCAGCGCCTTGTCGAAGTCGTTCTGGTTCACGACCGCGATGCCGCCCGTCTGCTCCGCCAGCACCCGCAGGCTGTTGATCGAGTTCGTCACGAATTCCTGCCACTCGACCGGGTCGACCTTGTCGTCGAGGTCCGGCATGCCGACGAGCCCGCGCGGATCGATCGTGTAGACCGTCGTGTTGGCCCGGTTGGCCGCCCGTGTCAGTTCCGCGAGTTCCCGCACCAGGTCGGCGTCGGCCCACTGATTGTTCGACCGCGGCGAGTTGGCGTCGTAGGCGTCGCCCTGGTTCTGGCTCGTGCCGTCGCCCTGGCCGTTGTTGTACACCTGGAAGAGGCCTTTGTGATCCACCACCTTTTTGTC
>CAZBIP010000069.1:0-4032 GCA_964491885.1 uncultured Vicinamibacterales bacterium
CCGCGGGGCGTGGGCCGGAACACCGGCGACACGCTCCAGCGCTGACCGAGGTCCGAGTCGGGCGTCAGGACGTGGCTGCCGGACACGCCGACCATGAACTGCCCGTCGAGGAACGGCCGCTCGCGTGGAGGCGCACTTGGGGCCTGCGCAGCGGGCGTCTGGCCGAGCGCCGGGGCTGGCGCCGCCAGCACGCCCGCACAGAGGCCGATCGCGAGTCCGATGCCGGCGCGCAGATCGCGCGCGCGGGCTCTCGAGTTCCTCCGCCGCCACAGACGGATCCCCATGTGCAGTTCCTTCAGCGAGTGCCCTTTCGACGCCGGCGGCCCATTATGACAGACGCTCCGCCTTCCTGCCCTGCGCCGCGACGGCCGCGCGCGAAGACCGGGCTAGAATGATCAGCGGAGCCCGACCATGCCCAGCAGACTGGCGTCCATCGCGAGCGTGTGCGTCCCGATCCTTGGTATCGCGGCCGTCCTGGCGGGATCCGCGGCGCCAGCCGGCGCGCAGGATCTCCTGGGGCAGGTGGCCGCCCAGGCAGCCGCGGCGGCCGCCGAAGATCCGCTTCGTCGCGAGACGCCGCGAGGAGCCTTCATGGGCTTCGTCGAGGCCGTCCAGCGTGGCAACCTCGCGATCGCGGCCGATTACCTGCAGTGGCCGCGCCAGCGGATGCCGATCGGCAAGGAAGACGCGGCGACGCAGTTGCTGTTCGTCCTGAACCACGGCTTCGAGGGCAATCTCGATCGGCTGAGCCGCGAGCCCGGCGGCGCGACGAGCGACGGCCTGCCGGCGGATCGCGAACGCGCCGGAACGGCCGTGCTCGCGAGCGGCGAGCGGGTGGAGATCTTTCTGTCGCGGGTCCAGCAGGGGTCGGGCACCCCGCTCTGGCTGATCGCGTCCGACACCGTCGGCGACATTCCCCGCATGTACGAGAGCGCGGGCCTGCCGAACCTCGAGCGCAAGCTTCCCGCGTTCCTCACCAGAACCGAGTTCGGGCGCCTGCAGCTCTGGGTGCCGCTGGCGCTCCTGCTGCTCGTTCCGGCCCTGTTCGTCGTCTCGGCACTCCTGGCCTGGATCGTGATCGAAGCCGTGCGCGTGGTGCTCCGGCTGCGCGGCAAGCCCATCCAGGGACGGCGGTCGCCAATCGTGAGGGCCTTGTTCCGGCCGTCGGTCCTGATCCTGACCGTGGTGCTTCACCGCCTGGTGTCGCCGCAGCTGGGCATCCCCCTCCTGCACCGCCAGTACTACTCACGCACCGTCACGGTCATCCTGCTCTTCGCCGTGGTGTGGTGGGTATGGAGGCTGATCGACCTCGCGGCCGGCCGCACCCGCGACCGCCTCGAGCCGGACAACCCGCGCGCGGCGCAGAAGGTGTACTCCCTCAGCAGGCGGCTCCTGAAGGGCACGGTCGCGTTCGTCGCGCTCATGGTCGGGCTGTCGGCCTTCGGGGTCAACCTCACGACGGCGCTCGCCGGTCTCGGCATCGGCGGCCTGGCGCTGGCCTTCGGCGCGCAGAAGACGATCGAGAACGTCTTCGGCGGCCTCTTCGTGCTGAGCGACCGCAGCATCGTGGTCGGCGACTTCTGCCAGATCGGCAAGTACGTGGGCACCGTGGAAGACGTCGGCTTGCGGTCCATGCAGCTCAGGACGATGGAGCGGACGGTGGTCTCGGTGCCGAACGGCACGCTCGCCACCATGGAGGTGGAGAACTTCAGCCGCCGCGACAAGTTCCTGTTCAACCCCAAGATCGGTCTTCTGTACCAGACCACGCTGGAGCAGCTGCAGCAGGTCCTGGACGACATCCGGTCACTCCTCGAGCGCGATGACCGCGTCGAATCGTCCACGGCCCGCGCGCGCTTCGTCCGGCTCGGCGCGTACTCGCTCGACGTCGAGATCCTCGCCTACGTGCAGGCCGCGGACTACGCCTCGTTCCTCGGCGTGCAGGAGGACCTCCTGATGCGCATCGTCGGGATCGTGAAGTCGGCCGGCACCGACCTCGCCTTTCCGTCGCAGACGATGTACGTGCAGCCGGACGGCGCGGCGGCTGTCACGGGAGCCGGCAACGCTGCGCCAGGCGAGTCGCCCGCGTCTGCGCCCGCCGGGCCGCCGGACCCGCGGGAGTAGCCGCAGATGGCTGGCCTCCGTGAGACCCTCGACGGCGCGCTCGTGCTGGCGCCGATGACGAAAGGCGGCAACCTCCCCTACCGCCGCCTGTGCGCCGAACTGGGGGCGCGCGTGCTCATGGGCGAAATGACCGTCGCGCGCCGCTTGAAGCAGCGGCGCCGGGGCGAGTTCGTGTTGATCCGCCGCGCGCCGGAGGAGCCGTTCTTCGGCGTCCAGCTCGCAGGCACGGACCCCGAGGAGATGGGATGGGCCGCCGCGCTCGTGGAAGAGCGGGGCGCCGACCTCGTGGACGTCAATTTCGGGTGCCCGATCGACCACTTCACCAGGCGGGGCATGGGCGCGGCCCTCGGGCGCCAGCCGAAGCGCATCCGCCGGATCGTGGAAGGCATGAAGCGCGCCGTCACCCGCATCCCGGTCACGGCCAAGATCCGGCTCGGGTGGAACGACGGCGACCGCAACTACCTCGACCAGGCCAGGGCGGCGGTGGACGGCGGCGCCGACGCCGTCGCCGTGCACGGGCGGACGCGGGACGCGCGCTACCGGCAGGACGCGGACTGGGATGCGATCGGCGAGGTCGCGGCCGCGGTGCCCGTGCCCGTCGTCGGCAACGGAGACGCGCTCTTCCCCGCCGGCATCGCCGCCGCCCGCGCGCGCTCCGGCTGCGCGGCCGTCATGGCCGGCCGGGGCGCGCTCATCAAGCCCTGGATCTTCCGCGAGGCCGCTGAGGGCTACCTGGACCTCGACGCCCGGGACCGCCTGCGCATCTACCGCCGGTACGTCGAACTGGCCCGCGGCCACTGGGGCGAAGACCCGCACGGGCTCACCCGCGTCCGCGAGTTCGTCCGCTGGCACCTGGGCTTCTGGTGCCGCTACGCGCCCCGCCGCGCCGACGGCACGTGGCCCGGCATGCAAACCAGGGAACCCATGACCTTCGCCCGCTCCCCCCTGGAAGCCGTCCTGGCCAGAGGCGACGACGCGGCGCTGGACTGGCTGGCTGACCGGCTGACGGCGCTGGAGGAGATCGTCCCGGCCGAGGCCCCGGCCCCGGGCTCGGCGCCCGAGCTGCAGGACGACGCAGCCGAAGGCTGAAAAGGGGCCAGGCCCCTTTCGGCGTCGGCCGGTGTTTTCGGTCACATGCAAAAGGGGCCTGGCCCCTTTTCCGCAGGACGACTCCGACGAAGGACGGAGGGGGCGGGCGATTGTGCCGGACCCCGCTTTCGGGGGAGGATCTAGGCAGGGGGGCGTGACAAGTCCTATGAAGAAGCTCGTTCTCATCCGGCACGGGGAAAGCACCTGGAACAAGGAAAACCGGTTCACGGGCTGGACCGACGTGGACCTCAGCGAGAAGGGCGTGCAGGAAGCCATCGACGGCGGCCGGCTGCTCAAAGAGGGCGGCTACGTGTTCGACGTCGCCTACACCTCGGTGCTCAAGCGGGCGATCAAGACGCTGTGGATCGCCCTCGAGCAGATGGACCAGATGTGGATCCCGGTCCACAACACCTGGCGCCTGAACGAGCGGCACTACGGCGCGCTGCAGGGCCTCAACAAGGCCGAGACGGCGGCGAAGCACGGCATGGAGCAGACGAACATCTGGCGCCGCAGCTACGACGTTCCACCGCCGGCGCTCATGCCCGGCGACCCGCGCCACCCGAGCCACGACCCGCGCTACGCGGGTCTGTCGCCCGCGGACCTGCCGCTCACCGAGTGCCTCAAGGACACCGTCAACCGCTTCCTGCCGGTCTGGCACGAGACGATCGCGCCCTCCGTGGCGTCCGGACAGCGGGTGCTCATCGCCGCGCACGGCAACAGCCTTCGGGCGCTCGTGAAGTACCTGGACAACATCCCCGACGCGGAGATCGTCGGCCTCAACATCCCGACGGGGATTCCGCTCGTCTACGAATTGACGGACGA
>CAZBIP010000069.1:4132-15304 GCA_964491885.1 uncultured Vicinamibacterales bacterium
CAGTACCTCGGCCACCCGACGACCGTGCTGCTCGAAGACGGGCGCACGATGCTGACGGTCTATCCGAAGGGCCACGGCCGCGGCGCGATCGTGCTCAAGCGCAGCAGCGACGGCGGCCGCACCTGGTCGCCTCGCCTGCCGACGCCGAAGACCTGGGAGACGTCGCTCGAGACCCCCACGATTCACCGCGTCGTGGACGCGAAGGGCACGAAGCGCCTGATCGTCTTCTCGGGCCTCTACCCCATCCGGCTCGCCGTGTCGGAAGACGACGCGAAGACGTGGAGCGAGTTGAAGCCGATCGGCGCCTTCGGCGGCATCGTCGCCATGTCGTCGGTCGTGCAGCTCGAGACCGGGCCCGGCCACTACATGGCGCTCTTCCACGACGACGGGCGGTTCTTCGCGGAGAAGCCCGCGGACGGACCGCGCAGGTTCGTGGTCTACAAGACCGTGTCGACCGACGGCGGCCTCACGTGGGGCGCGCCGGAGGCCATCGCGTCGCACGCCGCGGCTCACCTGTGCGAGCCGGGCGCGATCCGGTCGCCCGACGGAAAGCAGATCGCCGTGCTGCTGCGCGAGAACAGCCGGAAGTTCAACTCGTTCTTGATCCTGTCGAACGACGAGGGGCGGACCTGGTCCGCGCCGCGCGAGGTCGCCGGCGCGCTGACCGGTGATCGCCACGTGCTGCGCTACGCGCCGGACGGGCGCCTGTTCGCGACTTTCCGCGACACCGCGCTGGAGACCCCGACGAAGGGCGACTGGGTGGGATGGGTCGGGACGTACGACGACATTGTGAACGGCCGCGAAGGGCAGTACCGCGTCCGGCTCATGGACAACCTCAATGCGTGGGACTGCGCGTATCCGGGCCTCGAACTGCTGCCCGACGGCACCTTCGTCGCGACGACGTACGGGCACTGGGAGCCGGCGTCGCCGCCGTACGTCGTGAGCGTGCGGTTCACGCTGGCCGAGATCGATGCCCTCGCGAAAGACGCCGTCCGGCGGTAGCAGACCGATGACGCTTCCGGACCACAAGACCAAGATCGTCGCCACCATCGGGCCCGCGTCGGACGCCCCGGAGGTGCTCGAGCGGCTCATCCGGGCCGGCATGAGCGTGGCGCGCCTGAACTTCTCGCACGGCAGCTTCGAGGAGCACGCGGCACGGATCTCCGCCATCCGGGCCGCCGAGCGCGCCGCCGGCCGTCGCGTGGCGATCATGGCCGACCTTCCCGGGCCCAAGATGCGCATCGGATCGATCTCGCCCGAGCCCGTGGAACTGCGCCGGGGCGACGCCTTCACGCTGACCGCGAACGAGGAGCCGGGCACGCCCGGCCGGGTGTCCGTGTCGTTCGCGCGCCTGCCGCAGGTCGTGAAGCCCGGCGACCGGCTGTTCCTGAACGACGGGCTGGTGCAGTTGCGGGTCGAGCGCGTCGAGGGCGCCGACGTGCATTGCACGGTCTCCGCCGGCGGCGAGTTGCGATCGCGCAAGGGCCTCAACCTGCCTGGCATCCACCTCGGCATGTCGGCGTTCACGGAGCACGACCGCGACTGCCTGGCCTTCGCCCTCGCGCACGGCGCGGACGCCGTCAGCCAGTCGTTCGTCGAGACCGCGGCCGACGTCGACCTGGTCCGGAGCGCGGCGCTCGAGCTCGGGCACCGCCCGTTCATCGTCGCGAAGATCGAGCGGGCGGGCGCGCTGGCGCGTTACGGCGAGATCCTGGCCGCCGCCGACGGCGTGATGGTGGCCCGCGGCGACCTCGGCGTCGAAGTGCCGATCGAGCAGATCGCCATGACGCAGAAGTCGCTCATCGCGCGGGCGAACCTGGCGGGCAAGCCGGTCATCACCGCGACGCAGATGCTCGAGTCGATGGTCGCGAGCCGCATGCCGACGCGGGCGGAAGCCACCGACGTCGCCAACGCGATTCTCGACGGCACGGACGCGGTCATGCTGTCGGCCGAGTCGGCGATGGGGCGGTTCCCGGAAGAGGCGGTGGCGATGCTGGCGCGGATCGCCGCGGCCACCGAGGCGAGCCGGCCGCGCACGTCGCTGGGGGCGCTCCACGAGTTCTACCTGACCCACCGCCCCGCCAGCACGGCCGAGGCCATCGCCACGGTCGTCGAGGACGCGCTCGAGAACGTGCCGTCCGGCGCGGTCTTCGTGCCGACGCGCACGGGGACGACGGCGCGCATGCTGTCGAGGCACAAGCCGGCGGTGTGGATCGTCGCCTTCAGCCGCGATCCGGCCGTCGGCCGGGGGCTGGCGTTCTCGTACGGCGTGTGGCCGGAGCGCCTGGAGGCCGAGCCGGACGACTGGCGCGACGCGGCGTCCGCGTGGATGCGGGCGCACGGCCTGGCCGCGACGTCGGCCATGCTGGTGGCGGGGCCGTCCAGCACGCACCCGGACGCCAGCCACCGGATCGAGTTCATGCGACTTGGGGAGGATTGATGAATCCGTTCGAAGTTGTCGGAGTGGCCTCGGGACTCCTGGGCGTGTGGCTCATGACCCGGCAGAAGATCTGGGCGTGGCCGACGCTGCTGCTGTCGTCGATCGTCTTCATCGTCGTGTTCTTCCAGGCCCGGCTCTATGCCGCCATGGGCCTGCAGGTCGTGTACATCGGGCTCGCGTCGTACGGCTGGTACCAGTGGCTGCACGGGGCCGGCGGGCACGGCCCGCTTCGCGTGACGCGCGTGCCGCGCCGCGTCGCCCTCGCGCTCATCGCCGTCGCGGCGGCGGTCACGGCCCTGCTCGGAACCTGGCTGAACCTCCGCACCGATCAGGCGCTGCCGTACGCCGACGCCTTCACGTCCTCCGCCAGCATCGCGGCGCAGTTCATGCAGGCCCGGAAGTACCTCGAGAACTGGGCGGTGTGGCTCCTCGTGGACTTCGTCTACATCGGCATGCTCAGGACCCAGGAGCTGCAGCTGACCTCGCTGCTCTACCTCGTCTATCTCGTGCTGGCCATCATCGGCTTCCGCGACTGGCGGCGGTCGATGGCCGCCGCGGCGCAGGCATGACGACGGCCCGGCCCCTCGTCATCGTCGTCTCGGGATCGGAGTGCACGGGCAAGACGACGCTGGCGAAGGACCTGGCGGCGCGGTTCGGCGCGTCGTGGTCGGCGGAGTTCGCGCGCGAGTACGTGGATCGGAAGAGTGCGCCGCTCGACGCGTCGGACGTCGAAGCCATCGCGCGCGGCCAGGTCGCGGCGGAGGACGCCGCGCGCGCCGGCGGAGCGCCGGTCGTCGTCAAGGACACGGACCTCGTCAGCACCGTGGTGTACGCGCGCCACTACTACGGCGCCTGCCCCGCGTGGATCGAGCGGGCGGCGCGCGAGCGGCTGGGCGTCCTGTACCTGCTGCTGCACCCCGACGTGCCGTGGGTCGCCGACGGGCTGCAGCGCGACCGGCCGGCGTCGCGGGCCGAGGTGCACGAACTGTTCGCCCGGACGCTGGCGGAGTTCGGCGCGCGGGTCGTCGACATCACGGGCGGATGGGAGGCGCGGCGCACCAGCGCCGTCGCCGCCGTCAATCAGGCGCTCGCCGAGAAGCAGGCGCTCGCCGGTCGCTGAGCGCCAGCCGAACCGGGTTGCCCTCTCAATCACCCCACACGGAAGCCAGGTCGAGGCCGATCTGCTCGAACGGCTCGGCGCGGACGACCGCCGGCCCGCCGTGCGTCGCAAGCAGCGTCCAGCGGCCCGCGTCGAGACCCATCACCTCGAGCGTCCGCGCGAGCGGATCGATCAGCCAGGCGTGCGGCACGCCCTCGCGCGCATAGACTCCCAGCTTCTGGTCGCGATCGAGAGACGAGGTCGACGGCGACAGGATCTCGCAGACCCAGTCGGGGGCGAGCGGGTAGTGAGCCGTGACCGGACGGTTGGGCACGCGAGACCGTCGCCACCCGGCCAAGTCAGGTACCAGCACATCCAGGCTTAGGTGCAGTTCCGGCTCGTCCAGAATCCACCACCCACCCGGGCCTCCACGGCCGAGGTGAAACGGCGGGACGAGGATGCCGCCGAGGACGGACTCAGCCTCCGCGTGTGGCGGCGCCGGCCGCGGCGAGGCGTGCAGCTCACCGTTGACGATCTCCGCCACCAGATGGTCCGGCAGCTTGACGAGGTCCTCGTACGTCGCAGGACGATCGAAGGGCGGAACGCGCGGCATCGGCTGCATCATACATCGTCGAATTGCACGACAGGTGCCAGCAGGCGAGTCCGCGCGCAGGGGGCAAACTGGCCAGAATCGGCTCGTTTCGAAGTGGCCCGCCCCAGGGCATCGCAGAAACTGCAACGCAGGCGCCGGGAAGAACGGCTGATTCTCGCACCTTCGATCGCCGCCTGTCGCCATATCTCCTGCGCCCCGCTCCCGCCAGGCGGCCGGCCCGGCGCACCTTGGTCGCCCGGACTCGAGCTCGGGGCTCCCTGTGCGTCATCGAAGGGCGTGAGATGCGCGTCCTCGGTCCCGCTTCAGCACCACGATCGTGAAGTCGTCTTCGAAGCCCGTCCGGGCCGCGAACGCCCGCGTCGCCTCGACGACCGCCCGGACCATGCGCCGGGCGGGCTCGTCCCGGTTCGCGAGCAGCACGTCCGCGAGGCGGCCGTCGCCAAACGGCTCGCCGGACGCGTCCATGGCCTCGATCACGCCGTCCGTGTAGAACACCAGGATGTCGCCCGGGTCGAGCGTGACGCGCCCGGGCGCGAACGGGACGTCCGCCCACATGCCGAGCGCCGGGCCGCTGCTCGCCAGCGGCTCGGCCGCGCGCCCGCCGCGCAGGATGATCGGCGGCACGTGGCCGCAATTGACGTAGGTGAAGGTGGCGGTTCCCGGATCCAGCAAGCCGTACACGGCCGTCACGAACCGCGAGGCGTCCATCGAGTCCAGCAGGATGCGGTTGAGCCTGGACGCGACGTGCTCGACGGGGGCGCCCTGCGGCCGCTGCGCCCGGAGCGCGGCCCGGAACGTCGCCATGATGAGCGCCGCCGGCACGCCCTTGCCCGACACGTCGGCGATGGCAAGGCCGATCCGCCCGTCCGGCTTGGGCAGGTAGTCGTAGTAGTCGCCGCCGATCTCCCAGGAGGGCTCGTTCAGGCCCGCGCAGTCCCACCCGGGGATCGCGAGGTCCGAGCCGGGCAGCAGGGCTCCCTGGACTTCGCGCGCGATCCGCAACTGCTGTTCGATCCGGTGCTTCTCGACGAGTTCCCGGTGGACCACGGCCTTTTCGATGAAGATCGCCGCCGCGGTGGCGAAGAACTCCAGGAACTCGACATCGGCCTCCGAGAACGCGTCGAGCGTGTCGCTCTCGAGATTGAGCGCGCCGATCACCCCGTCTTCGCCGACGATGGGCACGGCGATTTCCGACCGGGTCGAGGCGCGCCCCGCGATGTAGCGCGGGTCCTTCGCGACGTCCGGCGCGACGACGGCCTCTCCCGTCGCGATCACGTGGCCGATGATGCCCTGGCCCCGCCGCAGCATCGGGTCTTCGTCACGGGGGGTCTCGTCGAAGCCCACCGTGGCCATCCCCGCGATGACGCGCCCGCCCGCGTCCTGCCCGAGGTGCACGCGCCGGTTCAGCACGAACACGCCGGCGGCGTCGAACCCGATGGGGCCGCGCATCGAGTCGAGGAGGTAGCGGAGCACCTCCTCCAGCTCGAGGGTGCGCCCGATTTCCTGCGACAGCTTCAGCAGAAGCCTGTACTTGACCTCCGGCGACAGGGCCGCGGACGGTGGCATCATGGGCGGGATCCGGCAGGGGCGATTCTACCGCGTCCGGGATAGAATCCTCCCATGAGAACCGCGACCGCCCTGTTCTGCCTGGCCGCCTTCGCGGCTCCGGCCCCGGCCGCCGATCGCCCGAACATCGTCTTCATCATGTCGGACGACCACGCCGCCCACGCGATCAGCGCGTACGGCTCCCGGGTGAACACGACGCCGAACATCGACCGCCTCGCCCGCGAGGGCATGCGGTTCGACAACGTGTTCGTGACGAACTCGATCTGCACGCCCAGCCGCGCGGCGATCCTGACGGGGCAGTACTCGCACGCGAACGGCGTGCCCGTGTTCAACCGGTTCGACAGCTCGCGGCAGACGGTCGCGAAACTGCTGCAGGCGGGCGGCTACTACACGGGCATGATCGGCAAGTGGCACCTCGGGAGCGACCCGGCGGGGTTCGACGCGTGGGAGATCCTGCCCGGGCAGGGCGACTACTTCGATCCGCTGCTCTACACGGCGACGGGCGAGAAGAAGTACGACGGGCGCTACGTCACCGACGTCCTCACGGACCTGGCGATCGCGTTCGTCGACAAGCGGCCCGCCGGCAAGCCGTTCTTCCTGATGTGGCACCACAAGGCCCCGCACCGGAACTGGGTGCCGAACGAGACCTACAGGAAGCAGTTCGAGAACCGGTGGATCCCCGAGCCGCCCACGTTCTGGGACACCTACGTCACGCGGACGGACGCCCTGCGCGAGAACCAGCAGCGCGTGGCCGACGACATGACGAACAGCGACTTGAAGCTGAAGCCCCCCGCGGGGCTGTCGGGCCCCGCGCTCATGAAGTGGAACTGGGAGAAGCCGAAGGAAGTCACGATTCAGCGGAACGGCGAGCCGTTCGTGCTGCGCGGTGAGGAACTCGCCCGCTGGAAGTACCAGCGGTACATGCAGGACTACCTCGCCACGGTCCAGTCGGTGGACGACGGCGTCGGCCGCGTGCTGGATCACCTCGATCGGACCGGACTCTCGCGGAACACGATCGTGATCTACACGAGCGACCAGGGGTTCTTCCTCGGCGACCACGGCATGTACGACAAGCGCTTCATGTACGAAGAGAGCCTCCGCATGCCGTTCCTCGTGCGGTGGCCCGCGGGCATCAAGGCCGGGGGCGTGACGCGAGCCATGGCGCTCAACGTCGACTTCGCGCCGACGTTCCTCGACGCCGCCGGCCTGCCCGTGCCGCCCGACATGCACGGCCGGAGCCTCCTGCCCGTGCTGCGCGGGAAGACGCCCGCCGACTGGCGCACGTCGGTGTACTACCGCTACTATCACGACCCCGGGCACCACAACACCGCGGCCCATTACGGGGTCCGCACGCTCACGCACAAGCTGATCTACTACTGGAAGAAGAACCAGTGGGAGCTGTTCGACCTCGTGAACGATCCTTCGGAAATGCACAACGTGTACGGCCAGCAGGGCTTCGAGAAGGTCACGTCCGCGCTCAAGACCGAGCTGGCCCGCCTCAAGGACGCCCTCGGCGACCGCGATCAGTTCGCCGACAAGCTGCCGCCGGACGGTGTGGACGGGACGGTGTCGAGGCTGCGGGGGAAGTAGCGTGGCCGTCCTGACGCTCGGCGGCGGCTCAGCCCTTTCGGCCTTCCGGCTCGACAAGCTCAACCGCGAGATCGGCCTCGTGCAGCCCGGCCTGAGCGTCGCGGCCGCACGCTACCTGCATTTCGTCGAGGTGGACGGCTCCCTCGAGGACGCCGACGCGGATACGCTGGCGCGGCTGCTGACCTACGGGCCGCCGGCCGTCGAGGCGGACGGGCGGACGGTGCTCGTCACGCCGCGCGTCGGGACGATCTCGCCGTGGTCGTCGAAGGCCACCGACATCGCCCGCCACTGCGGCCTCGGCGCCGTGAGGCGGATCGAGCGCGGCGTGAGCTACTCGGTCCAGGGCAGCGGCGATCTCGACGCCGTCCTGCCGCTGCTGCACGACCGCATGACGGAGAACGTGCTGGCGTCGCCGGATCGGGCGGTAGAGCTCTTTCACCACGTGGCGCCGAAGCCGCTCGCCGAAATCGACATCCTCGGCCGCGGGCCGCAGGCCGTCGCGGACGCCAACGCCGCGCTGGGGCTCGCCCTCGCGCCGGACGAGATCGACTACCTCGTCGAGTACTTCGCCGGCCGGAACCGGAACCCGACCGACGTCGAATTGACGATGTTCGCGCAGGCGAACTCGGAGCACTGCCGGCACAAGATCTTCAATGCGGAGTGGGTCATCGACGGCGAGTCGAGGCGTGAATCGCTGTTCGGCATGATCCGCGAGACCCACCGGGCGAATCCGCAGGGCACGGTGGTGGCGTACGCCGACAACGCGGCCGTGATGGAGGGCCGCGACGCGGAGCGGTTCTTCGCCGATCCCGTCACGAACCGCTACGTCTCCCGGCGCGAGCTGACGCACACGCTGATGAAGGTGGAGACGCACAACCACCCGACCGCCATCTCGCCCTTCCCGGGCGCCGCCACCGGGTCGGGCGGCGAAATCAGAGACGAGGGCGCCACGGGCCGGGGGTCGAAGCCGAAGGCCGGGCTGTGCGGGTTCTCGGTGTCCGACCTGCGGATTCCCGGGTTCGTGCGGCCCTGGGAGGGGCCGGAGTCGAAGCCCGGCCGGATCGCCTCGCCGCTGGCCATCATGATCGACGGCCCCATCGGGGCGGCGTCGTTCAACAACGAGTTCGGGCGGCCGAACCTCGCGGGCTACTTCCGCAGCTACGAGCAGACGGTCGCCGGCGTGCGGCGCGGCTACCACAAGCCCATCATGCTCGCCGGCGGCGTGGGCAACATCGCGGCGGACCAGTCCCACAAGGGAGAGATCCCCGCGGGAGCGCTCGTCATCCAGATCGGCGGCCCGGGCATGCTCATCGGCATGGGCGGCGGCGCGGCCTCGTCCATGGCCACCGGCGCGAACACGGCCGACCTGGACTTCGACTCGGTGCAGCGCGGCAACGCCGAGATGCAGCGGCGCGCGCAGGAGGTCATCGACCGGTGCCGCGCCCTCGGCGCCCGTAACCCGATCCTCTCGATCCACGACGTCGGCGCCGGCGGCCTGTCGAACGCGGTGCCGGAACTGGCCCACGGCGGCGGCCGCGGCGCGCGCATCGACCTGCGCGCGGCCCCGAACGAGGAGCCGGGCATGACGCCCCGGGAGGTCTGGTGCAACGAGGCCCAGGAGCGCTACGTCCTGGCCGTGGCGCCGGACGGCCTCGGCACGTTCCGGGATCTCTGCGAGCGGGAGCGCTGTCCCTTCGCCGTGCTCGGCCACGCGACGGGCGACGAGCGCCTGATCGTCCACGACCCGGTGTTCGGCCTGGACGCGGTGGACATGGACCTGCCGGCGCTGCTCGGCAAGCCGCCGCGCATGACGCGGGACGTCGCGCGCGTCCCGCGAGCCGTGCCGCCGTTCGATGCCTCCGGACTCACGATTGCCGGGGCCCTCGATCGCGTGCTGCGCGCGCCGGCCGTGGCCGACAAGACGTTCCTCATCTCTATCGGCGATCGCACCGTCGGCGGCCTGTGCGCTCGGGACCAGATGGTCGGCCCCTGGCAGGTCCCCGTCGCCGACTGCGCGACGACGCTGCTGTCGTTCGACGGCTTTGCGGGTGAGGCGTTCGCCATCGGCGAGCGGACCCCGATCGCGGCCATCGACGCCCCGGCGTCGGGCCGGATGGCGGTGGCCGAGGCGCTCACCAACCTGGCCGCGGCCCCGGCGGACGCCCTGGCGCGCGTGAAGCTCTCGGCGAACTGGATGGCCGCCGCGGGCGCGCCGGGCGAGGACGCGGCGCTCTTCGACACGGTGCGCGCGGTGGCCCTCGAGTTGTGCCCGGCGCTCGGCGTCAGCATCCCCGTCGGCAAGGACTCGATGTCGATGCGCACGACGTGGAGCGAGGGCGGCGAGCCGCGCGAAGTCGTCAGCCCGGTCTCGCTCATCGTGTCGGCCTTCGCCCCGTGCGCCGACATCCGCGAGACCTGGACGCCCCAGATCAGGCTCGACACGGGGCCGTCCTCGCTGGTGCTCGTCGACCTGGCGCGCGGGCGCGCGAGACTCGGCGGGTCGATCCTCGCGCAGGTGCACGGGCAGGCCGGGGGCGCGCCGCCGGACGTGGACGATCCGGGCACGCTGCGCGCGCTGTACGCCGCGCTGGCCGACCTGCGCGCGGCCCGCTTGGTCCTCGCCTATCACGACCGGTCGGACGGCGGGCTGATCGTGACGCTGCTGGAGATGGCGTTCGCGGGTCACGCCGGCATCGAGATCGACGCGAGCGCCGCCGCAGCTGGCTCCTCGGACGACGAGGCGCTCCTGTCGGCCCTGTTCGCCGAAGAACTCGGCGCGGTGCTCCAGGTGCCGGGCCCGTACCTCTCCCGCGCCCTCGCCATCCTCGCCTCGCACGGCCTCGACGCGCGCGTCGTCGGCCGCCCGGCCCTGGACGGACGCGTCACGATCCGGCGCGGCCCCGAGGTCCTCTTCAGCGAGCCGCGCACGGCGCTGCAGCGCGCGTGGTCCGAGACGACCTGGCTGATGCAGACGCTGCGCGACAACCCCGAGTCGGCGCGGCAGGAATACGACCGGATCCTCGACGAGGCCGATCCGGGTCTTTCGCCCGCGCTCACGTTCGACCCGGGCGCGGACGTCGCTGCGCCGTTCGTCGCGACCGGCGCGCGGCCGCCCATCGCCATCCTGCGCGAGCAGGGCGTCAACGGCGAGGTCGAGATGGCTGCAGCGTTCGACCGCGCCGGGTTCGAGGCCTGCGACGTCCACATGAGCGACATCATCGCCGGCCGCGTGTCGCTGGCGGGGTTCAAGGCGTTCGCGGCGTGCGGGGGCTTCTCGTACGGCGACGTCCTCGGAGGCGGCGAGGGCTGGGCGAAGTCGATCCTCTACAACCCCCGCGCGCGCGACGAGTTCGCCGCGTTCTTCGGCCGCACGGACACCTTCGCCCTCGGCGTCTGCAACGGCTGCCAGATGATGGCCGCCCTGAAGGAGCTCATCCCCGGCGCCGCCGCGTGGCCGCGGTTCGTGAAGAACACGTCCGAACAGTTCGAGGCGCGCCTCTGCACCATGGAGGTGCTGCCGGGGCCGTCGCTCTTCTTCGCGGGCATGGCGGGCAGCCGGATCCCCGTCGTCACGGCCCACGGCGAGGGCCGCGCGCTCTTCGATCGGCCGGACGACGTCGCGGCGGTGCTCGCGGCCGGGCGGTACGTGGACAACCGCGGCAATCCCACCGAGCTGTACCCGCTCAACCCGAACGGATCGGCCGGCGGCCTCACGGCGGTGACGACCGCCGACGGCCGGTTCACCGCGCTCATGCCGCACCCGGAGCGTGTCTTCCGGACCATCCAGCTGTCGTGGGCGCCGCGCGAGTGGGGCGAGGACAGCCCCTGGCTGCGCTTCTTCCGCAACGCCCGCGCGCACGTCGG
>CAZBIP010000070.1:0-2996 GCA_964491885.1 uncultured Vicinamibacterales bacterium
ACGGGCGTGTACTGACGGGGCGGACGACGCTGGCGCCGTTCGCGTCGTTCGTGCTCGAGCAGGCGTAGCCGAGCCGGGGTCTGAAGACCCGGCCTCCACGAGACGCGGCTCGCGCCGGAATGCAGGATCCGACTTGCAGTGGTCACATGGAGCCCGGGGTCTTCAGACCCCGGGTTCTGTGGCCAACTCGCGTTCGATGTGAAAGACCTCGCGGAGGTCGCGCGAGACGGGGCTGTCGTCGGCGTTCGACGGCATCAGGTCGCGCATGTGCCGCCACCAGCGCCGGCAGACGTCGGTGCCGGAGACCCCTTCCCACTGTTCGTCTGATTCGTACTCCACGTAACCGAACAAGTCGCGCGTCTCCGGATCGAGATAGATGGAGTACGTCGAGACGCCGTGCGCGATCAGCGTCTCCTCGAGTTCCTGCCAGATGGGCCGATGCCGGTGCTCGTACTCGGCCTCGGCGCCTTCGTTGACGCTCATGCGAAACGCGCGGCGGATCATACTGGGATCGCTCCTCTCAGCCGTCGGCTGCGCGTATCGCAAACCGCCCGGCGTGCCGGGCACGCATCTGGTCGTGGCTCTGTCGACGGCCGGCGGGACACGCCATCATTCTGGCTTCTGGCTTCTGGATTCTGAATTCAGAATTCTGACTTCTGACTCCTGTCCTCTACGGCGCCGTGCGCAGCCCTTCCCACTTCACCACCCACCTGCCGTCCTTCGGGAACCCAGGCGCGTCGCCTGGCGGCGCGCCGTCCCAGCCGGCCGCCATCATCGCGACGGCGTACAGCAGCCCGCCGTTGCCCGGGAGGTAGATCGTGAGTCCGGGGCGCTGGTGGTTGTGCCCGTTGGCCCGGTAGACGTTCTTCGGCGTCGACATCAGCAGCGCGTCAATGGCCTTGTCGGGCTTTCCAAGGCGCGCGGCGGTCATGGCCATCATGGGGTAGTCCCAGCCCCAGGTCGACGGCCAGTCCCAGCGCTCCCAGATCCAGTCGAAGGTGCGCGCCATCACGTCGCGATTCACGCCGTCGCCGGGCAGCACACCCAGCATCGCCACGACCGACGGATGGTCGGTGATCCACCGCGGGTTCGAGTACGTGTCGGGCGCGGTCTCCGCGAAGAGGTACTTGCCCTCGGCGACGACCGGCGCCGAGAGGCTCTTCAGGACGCGATCCCATTCCGCTTCGCGCGGCAGGCCGAGGCGCTCGCGCCACTCCTGGGCCCGCTGGAGGCCCCACGCCCAGTAACTCGCCTCGAAGGCGCAGTTGACGGTGCGGTCCTGCGGGTACCTCTCCTGTGCGCAGTTGAGCGGCGGGCCGAGCACGAGTTTCTGGCCCTGCGCGTCCCACGCCGGGAACGACGCCATGAATTCCGCCGTCTCGAACACCACCTGCCGGTACTTCTCGAGCGTGCCGCGGTCGCGCCGCTGGCGCCACACCAGTTCGGCGTAGAAGATCGGGTGCGGCTGCTGCCAGACGAGGAACGGGCCGACGCCCGACGGCGATTCGTCGCCCGTCGGGCCGGTCATCTTCGGCCAGCGCGCGCCCCTGTAGCCCTGCCGGGTCGCCGTGCCCCTGGCTTTCGGCAGGATGGCGTCGTAGTAGCCGAGGCTCCGCTCGAGGAGCGCGAGCCGGTCCCACAGCGCGAACTGCGCGGCGTGCCACCAGTGCATCTCGAGATGGAACTTCCCTTCCCAACTGTTGAACGTCAGCCCGGTCTCTTGAGGCGGATACCGGCCGGCGCACTGGATGGCGGTGAGGTACTGCGACAGCACGACGCGCCGCTCGAGTTCCTTCCAGCGCGGGTCGGAACTGCCCGACAAATCGATCGCGCCGCCGGTGGACCAGAAGCGGTTCCAGTGCGCCCGCGCGGCGGCCTTCACCTCGTCGAACGCCGGCACCGCACCGGTCGTCGGCCCGGGGGTGAAGATCGTCGTCACGGCCAGCGCGTCTGATCCCGGCGCCGACAGCGCGTAGGCATGGCGCCCGGTTTCCGCGATGGCGCCGCCGGGCGACCAGCGCGCCGACGCCACGTACCGGTCCGCGTCGAGCGCTCGGGCGAAGCGGGCTTCGAGCGGCCCCGGCTGCGCCAGGACGGTCGCGTGCGCCTCGGGCTTCGACCAGTCCGCCGTCACGACCTGGCCGGTGCCGTAGGGGAAGCGGAACTCGATCGCGATCCGCCCGGCCTTCAGGAGCAACGACGCCACGCGCACGCTCACGCCGTCGAGCGACGGGTGGCCGATCGTCTCGACGTCAACGGTCTGGCCGTCGAACCGGAAGTGGCTCGTGATGACCCCGTTCCAGAGGTCGAGCGTCTGGCGGATCTCCGAGAGGTCGGCGGGCGATCCGGCCGAGCCGTCCGCGCGCGTCAGCCGGAAGCCGATCCGGCCGAGGTGCAGGCGGTGCGGGTTCGCCCGCAGCCAGTTGATCTCGGGCGTGCGCTCGCCCGGGATGTCCGCGTAGCCCACCATGCGCCCGTGGCTCGCGTACTTCTTGAAGGCGAACCGATCGATGTGCCAGTTCTCCGGATTCGGGAACGTGTGCCAGCCCCACTGCGAGAGCGTCCCCAGGGGGATCGTCCGCTCGTACGCCTCGGGGAACGTCTGCAGCCCCGTCGCGTCCACCGTGAACGCGAACTCGCCGTTCCCGACAGAGAGCGGCGACTCCGTGTCCAGGCTCGTCAGTATGACGTGGTGTCGAGAGACGAGCGCCTGCCGGTCGATGGGCGGCGGCCCGGCGGCGCGCCCCCCGGCGGCGAGCGCCAGAGCAAGCAGAACGGCAGCCAGGAGAACGCCTCGATGATGTTTGAGCCGCATACGTTCGCAGCCTCGCAAAGCCGGGTTACTTCTTCATCCACAGCGGCGCCGAGGCGAACCACGCGACGGCCGCGCCCAGCATCCACATCTTCATCGAATCGATGTCCATCCGGTTCCCGAAGAACAGGATCGGCGGCAGGATCGTCAGGACGAGCGCCGCGATCGACACGATCCGGGCGGC
>CAZBIP010000070.1:3096-13706 GCA_964491885.1 uncultured Vicinamibacterales bacterium
TACAGGATCGACGCCGAGAGCCACGCGATGAAGTGGCCCAGGTACATGCCCGCCGCCGTGGCGACGCCGTACCACGACTTCCGCGCGTAGCGGAAGATCGTGAGGTCGGCCATCCCGATGTGCACGGCCATGTTGCAGAACCACGCGAAGAACAGGACGTGCCAGAACGTGAACTTCACCCGGCCCGCGAGCGGCGGCCCGCCGGTCCAGATGAGCTCCTGGGCCTTCGGCCAGAACTCGCCCACGGACTCGATGCCGAGCTGCCTGGCGCCGACGACGCCGAAGGCGATGAACACGACGACCATCCACGGCGCCGCGAGGTTCGCGATCCGCGCCACCACCTTGTAGCCGTACGCCGCGACT
Organism: uncultured Vicinamibacterales bacterium; assembly: GCA_964491885.1. Lineage (GTDB taxonomy): Bacteria > Acidobacteriota > Vicinamibacteria > Vicinamibacterales > JAKQTR01 > JAKQTR01. The sequence continues at coordinate 3,460 of CAZBIP010000070.1, forward strand.
ACCGCGATGACCGAGCCCATGACCAGCACGGTGACCACCCACCCGACGCTGTTCGGCCAGGTGTCGTTGAGCGCCGGCATCGAGATGTCGAACCAGACGCCCACCGCGGTGGCGCTCACGGTGACCATGGCCCCGGCGAGAAAGCAGAACATCAGCCCGTTCGCGAGGTTGTACGCGGTCACGAGCGTGCGCCCGCAGATCTTCTCCAACTGGAAATACAGCGTCAGGCGCGCGCGCGTCGCGATCGGGGCCGTGAGCAGCAGCCAGCTCAGCACCGCCAGCAGGTTGCCGACGGCGAGGCCGCCGACCACGGCGGCGGCGCTCACCCCGGAGGCGATGAACAGCGGCCCGAGCATGAGCTCGGTGCCGGAGGTGTGTTCGCCGGCGTACTGCCCCAGGAAGCTGGAGAACCCGAGCCACGCCTTCTCGGGGACGGGTTCGCGCTCGTACTCGTCGACCGGCTCGTTCCTGCGCGAAGCGGTGTCGTCAGCCATGCCCGTGCCTTCGCCCTGGGCGGAGCCCAACCCCAGGGCCGACGTGAAAGCCCGATCCTCGATGGGCCTGCCTCACCTTCCGGCGGATCAGCGTGACGCGGCCGGCCCTGCCGGCGCCGCCACGAGCCGGATCGGCCCGAGCAGGCCTGCCGGCACAGGCACCACCTTGTTCATGTCCTGCGGATCGAAACGCGACCCGTAGCGCAGGTTCAGCAGCTTGTAGTCGGGCAGCGCGCGCCCGGCCATGTGGTTGATCGCGAGATTGCCCACCTCGATGCGAAGGCGGTTGGCGCCCGGCCGAAGGAACGGCGTCACGTCCACCGCGTAGGGCGGGCACCAGGCTGAGCCCGCGCGCGTGCCGTTCACGAAGACGACGGCGGCGTCGCGCACCGGCGCGTCCAGCCAGGCCTGCGTGCCATTGCGCAACTGACCGGCCTGGATGGCCTTCGGCTCGCCGAGGTCCAGCCTCACGGCTACGCCGCGGCGCAGCATCGCCGCCGGCACCTCGATGTCCTTCTCGTAGCTGGCCACGCCCGAGAAGTGCCTCGTCTCCTCGTCTTCCGTCCACGACCGCAGGGCGGGCCATTCCGCCGGCGCGCCCGACGGGCCGAACGCGACGCGCCAGCCGGCGCTGATGTCGACGGGAAGCGGCAGGTTCCGTGGCCCGCCAGCAGGCCGCGGCGGACGCATCCGTTGTCCCGGCTGGCCGGTCGGGAACGTGATGACGATCGATTCGTACGGCGCGAGGTCGAGCGCGACGGTCGCGCCTTCGGGGGCGGAACCCGCCGCAGCGGCCCCGCGCGCCCGGACGACGGGCCGGACGGCCACCGGCGCGGCGCTTCCAGTCAGCGCGTTCCAGGCTTCCGCCCCGCGCGCGTTCACGCGGAACGTCGCCTCGAATGCCTGCCGCACGTTCGACGTGTTGACGACGAAGTAGACGTCTGCCGCGTCGGTCTGCCGGTGCACGGCCGCGACGGCGCCCGTGCCGGCCGACAGCGCCACGTCGGGCGTCAGCCGCGACTTCAGGGCCGCGGTGAGATCGGCGTCTCGCTCCACGAACACCCCGGCGGGCGACGTGCCGCGGAACAGCCGCTCCGCCGCCGCTGCGACGCCAGCGTGGTCGGACGCAGCGGTTTTGTATCCCGGCGCCAGCGACGGCACGCGCCGCGTGGCGAACACCTGGCCGCCCTGCTTCGCGAACTCCTCGAGCAGGCGCAGCGTGGCGATGGGCATGCGCTCCACGTTCGGCACCACGACGGCCCGGTACCGATTCGCGCCGATGGCGAGCCTGCCCTGCTCCACCTTCGCCCGCCCGGCCAGCACCCCGTCGTCCACGAAGTCGAGGTTGAAGCCCGCGTCGAGCACCGCCGGCACGACCTCCGGCCCGAGCGCCCGCGCCATCATGTCGATGAAGCTGCCGATCCGCCCCGGCACGAACTGCGCCCAGGTGTCGTCGGTCGGCAGGTAGAACGCCACGTCGTTCACGGGCCGGCCCTGGCGCATCAGCCAGCTCATGCGCTGGAGGTAGCGGGCCAGGTCTGGCATGACGATCCACCAGGGGTTCTTCTCGTTGTAGACGCCGGCGGCGTAGAACCGCCAGCCCGGGTACGCCACGCCGTCGGCCGTGTACGGCCAGCCGTGGCCGATGAGCTGGTTGATGCCCTGCAGGAAGTGCACGTCGGCCTCGGCCTTGAGGTCCAGCGGCGAGGCCAGGAACACGGGCGAGTGCAGCCAGGTCCACGTCTCCGACGACACGACGGGGCGGTCGTACAGGTGCCCGATGGACGAGGCCCAGCGCGAGGCGCGGAGCACGCGCCACTGCGCGCCCTCGCCTTCGGGAAGATCGACCTCCGCGTTGCTCGAAATCGTGGCCGGCGGAACGCCGTAGCCCTGTATGCGGAAGCGCGTGTTGTGGCGGCGCGCCCACGCCTGCATCGGCCCGTAGAACCGCTCGTTCACGAGCTCCGTCAGCGTCTGGCCCCAGTCGTGGCGGATGGCGGCGGTGGAAGGCCCGGCGTCGAGCAGGAGCGCCGGCAGCAGCGGCCGCAGGTCGTAGCCTCGCTTCGCCCGGAACGCGTCGAGGAAGTCGTCGGTCCAGTCCGACTCGTAGACCTCGAGGCTGTCGCAGAACACGGAGTACGGGGGCGTGCCGCCAAAGGGCGACATGAGGCGGTCGCCGACCTCGCGCAGGTAATGATCGACCGCGGCGCGGTCGTAGTGGTTCAGGACGAAGCCCTCCGATCCGACCGCGGCCCGCTTCACCATCTGCCCGGTGCGGCTGCTGATGAAGAACAGCACCTCGCGGGCCTTCGCGGCGGCGTCCGGCAGCCGTAACACGCCCTGCTCGATCGCCGACACCTCGCGCAGCCCCTCGGGGGACGAGGCGGGAGACGACGGCGCGAGGAACGCCGCGATCAGGCGCTCGCCGGTGCGGATGTCGGGGACGGGCACGCGCGACGCGCCCGCCGGGGCCTGCACCCGCTCGATTCGCAGTTTCCCCGCGGCCTGCGTGATGCCGATCTGCGGGCCTCCGTACGGCCAGCCGCTGCCGATCGTCAGGTCGGCACGCAGGCCCAGTTCCTTCGCCTTGCCCGCCGTGAAACGCACGTCGTCAAGAAAGGCATCGGACAGGAACGGGTGCGTCACGTAGCCCTGCGCGGGGTCGTCCAGGAGGACTGAGTAGACCGGCTGGATCTCGAATCCCCCGATTCCGCCCTCTTTCATCAGGCGCATCTCGCGCTCGAGCCCGGCCTTCGTGACGGCGGGGCCGAACCACCACCACCGCATCATGATCCGGGCATCGTCCGGAGGGTCGACGAAGTGGCGATGGAGATCGGGCAACGCGGAGGACGCCGCCACGCCCGGGCGCGCGCCCGCCCCTGGCGGCCCCGGCGGGGGCGCAGCCTGCGTCGCGTGCAGGACGATGACGGTGCCAAGGAGGCCGGCGGCAATCAGGGTCGCCGCTGCGACAACGCTGCTCCGCGGGCGGGATCCGAGTCGGGTGAAGGTGGCCACGGTCTTCGCGCCTCCTGTTCGACGGGACTTCGACTGCGTAAGCTTGCCCCGGCCCGGGCCGGAGCACAAGGGGCAATCTGGCCGCTAACGGCTCTCCGGGAGGCCCGGCGTATCGCGGCTCGACAGGCCGCGCACGTCGCGGAGTACTGCGAACGGCACGTCGGGCGCGAGACGCGCTTTCACGTGATCGAAGTGCACGCCAGTCACGTCGTGCAGCACGATCGCTGGCCGCAGGTCATCCGCGCCGAACCCCACCTCGACGTCGCGCAGGGTCACGTTCCGGGCGTGGCGGATGAAGAACCCGTACGACGGGAGCGTGCCGAACATGCTGGGCTCGGGATAGGCGGTCTCGTGCTCGGGAGGCTCGCGGGCCGCATCCTCCTTCGTGCCGCCGCCGCGGTAGAGGATGCGGATGCTGGCGAGGTCCACGTCCTCGACGGGCTGGCTGGCGAGGCCGGCGATGAGCGCCGGGTACCGGGGATCGACGTCGGTGGCCACGACGTTGCTGATGACGATGCGCCGCATGCGGCCGGGAGGAGGACTCCCGGGCGTGCGCCCGCGGTCGCCAATGCGCAGGAACAGCGGCGCGGTGGTCACGTCGCGCATCGCGACGTTCGTCACGGTCACGTTCTCGACGTCCCCGCCGTCCACCGTCTCCAGGGCGATGCCGCGCGAACGGTTGAACACGCAATTCGACACGGTGATGTTCCGGAAGCCTCCGCTCGATTCCGTCCCCAGCTTGATGCGGCCGGTCGGCCCGTCCCGGTCCGGCGCGCGCTCCTGCGTGCGCCCGAACGTCCCCGAGAGGTACGTGCCGGGGTCGTAGCCGCTGACGTGGCAGTTCGTGATGGTCACGTTCTCGGTGGCGCGAGCCTCGCCCAGCGCGTACGAGCTCTTCAGGACAATTGCATCGTCGTTCGGCGAGTTCACGGCGGTGTTCGAGATGCGCACGTGACGGCAGGCGTCGATGTCGATGCCGTCGCGGTTGGTGTCGATGACGAGGCCGTCGATCGAGAGGTTGTCGACGCCCGTGGCGAGGATGGCGAAGTGGCCGCCGTTGAGCACGGTGAAGTCGCGCAGCCGGACGTTCCGGCAGCGCTTCAGCGCGATCGCCTTGTTGCCCTGCCCGTCCATCGACTGCCTGGCTGCAGCCTCAGGGTCGCCCTTCGCTCCGACGGCGGCCCCCATGCTGAGCGGGCGGTCGCCCGTTTTCGCCGACCAGCGGGCGCCCGGGCCGCGGCGCGTGAGCCCCGCCCCGTCGATGCGCCCCGGCCCGGCGATGGCGACGTCCTCGAGGCCGATGCCCCAGATGAGGCTGTTCTGCCAGTGGCTGTGGCCGAAGTCCTGGTAGAGGTCGTGCTCGTTCGGCTCCGGCGCGTCGTAGCGCCCCCGTTCGGGCGACGGCGCGGCTGCGAGGAGCGTGGCACCAGGCCCGATATGGAGCGTGATGTGGCTCTTCAGGCGGATCGAGTAGCTCGCGTAGGTGCCGGCCGGAAGATAGACCGTGCCTCCGCCGGCCGCCGCCGCCCTGTCGATGGCCGCCTGGATGGCGGGCGTGTCGATCGTCTGGCCGTCGCCTCTGGCGCCGAAGGCTCGCACGTCGTAGACCAGAGGAAGCTGACTGGCGACCAGGGAAGGACCGGCGATGGCAACCAGGAGCGCTGCAAGCAGCGGGGCGACACGGCAACCCGTTCGCGCGTGGAGAGCCACAGGACCTCCTGCCTTGCTGCCGACGCATGACCCGGGGGCTGAAGCCCCCGGGCTCCATCAGCGAGTTGTGGTCGCGGCCCCGCCCGGATGGAGGCCGGGCCTTCCTCCAGACTGGTGGAGGCCGGGTCCTCGGACCCGGCGACACGTCACATGAACTCGCGGAACAATTCCTGCGCCGGACCCGGGATGATGGCTTTGCCGACGAGGATGCCCTCGCCCGACGCCACGGCGGCGCCCGCGGCGACGGCTGCCTCGACGCTCGCGATGTCGCCGGTCAGTACGACGAACCCCTTGCCGCCAACCGCCATGGCGAGGTGGATGCGGAAGAGCACGATGTTGGCGGCCTTGGCGGCCGCGTCGGCCACGTCCACGATGCTCGATGCGGAGAACGTTTCGATTACGCCGAGGGCCTTGGTCGTATCCGTCGGGGCATCGACGGCGAGGCCGATGGCGGGGAACACGCTCGGGTGCACCTTCGTGACGACGCGCCGCTCGATGAGCGACCCATCGCACTTGGCGGCGCCCGCGTCCACGGACGCCTGCACCGAGGCGACGTCACCGCCGATGACGATGAGGTACTTGCCCGAGCAGATGGTGCGCGCGAGCAGCAGGTCCACCTGCGCCGCCTTGAGCATGGCGTCGAGGGCGACGTAGCCGGCGGCGATGGACGAGACCTCGATGAGCCCGATCGATCTCAGCTTCGACACGGCTGACTCCCCTTCACCTCTCACGCCTCGATCACCACGGCGCCGTCCACCGAGCGGACCGTGCCGGCGATGCTCGCGTGGATGCGCGCGCCGAGCGCGCCTGCCTCAGGCGCCGCCACGAGATCCCCAACCGACACGCGGGCGCCGGGCTGGACGGCGGGCACCGCCGGGGCGCCGGCGTGCTGTTTCAGCGGCAGCACGACGCGCCGCGGCGAGACGCCCAGTTCTTCGAGCGGGCCGACGTTGCGGAATCCGGTCAGGCCGAGCTTCGCCATCAGGCGCTTCGTCGGCACGCGCCGATCCGGCGCCAGCGGGTGCGGCGTGACCGAGTCCGGCGTCCCCGACCAGAAGAGCTTCCGCTCGCGCGCGGCCGGCTTTGCCGCGACGCATACGTTCTTCGGGTCGAGGTTCTCCGGGCACGAATAGAGGCTGCAGAGATTGCACTCGCAGCAATAGAGGGTCCCGGCCACCATCGACGAAGGGCTCGTCGAGAACCCCAGCGACTGCATCGCGAGGTGCGGCTGGATCGGATGGCCGATGAGGAAGCGCGGGCAGAGGTCCGTGCAGAACCGGCACTGGTCGCAGGCCGACCGGCCGATGCGCGCGATCTGCCGCGGCGTGGCCCGGTAGCGATCGAGGAGCGGGTGCGACGCGGGCAGGACGATGAGGCCGCCGAGCGTCTTCGTCACGGGCTCGTCGAGTCCGGGGGCGAGCCGCGCCATCATCGCGCCGCCGAGCAGCACGGCGAAGTCGGGTACGGTGGCGCCGCCGGCCCTGGCGATGAGATCCCCGATGGGTATGCCGAGCGGCACGCAGAGGGTCACGGGCGCGGCGACGGCGCCCGCCACCGTCAGGTACTTGTGCGTGACGGGCCGGTCGAGGCCGATGTTGACGAGCGTCTCGACGTTGGCGACGACCGCGTCGACGTCCTTCGGCAGGCCGCCAGGGGGGATGATCCGGCCGACGGCGTCGTACACCAGCAGGAACTCGTCGCCCGCCGGGTAGCTATCCCGGAGCGGCAGGATGCGGACGTTCCGTGGCAAGAGCGGCTCGAGGCCGGCCATCACCGCCGTGTACTTCTCCTTGATGCCGATGATGCCCTCTCGCGCGCCGGTGAGCGCCATCGCTGCCGCCAGGCCGCGCAGCATCGGCTCCGCGAGGTGGTGGAGCAACTCCTTGTCCTTGTGCAGCAGGGGCTCGCACTCGGCGCCGTTGACGATCACGGTCGACACGCGCGCGGCCAGCTTGACTGCCGTGGGGAACCCTCCGCCGCCCGCGCCAACCACGCCCAGGTCGGCGATGCGGTCGAGTGAAAGGCCCGAGGGTGTCGTCTGTGACCGGTTCATGGGCATCCCATGCGTGTTATCGGACGATGTCCGTCACTCCCACGCGTTCTGACGCGCGTTAGTGTAGATTTCTGCTTGCAATCAGTCAACAGAAATCATATAGTCGCGCCGATATTGGGTGGGGGCGGGGAAGATTCGGGTGACGAGCCCCAGTATTGAGGCCGATTCCGGTCTTCCTCGTCTGCGTCAGAATCCGTCATAACCAGTCAGGCCATGAACATCCTGGTCGCCAACATCGGCAGCACGTCGTTCAAGTACCGGCTCTACGCCGTCGAGCGCGACGCCGTCCTGGCCCAGGGCCGGATCGAGCGCATCGGCCAGCCCGGCGGCGACTGCCCGGACTACGAGACGGCCATCCGGCGCTGCGTCGCGGACATCGCCGGGGATGGCAAGCCGCTCCGCCACCTGGGCGAGCTGGCGGCCATCGGCTTCAAGGCGGTCCACGCGGGCCCCGTCAGCGGCGCGCGCGTGGTGGACGACGACGTGCTCGCCGCCATGGAGGAGTACGCCTTCTTCGCGCCCGCGCACAACCCGCCCTACGTCGCGGCCATGCGGTCGTTCGCCCGCGGCGTGCCCGGGGTGCCGCTCGTCGCGCTCTTCGAGACGGCCTTTTTCGACCGCCTCAGCGATGCCGCCACGACCTACGCGGTGCCCTTCGCCTGGCGCGAGGAACTCGGCGTGCGCCGGTACGGCTTTCACGGCGCCAGCCACCGCGCAGCGAACGAGCACGCGCAGTCGGTGCTCGGGCCCGGCCTGCGGCACGTTTCCTGCCATCTCGGCGGCAGTTCCAGCCTCGCGGCTATCCGCGACGGCGTGGCGGTCGACACGAGCTTCGGCATGTCTCCCCAGTCGGGCCTGCCCCAGAACAACCGATGCGGCGACCTCGACGTGTTCGCGGCCCTCTTCGTCATGAAGAAGCGCGGCCTCGGCCCCGACGAGATGGCGCGGGTCCTCTCGGCCCAGTCCGGCCTTGCGGGCGTCAGCGGGCTGTCGGGCGACATCCGCGACCTCGACGAAGCCGCCGCGTCGGGCAACGCGCGGGCGCGCCTGGCCCTCGACGCGTACGTCCGCTCCATCCGCCACTATCTGGGCGCGTTCCTCGTCGAACTCGGCGGCATCGACGTCCTCACCTTCTCGGGCGGGATCGGCGAGAACAGCCCGGACATCCGCGTCGGCGTGTGTGCGGGCCTCGGCGAGTTCGGCCTCGTCCTCGACACGGCTCTCAACGCGGACGCGCGCGGCGTCGCCAGGATCTCTTCCGCCGCCTCGCGCGTGCCCATCCTCATCGTCCCGGCGGACGAGGAGCGGATCGTGGCGCGCGCGACGGCCGAGGTCGTCCGCCGCGCCGACGCAACGGGAGGCGCGCATGGCCGCTAGGACCGCGACGCTCGATCGCCCGGCGCTCAGCCGGGCGGCCGTCGAGGACGTGGTGCGCGAAGTGGTGGCGGCGCGGTTCGGCGGCGCGTCCAGGGGCGGGCCGAATCCCCTGGTCGTGCACGTATCGGCCCGGCACATGCACGTGAGCCGCGAGGACCTCGACGTGCTGTTCGGCCCCGGCCACGAGCTCACGCCGGATCGGCCGCTCTACCAGGAGGGCAACTTCGCCGCCAAGGAGATGGTGACCCTCATCGGCCGCCGCAGCCGCACGATCCCGAACCTGCGCATCCTCGGCCCGCTCCGGAAGCAGTCGCAGATCGAGCTGGCCTTCACGGACGCCATCAGCCTCGGGTTCGACGACGTGCCGGTGCGGCTGTCGGGCGACATCGCCGGCACGCCCGGCGCGTACGTGGTCGGGCCCGCCGGCATGGTGAAGCTCGAGCAGGGCCTGATCCGGGCCGCCATCCACGTGCACATGAACCCGGCCGAGGCCGAGCACTACGGCGTGAAGCAGGGCGACATCATGCACCTGCGCGTCGGCAGCGATGCCCCGGTCGTCTTCAGCCGCGTGATCGCGCGCATCGATCCGACGTCGCGGCTGAACGTGCACATGGACACGGACGAGGCCAACGCATGCGCGCTGCACATGGCGAAGGACTTCGATCTCTTCAGGGCGGAAGGCGGCGGGCGGTGACGCCGGCAGGACGGAAACGGCCCGGGGCTTCGGCCCCGGCACGGCGGGACGGGAAACGGGCCGCGGCACCAGCCCGGCCGGAACAGGAGCGCGCGGTGAAACCTGCGATTGGCATGATCGAAACACGTGGACTGGTGGCGCTCTTCGAGGCCGTCGACGCGATGCTGAAGGCGGCCAGCGTGACCTTCAGGACCTGGGAGCCGGCGGGCTCGGGCCTGGTCGCGGCGTTCGTCGAGGGCGAGGTGGCGGCGGTCAAGGCGGCGGTCGATGCCGGCGCCACCGCGGCGAAGCCTCTGGGCGAGGTGGTGAGCGTCCTCGTCATCCCACGGCCGCACGACGACCTCGAGGGGCTCGTGGGGAAGCTCGGCCCGAAGGCGGCGGCCGGCCTCTCGTAGGCGCGGCTGTTGAAGGGAGCAGGACCATGGTGGAAGCACTCGGCTTGATTGAGACCAAGGGAATCGTCGGCCTGGTCGAGGCCAGCGATGCCATGTGCAAGGCGGCGAACGTGAAGCTCACGAACCGCATGCAGATCGGCAGCGGCTACGTCACCGCGGTGGTCCGCGGCGACGTTGGAAGCGTCCGCGCGGCGGTCGACGCCGGCGCGGCGGCGGCCAAGGCCGTCGGCGAGCTGGTCGCGGCCCACGTCATCACCCGGCCGCACGACGGCCTCGTCGCCGGAATGCTCGGCTAGGCGCTGGAGGACGGCATGGCACAGACAGCTATCGGCATGATTGAAACGCGCGGTCTCACGCCCCTCGTGCAGGCCGCCGACGCGGCGCTCAAGGCGGCGGACGTCACGTTCAAGGGATGGAAGAAGGTCGGCAGCGGGATGTGTTCGATCTTCCTGGCCGGCGACGTCGCGGCGGTCAAGGCGGCGGTGGACGCCGGCGTCGTGGCGGCGCGC
>CAZBIP010000070.1:13806-15250 GCA_964491885.1 uncultured Vicinamibacterales bacterium
CGGCGACGTCGCGGCGGTCAAGGCGGCGGTGGACGCCGGCGTCGTGGCGGCGCGCGCGGTCGGCGAGGTCATCAGCGTGCACGTGATCCCGCGCCCGCACGACGACGTGGTGGGGACGCTGCCGGGCTGAGAGAGCGACCGCGACGCGGACCGGGCACGCCGGGCTTGAAGACCCGGCCTCCATCAGGGATGGAACCTTGCCGCGAACAGTGACGATTGGCAATTGGTGACACGTTCCAATTCCCGGCTCGTACCTGGAATTGGAACGTGTCACCAATTGTGGCGGCGGCCGTGGACCCGGGTCCGCGGCGAAAGGAAGGCACCATGTTCCTCGCGAAAGTCATCGGCAGCGTCGTCGCGACGCAGAAGCACGCGAAGTTCCAGGGCATGAAGCTGCTGGTCGTCCAGCCCTGCGTCGCGAAGGACGGCTCGCTCGTCGAGTCCGGCAACACGGTGGTGGCGGTCGACAGCGTGGGCGCCGGCATCGGGACCTACGTGCTGTTCACGCAGGGCAGTTCGGCGCGCTTCACGCCGGTCACCAAGGACAGCCCGGCCGACGCGGTCATCGTCGGCATCGTCGACACGATCGAGATGGGCGCAGCCAGGGTGGAGATGCCGCAATGATTCCGGACCGCGACCGCGTCGTCGCCGACATCGCCCAGGAGGTCGTGGCGCGGCTGCTGGCGTACCCGGGGGCGGCGCCTGCGGCCGTCCTGCGCCCGGCGCAGGGTTCGCGCCCGCCCGGGGGCACGGCCGTCCGTTCCTCCGTTCCGGCGTCCGACAGCCGGCCTGCGCCGCAGGCACCGGCCCGGAAGCGCGCTCCCCTGGGCGACGGCGTGTTCGCCACCGTCGACGAGGCGGTGAAGGCGGCCGCCGCCGCGCAGGTGCGCGTGGCGGAGATGAGCCTCGAGGACCGCGGCCGCATGGTCGGCGTGATCCGGCGGCTGTGCGAGGAGCGCGCCGAGGAGCTTGGCCGCATGGAGATGGACGAGACGCGCATCGGCCGCCTCGACCACAAGATCGCCAAGCTGCGGGCGATGCGCTACGTGCAGGGCGTCGAGGTGATGCGCAGCGACGCGCGGAGCGATCGCACGGGGCTCTGCGTCATCGAGCGGGCGCCCTGGGGCGTGATTGGCATGATCCTGCCGGCCACGCATTCCGTTCCGACCATGGTGAGCAACGCCATCAACGTGCTCGCGGCGGGCAACACCGCCGTGTTCAGCCCGCACCCCGCCGGCGCCCTCGTGGCGGCGTACGCGCTCGCGCTCTTCAACCGCGAGATCCAGCGCGAGGTCGGCGTCACCAACGTCATCACGACCATGGCCGAGGCCAGCATCGAGGCGGCGGGGCAGGTGTTCCATCACCCGGACGTCGCGCTCCTCTGCGTGACCGGCGGCCCGGCCGTCGTCAAGGCCGCGGCCCAGACCGGCAAGCGCGTCATCGC
>CAZBIP010000071.1:0-15215 GCA_964491885.1 uncultured Vicinamibacterales bacterium
GTCAGCACCGCCGCCTGCGGCGGGTTCTCGCCGAAGAACGTCTGGTCGCCCCAGAACTCGTAGTTGCGGTCGCGCGCGGGCCGGCGGTAGGCGGCCGACGGCGGCGTCGTGAACAGCTTCGCGCCTTCCGCCGCCTGCAGCGCGGCGTACTCCTGGATGGGCTCGAGGCGATCGAGGATCCAGATCGACCGCCCGTGCGTCGCCAGGATCAGCGCGTTGTCGCGCGGGTGCAGCGTGATCTCGTCGATGCGCACCGTCGGCAGGTTCGCCCTCACGCGCACCCAGCTCGCGCCGCGATCGATCGTCACGAAGAGCCCGGTCTCGGCGCCGATGTACAGCACGTCGCGGTTCCGGGTGTCCTCCGTCAGCGTCCGCACCACCTCGTCCTTCAGGTTCGCCGCGATCGACCGCCACGTCCGGCCCGCATCGGCGCTCGCGTAGACGTACGTGCCGAAGTCGTTCTGCCGGTGTCCGTCGAAGGCGGCGTACACCGTGTTCTCGTCGAAGCGCGACGGCACGACCTCGGACACGTACGTCCCGGCAGGCACGCCGGGGACGTTCGGAAACACGTTCGCCCAGCTCTTGCCCGCGTCCTTCGACACGGACAGCACGCCATCGTCCGTGCCCGCGTAGAGCAGGCCCGGACGCTTCGGCGACTCGGCAAGCGAGACGATCGTCGGCCACGCCGAGATGCCGTCGTTGCGCGAGAACCGGGTGTCGCGGTTCTTGACCCCCATCAGCTCGATGTCGTCGCGCGGCGCGTTGGTGGTGAGGTCGGGGCTGATGACCGTCCACGACAGCCCGCGGTCTGCCGACCGGAACACCCTGTTGGCGCCGGCGTACAGCACTTTCGCGTCGTGCGGGGACTGGAGGAGCGGCGTGTCCCAGTTCCAGCGGTACGCGGGCTCGCCGCGTGGCGCGACGGGCCTGATCGACACGGTCTCCCCGGTTACGCGATCGACGCGCACCATGTTGCCGTCCTGCGACTCGCTGAACGCCACGCGGTACTCGGCCGGATCCTGCAGCACGACGAACCCGTCGCCGCCCTGGAGCGTGGTCCAGTGGTGGTTCGCGATGCCGGCGCTGCCGCGCACGGCGCTTGGCCCGCACCAGCTGTAGTTGTCCTGCATGCCGCCGCACACGTTGTACGGCGTCGCCATGTCCACGCTCACGTGGTAGAAGAGCCCGGCCGGGAGGTTCGGGAGGAACACCCACGTCTTCGCCATGTCGTACGACACGGCGAGCCCGCCGTCGTTGCCGATCAGCACGTGGTCCGAGTTGGCCGGATTGATCCAGATGGCGTGCACGTCGTCGTGCGTCGAGGCGGCGACATCGGTGGCGATCGTCTTGCCGCCGTCCAGCGTCTGGTGCAGGCCGACGCCGCCGAGGTACACGACGTCGGGATCGTTCGGGTCGATCCGCACCTTGCTGAAGTACATCGGGCGGGGGTTCGCGTTGTTCACCTTCCGCCACGTCGCGCCGGCATCGTCCGAGCGGTAGAGCCCGGTCGGCGCCGTGTTGAGCGGCGCCTGCGCGCCTCTTCCGCCGCTCGCCTGAGCGAACGCTTGAGCCGCACCCGGCTGGGCCGGCTGGACGGGCCCTTCGACGAGCGCGTACAGGATGGACGGCTTGCGCCGGTAGACGTCCACGGCGATGCGGCCCAGGGGCCCTTCGGGAATCCCGCCGCCGAGCCGCGTCCACGTGTCGCCGCCGTCGGAGGACTTGAACAGCCCGCTCCCCGGCCCGCCGCCGTTCATGCAGCACGCCGTGCGCCGGCGCTGATACATCGACGCGTAGAGCACGCGGCTGTCCGACGGGTCCATGACGATGTCGCTGGCGCCCGTGTCGTCGTCTCCCTCGAGCACGCGCGTCCAGGACTTGCCGCCGTCGGTGGTCCTGAAGACGCCGCGGTCACCGCCCGGCCCCCAGAGGCTGCCCGTCGCGGCGACGAACACGATGTTGTTGTCGCGCGGGTCGATGGCGATGCGGTGGATGTGGCGCGACGTGCGCAGCCCCATGTTGGTAAAGGTCTTGCCGCCGTCGGTGGACTTGTAGACGCCGTCGCCCCACGACGTGCTCTGGCGGTTGTTCGACTCGCCCGTGCCCACCCAGACGAGATCCGGGTTGCTCTGCGACACGGTGACGTCACCCACCGACATATGGCCCTGGTCCTGAAGCTGCGCGGTGAAGGTGGTGCCGTTGTTGACCGTCTTCCACACGCCGCCGTGCGCCGTGGCCACGTAGTAGATGGCGGGGTTCGGTTCATAAACCGCCACGTCCGCGATGCGCCCGGACATGGACGCCGGCCCGATGGCGCGGAAGTGCAGCGAGTCGAAGGGCCCGGCCGCCGGCTTCGCGGCGCCTGGCGCCGGAGCCTGGCCGGAGCTGCCGAGAACGAGGGCGCCGGCGAGTGCGAGCGCTGACACCACGGCGATGCCGAACATGCGAGCGTGCTTCATGGGAGTGTCTCCAGGGACGTCGGTCGAGTGCCGTATTCTACGCGCCCTTGCGCCGCAATACCCACAGGGAATTCGGGCCTGGCGCGTGCCGCACGGCGGCGGCGTCCCAGAAGTAGCCGGGAAGCGTGCCGGCCGACCCGACTTCCACGATGCCGACCACGTCGTAGCGCGCGGGGGCGTAGCGGTTGAACCACTGCAGGATGTCGACAGGCGCGCCCGGGCTGGCCGCCCAGGAAACCGGGACGTTGCAGTAGACCAGGTACTTCGGCGAGGAGGCCTCGATCTCGGCGATCATCTCGCGCTGCATTCGTAGATTCGCGGGCTGCGGTTCGACGAGCGGGTACACGTACATGTATCCCGTCGCCGAGCGCCTGCCGGCGTAGACGAACAACTCGGGTTCGGAGCCCAAAACGGCCACGGTGTCGGAAGGCGCCGTGTCGGCCGCGATTCGAGCGGCGACTTCGCGGGCCTCGACGAAGGGATTGCCGGGATACAGCCGCCTGCTGATCTCGTCGGGCGACGCGTCGAGGTAATACCAGCGGCCGTTGACGATGGCCACGATGCCGAAGGCGGCCATCGCGACGAACGGAAATGCGCGGGTGGCCGCCAGGCTCCGCCGTGACGCAGGCGTCCCGGCCTCCGCCGGCCTTCGATCGGCTGCCGATGCACGCACGGTAACGCGGGCCGCCGCAAGCGCCAGCGGGCGCGCGAGGCACTCGAGCGCGATCGCGGCCAGCAGGCTCGCGGCAGGCAGCAACAGGACGAAGTAATGCTCGCGGAAGTTGAGCCCGGGCAGGACCGCGGCGATCGAGCCGGCCGCGAACACCGTCGCCAGGAGCCGTTGGCGGGCGTCGAACCGGGCGACCCACACCGCAACCAGGCCGGCCACGGCGAGCATCCAGACGAGCGGGTACTCGGCGAAGGTCCGGCCGAACGTCAGGCGGAACAACGCCCATGCGACGCCCACCGGCGTGTCCGCCGACGCGTAGCTCGTCGCGTAGGTTACGGTCCAGAGCCAGAATCGGTCGAACGAGCCGGAG
The DNA here is from genome assembly GCA_964491885.1 of uncultured Vicinamibacterales bacterium. Taxonomy (GTDB): domain Bacteria; phylum Acidobacteriota; class Vicinamibacteria; order Vicinamibacterales; family JAKQTR01; genus JAKQTR01. Next base: position 3,500 of record CAZBIP010000071.1, read on the forward strand.
GCCGCGGCCACGAGGACGACCGTGGCATAGGGGACGAGCACGGCCGCCAGGTACACGGCCGCGGTGGCGGCCGGCGCGTTCCGATCGCGCCGGCCGGCCGCCCACGCGCCATGCGCGGCCGTCACTCCGCCGGCCGCGGCCAGGAAGACCGCGTGCTGCTTCATCAGGATGGCGAGGCCGAACAGCAATCCGGCCGCCGCGGACGAGCGCAGCGGCCGCCCGTCATCCCACCGCGACAGGACCCAGAGGCCGAGCACGACGAAGAGGTTGACGAAGTGCGTGGCGTGCGCGGCCTGGCCGAGGAGCGGGCCGCTCACGGAGAGCAGGGCGTACGCCGTCGCCGCCGTCAAGCCGATCATCGGCGTGAACAGGCGTCGAGCGGCCGAGTAGAGCAGCGCGATCGTCGCGAGCGACACCAGCGCGAACCCTGCGTGGACGCCGGCCGGCGACGAGCCGAACACCGCGAGGATCAGCGCGTACATGCCGTACACGCCCGGCAGTTTCATGTTGTACGCGTCGCGATAGGGGAGGCCGCCGTTCAGGATCAGGTTCCCGACGTACGCGTACTCACCCTCGTCTCGTTCGAAAGGGACGCCCAGCAGGCGCAGGCGGAAGAAGGCGATGGCGACCAGGACGGCCGCCAGGGCAACCAGGTGCGGATCGAGCCCGCGCAATGAGCGACGGTACGCCATGACCATGTTGCCGCCTGCCTGGACCCACTCCCGCCTCAGGCTAGTCTGCGCGCCCGCGCCGGCGCAACTGGCCCCATGCTATCCTCACGCTCCGGGCGCCAGTGCCCGTTCTCCCTTCCGCCATGAACACGGCGCCGACATCCTCGTCCCGCGCGCGCTGGGTGACACTGTGCCTGGCGATGGCGCTCGCCGCGATTACGGCGGCCGTCTACGCGCCAGTCCGCCATCACGACTTCGTGTCGATCGACGACCCCCTCTACGTCAGCGAGAACCCCGTCGTCTCGCGCGGCCTGACGTGGGAAGGCGCGAAATGGGCGTTCACGACGGGCCACGTCGCCAACTGGCACCCGGTGACGTGGCTGTCGCACATGGCGGACGTCGAGGTGTCCGGCATGACGCCCGGCCGGCACCACCTCACGAGCGCGGCGCTGCACGTCGTGAACACGCTGCTGCTGTTCCTGCTGCTGAAGAGGTTGACCGGCCGCGCGGGCCCGAGCGCCTTCGTGGCCGCGCTCTTCGCCGTGCACCCGCTGCACGTCGAGTCGGTCGCGTGGATCGCCGAGCGCAAGGACGTGCTGAGCGCGCTCTTCTGGCTGCTGACGACGTGGGCGTACGTGGAGTACGTGCGCGCGAAAGGGACGGGCCATCCGCCGGCAGCGGCGCTGGTCCCGGCATCGCGCACCGGCCGGGAGACCGGCTTCTATCTCCTCACGCTCGTGCTCTACGCGCTCGGCCTGATGGCCAAGCCGATGCTGGTGACGCTGCCGCTGGTGCTGCTGGTCCTCGACTGGTGGCCGCTGAATCGCCTGTCGCGCCCGGTCGCCGGCGGGATTGCGGCGGGGTCCGATGGGATCGAGCCGGGACCCGCCGGGCCAGCACCCGATGGCGCCGCGCGGATGGAGGGACAGCCCGGGCGCCGAGGATGCCTTCCGCGTGAACTCATCCGGGAGAAAGTGCCGCTGCTGGCGCTGGCTGCCGCCTCGAGCGTGATCACGTTCATCGTCCAGCAGCGGGGCGGGGCGGTGTCGGACCTCGCGTACGTTCCGCTCGCGCACCGCGCCGCCAACGCCGTCGTCTCGTGCGGGGCCTACATCCTCAAGATGGTCTGGCCAGCAGACCTGATTGCCTTCTACCGCTATCCCGCATCCGTTCCCGTCGTGTCGCTCGCGGTGTCGGCGCTGTTCCTCATCGCCGTGACGTGGCTTGCCGTGCGCGCGGCTCGCCGCCGTCCGTACCTGCTGGCAGGCTGGCTCTGGTACCTCGTCACCCTCGCGCCCGTAATCGGCCTCGTGCAGATCGGCCGGCAGGCGATGGCCGACCGTTACACCTACGTCCCGCTCGTCGGGATCTTCGTGATGATGACGTGGGGAGCGCGTGACCTCGCGGCGAGTAAGGCTGTAGCCGGCGCGCCCGTCCGAAGGGCCGTGTCGCGTGTTGCCCTCCCGATCGTTGCTGTCGCGCTCGTCGCGGCCCTGGCCGCGGTTGCCCGCGCGCAGGTCGGGCACTGGACCGACAGCTCCGCGCTCTGGACGCACGCGCTGAGCGTCGATCCGGGCAACTACTTCGCGCACAACTCGCTGGGCGCCATCGCCAGCGACGCGGGCCGCACGGATGAGGCCGTCGAGCACTTCTCCCGCGCCGTGCGCTTCGGCCCCGACTACCCGGAGGCCTTCAACAACCTCGGGTTGATGTACGCGAGACAGGGCCGGGCTGCCGATTCGGTCGAACAGTACCGGAAGGCGCTCGCGCTGAATCCTGGTCTGGCCCCGGCGCACGGCAACCTCGGCCTCGCGCTCGTGACGCTCGGCCGGATGGACGAGGCGCTTCCAGCGTACGAAGCCGCGATCCGGCTCGAGCCGGACGCCGCGATCTACCGGAGCAACCTCGGCGCCGCTCTCTACCAGCAGGGGCGCGCGGCCGATGCGATTGCGCCGTTCACGGAGGCCTTGAAGCTCGACCCGGCGCTCGGGCAGGCCCATACCGGCCTAGGGCTGTCCCTGGCGGCCATCAACAGGCTGGAGGAGTCGATTCCGCACTTCGAGGAAGCTGCGCGCCTGCAGCCCGGCTCGGACACGGCCCGCCAGTATCTCGGGACCGCGCTTGCGGCCACCGGCCGGTTCGAGGAGGCATCCGCGCGCCTGCGGGAGGCGCTGCGCATCAACCCGAACAACGACACGGCGAAGCGCGCCCTCGACATGATCGCGGAAAGAACGCAGCCTCCTCCATGGGTCGTGAAATGAGCCCAGGGGCGCGGCGATGAGCCGGCGACGAACGGCGACCGCGGCGGTGATTGCCCTGGCGCTCGCGGCGCTCGTCGCGGCGGTCTACGCGCCGGTGCGTCACTTCGACTTCGTGCAACTCGACGACCCGGCCTACGTCACCGAGAACCCGCGCGTCCTGCGCGGGTTGACCCTCGACGGCGCGGCGTGGGCCCTCACGACCGGCCACGCCGCGAACTGGCACCCGGTGACGTGGCTCTCGCACATGCTGGACGTCGAACTGTTCGGCGTCGCGGCGGGCCCACATCACCTCACGAACCTGCTGCTGCACGCCGCGAACACGCTCCTCCTGTTCGGCCTGCTCCTGCGAATGACCGGCGCGCTCTGGCGCAGTGCGTTCGTCGCGGCGCTCTTCGGCATCCACCCGTTGCACGTCGAGTCGGTCGCCTGGGTGGCTGAGCGGAAGGACGTGCTGAGCACCCTCTTCTGGTTGCTCACAACGTGGGCGTACGTGGCGTACGTGCGCGCGAGGGCGCCCCGACGAACAGTTGCATACGTACTGGCGCTGCTGCTCTTCGCCGTTGGCCTGATGGCCAAGCCGATGCTCGTGACGCTCCCGTTCACCCTCTTGCTGCTCGATTGGTGGCCGCTCGGACGGTGGGACGCGGCCACGCCGCCCCGCTCGTCGCTCTGGCCGCTCGTGCGCGAGAAGATCCCGTTCTTCGCGCTCGCGGCGGCGTCCAGCGTCGCCACGTTCGTCGTTCAGCAGCGCGGCGGAGCCGTCAGCGCCGTCGGGTCGGAGCCCTCTGCGCTCCGGCTCCAGAACGCCCTCGTGTCGGCCGTCGCCTACCTGCGCGACATGGTCTGGCCGGCGGGCCTGACGATGATCTACCCGTTCCCGTCGTCCATTCCCGCCTGGCACGTCGCGGCCGCATGCCTCGTGGTCGGCGGCGTTTCGTTCGCCGCCTGGCGGCTGGCTCGCAGCCACCCGTTCCTGGCCGTCGGCTGGCTCTGGTACCTGGGCACGCTCGTCCCGGTCCTCGGGCTCGTCCGGGTCGGTCTGCAGGCGCGGGCCGACCGCTACACCTACGTTCCGCTCATCGGCGTCTTCATCGCGCTCGCGTGGGGCGGCGCCGCGCTCGCCGGGCGCGTGCGCCTTCGCCTCCCAGGCCGACCGGCCCTCCAGTCCGCCGCACTCGCCGTTCTCGCCGCGGCAGTGGTGCTCGCGCTGGCCCTTGCCGCCCGCCAACAAGTGGGATACTGGAAGGACAACGTCACCCTCTGGACGCGGGCGACGGTCCTCACGCTTCACATGGACGAGTACGAGGCGCACATGTCGCTGGGCGCGACCCTCGCCGATCAGGGGCGGACCGACGAGGCCCTGCGCCACTTCGCCGAGGCGGTGCGCCTCAGGCCGGACTCGGCGGAGGCGCGCCGCGCCGAGTACGACCTGCGCAGCCGGGTCGGCGGCGGGCGGGTGCCGCGATGATCAAGGGCCGGAAGCTCGTCGTCGTAATGCCCGCGTACAACGCGGCGCGGACCCTCGAAAAGACCTGGCGCGAGGTCGTCGCCCAGGACGTCGTCGATCTGGTCATCGTCGTGGACGATGCCAGCCACGACGCGACGCTGGCGCTGGCGCGAGGCCTCGAGAAGACCGTGGTGCACGCGCACGAGAGCAACCGCGGCTACGGCGCCAACCAGAAGACCTGCTACCGCCTCGCCCTCGACCACGGCGCCGAAACCGTCATCATGGTCCACCCGGACTACCAGTACACGCCGAAGCTCATCCCGGCGATGGCGCATCTGGTCGAGAGCGGGCTGTACGACTGCGTGCTCGGGTCGCGGATCCTCGGCGGGGCCGCGCTCGCGTCCGGCATGCCGGCGTGGCGCTACGTCGCGAACCGGGCGCTGACCCTTGCCGGCAACCTGCTGCTCGGCACGAAAGTCTCGGAGTTCCACACCGGATACCGGGCGTTCTCGCGCAGGCTGCTCGAGCAGCTGCCGCTCGACGCGAATTCGGACGACTTCGTTTTCGATAACGAGGTGCTGGCCGAAGCCGCGTGGCTGGGGTACGCGATTGGCGAGGTGTCGTGCCCGACCAGTTACGCGCCGGACGCCTCTTCGATCACGTTCTGGCGAAGCGTGCGCTACGGGTTCGGTTGCCTGGCCACCGCGTGCGTCTTCCGGCTGGCGAAGTGGGGGGTCGTCACCTCGCCGCGGTTCCCGCGGAAGGCGTAGGCCGTGGGCAGGAGGGCCAGCGGGAAACAGAGTCGGCGGGAATTCCGGGTAGAGCCACGGGCGGGGCAGGCGGCGCCGGCAGGCGGGCGCGCCGAGGTGACGCGCACCGCGGGCTGGCGGCGCTACGCCCTGATCGCGGCGGCAGCCGCGCTTCTGGCGGCCGGCGGCTGGGCCTACTCGACGAGCTTCGCGGGCGTGCTGGTGTTCGACGACGTGATCTCCATCACGTCGAATCCGCACATCAAGTCCATCTGGCCGTTGAGTGAGGCCGCGTCCGCGCCGCGCGACACGACCGTGGCCGGCCGTCCCGTCGCGGCCTTGTCGCTGGCCCTGAACTACGCGCTGGCCCCGGCCGACGCGCGTGATGCCCTGACGTCGCCGGGGCCGGGAACGAGTCCGGACGAGCGCGAGCGGTTCCTCCGAAACGTCCGGGGCTATCACGCGCTGAACCTGGCCGTGCACCTCGCGGCCGCCCTGCTGCTCTTCGGCGTCGTGCGGCGTTCGCTGCCCGCCCCGGCGCTCGGCGAGCGCTTCGGCCGTTCGGCGACGCTGCTCGGCTTCCTGGTGGCGCTCGCCTGGGTCGTCCATCCGCTCAATACGAGCGCCGTCACGTACGTCGTCCAGCGCGTCGAGTCGCTGATGGGGCTGTTCTATCTGGCGACGCTCTACTGCGCGATTCGCGCGGCGGAACCGGGCGGACGCCGCGGCCTGTGGACCGCAGCGTCGATCGCGGCCTGCGCGCTCGGGATGGGCAGCAAAGAGACGATGGTGACGGCACCCGTGATGGTGGTGCTGTGGGACCTGCTCGTCGGGACGGACCGCGGCGCATCACGGTGGACGCTGGCTCGCGCACGCGGACCCCTTTACGCGGGACTGGCGGCGACGTGGGTCATCCTGGCCGTGCTCGTCGCGGGCAATCCGCGGCCAGGGTCGGTCGGCTTCGGATTGGGCGGCTGGACCTGGTGGTCGTACCTGCAGACGCAGGCCGGCGTGGCCGCGCATTACCTGCGGCTGGCGTTCGTTCCCGCGCCGCTCGTGTTCGACTACGAGTGGCCGAAAGCCGGGTCTCTTGCCAAGATCGTTCCGCAGGCCGCCCTGCTGGTCGGATTGCTCGGCGCGACGGTCGTCGCCGCCGTGCGGCGGCATCCGGCCGCGTTCGCGGGCGCGTGGTTCTTCCTGATCCTCGCTCCTTCCTCGAGCGTGCTCCCCATCCCGACAGAGGTGGCCGCCGAGCACCGGATGTATCTGCCCCTGGCTGCGGTTGTCGCGATGGCCGTGCTGGGAATTCACGCGCTCGCCGGACGCGTGGCCGGCTTGCGCACGGGCGCCGCGCCCGCTTCCAGCGCCCGCCGCGTCGGCGCACGCGAGAACCCGCCACACCGCACGCGGCTTTCCACTGCGGACTTGGCCACGCTCGTAGTGGTGATGGCAGTGGCCGCGCTCTTCGGCGCGGCGACGAACGCCCGCAACCTGGTCTATCACTCGAACGAAGCGTTGATGCGCGACACGGTGGAGAAGCGGCCGCTCAACGTCCGGGCACGGGTCGCCCTCGGGGCCGAACTGCTGTCGGCGGGGAGGTTTGCGGATGCCGAGCGGGAGCTGACCGTGGCCGCCGGCCTGGGCGGCTCCGACAAGGCGCGCGCGCAGGCCAGCATGCACCTGGGGTCCGCGCTCTGCGCCCAGGGCAGGCTGGATGAAGGGGTCGGTCGGCTGAACCATGCGCTGGCGCTCGACCCGACGCTGGCGGAAGCGCACGCCCTGCTCGGCGAAGCGCGCTCCAGCCGCGGCGAGCAGGCGCTGGCCCGGACGCACTTCGTGCGCGCGGCCGACGGCCTCCCCGACAATGCGGTCATCCTCCGGCGGGCTGCCTGGTTCCTGGCGACTGCACGGGACGCGGAGTCCCGGGACGGGCGAACGGCTGTCGATCTCGCCGAACGCGCCGTGCGGATCACGGACCGCGGCGACGCGCTGGCGCTCGAAGCGCTGATGGCGGCCTACGCGGAGCAGGACCGCTTCGCGGAAGCGGCGGCCGCAGGCCGCGAAGCTGTAGCGGTGGCGCAGTCGCAGGGGAATGACCAGCTCGCGCGGGGTTTCCAGCAGGAACTCGCCCAGTGCGAGGCCGGCCAGAAACTCCGAGAGAACCGCTAGGGAGAACTCCGCCCGCCGGCTCCAAATATCCAACGGATTGCATACTTGCACCATTCCGTTGAATCGCGCCGACACGCATCTGCCGCAATCGCCACGATTCTGCCCGGATTCTTCGCGTCTGGACTGGCACGAGGCTTGCGCTTGGCTGCCCCCATCCGGCGGACGGCTCGTGGCTGAACGTGCTTGACTTGTGGCGGCGCCATGAAATACCGTGCGCCTTCATCGTCAGACATTCAGCAGTCAGCATCGGCTCGTCGGCGGATTCGTTGTCGCTCTAGCGCGGAATCGTCATGAGTCCTGGTCCCCTTGAACCCCGGGGGGAGGCGTGTATTCCGCGCCGCAGCCTGTCGGGGGCTGCGCGTTGCCTGGAAAGGTCGCGACCGGCCTGCCCGGCCGCGGCCGTGGCGGAGGGAGGATCCATGACACGTGTGCGGGGTCGATTCTGTTCACTCCTGTTCGTGGCCGCGGTGCTGATGGCGATCAACTCGCCGGCGTTTGCGCAGGGCGGCAGCTCGACGCTGGTCGGCACGGTCGTCGACAGCTCGGGCGCCTTCATCCCCGGGGCTGATGTCGTTGCCAGGAACAACGCCACGGGGACGGAGTATCAGGCGGTCTCGGACGCGACGGGGCGTTACGAGATTCCGGCCATCGGCGCGGGCACCTATACCGTGACCGTGACGCTGATGGGCTTCAAGACCGTGATCCTGCCGGACATCTCGGTGATCGCCGGCACGCCCGCCAGCGTCAAGGCCGTCACCCTCGAGGTGGGCAGCCTACAGGAGTCCATCACGGTGACGGGCGCCACCGAGCTGGTGCAGACGCAGACGGCCGCGGTCACGACGACGCTGACGACGCAGCAGATCTCGCGGGCGCCGCTCACGACGCGCAACACCCTCGACTTCGTGACGATGCTGCCGGGCGTCAACTCCACCCAGGCGCCGCGCTACGCGACGGTCATGGGCCTGCCGGGCAGCGCCCTGAACATCACGATCGACGGCCTGAACGTGCAGGACCAGGCGCTGAAGGGCACGACGGGCAGCGCGTTCTTCGCCTACATCAACCCGCGCCTCGACGCCGTCGAGGAAGTCACCGTCTCCACGGCGAACCCCGGCGCGGAGAGCTCGGGCCAGGGCGCCGTGCAGGTGCGGTTCCAGACGCGGTCGGGCACGAACACGTTCCAGGGCAGCATCTACCACTACCTGCGCCGCACGAACTGGAACACGCCGTACTGGTTCAACAAGAACCAGAACTACCCGTCGCTGCCGAACGACAAGGCGCGGATCGACACCTTCGGCGGCCGCGTCGGCGGGCCGATCCTGAAGGACAGGCTGTTCTTCTTCCTGAACTACGAGGAGTTCCGGCAGCCGATGTCCGCGGCGCGGACGCGCACGGTGCTGACACCCGCGTCGCTGGCCGGGAAGGTGGTCTACCCCGGCGGCCCGGCCGGCGGCGTGGACCTCTTCGCCGTGGCGGCTGCGAACGGCCAGACGTCGTCGTACGACCCGGCGGTGAAGCAACTGCTGGACGACATCAACGCCACGCTGGCAGGCCAGAGCATCACGGCGGGGACCAACTCGGTCACGAACACGCTCACGTTCGAGAACCAGATGACCGGCCGGCGCGTTTACCCGACGGGACGCATCGATCTGAACCTGACCAAGAACAACCGCATCGGCGTGTCGGGCTATCTGCAGCGGTTCATCTCCGAGCCGGATCTGCTGAACAACCGCGACCCCGCGTACCCCGGTTACAAGATGCAGGGCAACCAGACGTCGTGGCGGCCGTCCATCATGTTCAACTGGCGGACGGTGCTCGGCGCGAACCTGGTCAACGAGGCCCGCGTCGGGTACATGGGCTGGAAGGGCACGCAGTTCTCGACCAACATCACGGCCGAGGACTTCCCGGGCGGCAGGCACGTCGTCATGCCGCTCATCAACCGGCCGTACATGATCGGCGGCGCCAACAACTACGAGATCCGCAGTTCGCCGGCGTTCAACCTCGAGAACACGCTGAGCTGGATCAAGGGCAAGCACTCGTTTACGTTCGGCGGGTCGTTCACCCAGGTCGGCTACAACGACTACTTCAAGTACTACGTGCCGTACGTGTCGATCGGATTCGACACGACGAACGACCCGGCGCGGACGATGTTCACCACGGCGAACTTCCCGGGCGCGAGCAGCGCAGACCTGAGCAACGCGCGGAACCTGTACGCGCTGCTGACGGGACGGGTCACGGCGCTGAACAACACGGCGTTCCTGAACCCGGGCACGGGCAAGTACGAGTACATGGGGCCGTGGGAGTACTGGGTGAAGCAGAAGGAGTTCGGGTTCTTCGCGCAGGACTCGTGGAAGGTCTCGCCGAACCTGACCGTCAACTATGGGGTGCGTTACCAGCTGCAGTTGCCGTTCACGTCGGCCAACAAGTTCTTCACGCAGATGTCCGACTACAACATGTTGTACGGCATCTCAGGGCAGTCGAACGGGAAGCCGAACTATTTCTACAACGGCACGCCCGGCACGGGGTCGAGCGCCCTCACCGTGAAGGAACTGAAAGCCGGCGAGGCGCCGTTCGACACGGACTACAACAACTTCGCGCCGAGCGTGGGCTTCGCCTGGCGCGTCCCGATCACGCCCGGCAGCACCTGGTCGAAGATCCTCAGCGACGACCCGGTCATCCGGGCCGGCTACTCCAAGTCGTACACGCGCGAGGGACTGAGCACCACGTCCAACATCTTCGCCGCCAACCCGGGCGGCCGGATGCTGGTCTACCGGAACCAGTCGCTCGGCAACCTGATCCCGGCCGGTGAATCGTGGCCCCTGCTCTACCGGGAATCGAGCCGGCTCGGGGCGCCCGCGTTCCCGGAGGCCCCGTCCTATCCGATGGACGTACCCTTCAGCAACTCGATCAACGCCTTCGCGGCGGACACGCCGACGCCGTGGGTGCACTCGTTCAACGTCGGCTTCCAGCGCTCCCTGTCGAAGTCGATGGCGATGGAGATCCGGTACGTCGGCACGCGCGCCAGGGGCGGGTGGGTCGACGGCGGGCGCAACATCAACGAACTGAACATCCTCGAGAACGGGTTCATCGACGAGTTCAAGCGGGCGCAGGCGAACCGCCAGATCAACGCCCAGACCTACGGCTGGGGCACGGCGGCCGGGAACAGCTTCAAGTACAACGGCCTCCCGGGCCAGTCCCCGCTGCCGATCTATCAGGCGTTCTTCAGCGGGAAGCCCGCCAGCACGGCAGGGAACCCGGCGGAGTACACGTCGAGCAACTACCAGAACACGACGTACCTCGGCTACCACACGCCGACCAGCCCTGCGCCGGCCACGATGGCAGGCCTGTTCTTCAGTGACTCGACGTACAGGGGCAACGGCATCAAGGCGGGCTACCCGGCCAACTTCTTCTACATGAACCCCGCCATCAGCGGCGGTTCGTGGGTGACGGGGCGCGAAGAAGACGCGCTGAAGTCGAACTACGACGCGGTGCAGTTCGAACTCCGCCGCCGGATGAGCGGCGGCCTGCTCGTGCAGGGCAGCTACCAGTACATCGTCCGGCAGGAGTCGACCCAGAACATCACGGTCCGCAACGAGCCGATGTGGGTCGATCTCGAGCGGGGGCGCAGCGAAGGATCGTCGCGGCACTCGTTCAAGATGAACTGGGTGTGGGAGCTGCCCTTCGGGCAGGGCAAGCGCTTCGGCGGCGGCGTCGGCCGCGGCCTGAACATGATCATCGGCGGGTGGACCTTCGACGGGACCGCCCGCATCCAGAGCGGGCCGATCCTCGACTTCGGCAACGTCCGGCTCGTCGGCATGACGGATGCCGACCTGCAGAAGATGTACAAGCTTCGGATCGTCCAGGACCGGACGAATCCGAACATCAAGCGGGTGTTCATGCTGCCGGACGACGTGATCGACAACACGATCCTGGCCTACAGCACGAGCTACAACACGCCGAGCGGGTACAGCGGCGCGGCGCCGCAGGGCAAGTACTTCGCGCCGATCCAGTCGGGCGGCTGCCTGCAGCCGTACGCCGGAGCGTGCGGCGAGAACGGCAAGGTGACGGGCACGCTGCCGAACCACCACTACGTGACCGGGCCGATGTTCATGCGCTTCGACATGAGCGTCGCCAAGCGCGTCGAGCTGACGCGCCGGATCAACGCCGAACTGCGCGTCGAGGCGCTCAACGTGTTCGACCGGCCGAACTTCTTCGGCACGACGGCGGTCGGGGGCTCGGCGTGGACGGCCTACCAGGTGACGGGGGCGTACCGCGACTTCAACAACACCCAGGACCCGGGCGGCCGTCTCGTCCAGGTGTCGTGGAGGTTGAACTTCTAAGCCGAACGACCATCGACCGGCGCGCGCCGGTCACGTTTCAGGGGCACGCGGCCATCGGGCCGCGTGCCCCTTTCGTTTCGCG
>CAZBIP010000072.1:0-14846 GCA_964491885.1 uncultured Vicinamibacterales bacterium
AGGAGGTCCAGGTGGGTGGTTGCGTAGCAGGGATGTTGCTTCATCCACGCCGCACCGGCGATGCGCAGGGTGTGCGCCTCGTCGTTCGACGAGGGGTAGATGAGCAGGACGGGTGGTTGCGTCCGGATGTCAAGTGCGACCTTCAATGGACCTCCTTACTCGAAGAAAAAACCTTGCCTTGTCTCGCCTTGCCTCGCCCGGACTTGCCACGCCGAGCCGTGCCATGCCTTGCCCGGCCGCGTAGTGGTGCCGGGGATACAACGCCTCCCCGGCCGGGCTGCCTCGCCTCGCCTCGCCTCGCCCCGCCTCGCCCCGCCTCGCCCTGCCGTGCCTCGCCAGGCCTTGACGCGACTGGACTAGCCACGACTCGCCGCGAGCATCCATGCCAGGACCCGTTCAATCTCACGCCTCCGGCATCACCGGCTTGTTGTTGTTCGCGAGCCGCAACTTGGCATCCGACTCGAGCTGCCGATGCGTGGACATCGAAGAAATCGTGTCCAACATCACTGCCCGCAACTCCAGCCGCGCCTTCACATCTTTCGGAAGCTCATTCCCGAACCTGTCCAGCGCCGAATGCGTCTCGCGCCTCGCACGCCGCACCTGCCCGCGAATCCGCTTCCTCCGATGCTCCGAAACCGGCATCGACTCCTTCACTCCCGCGATCGTAAAGCCGATCCCATGCCCGGACACCCAACCCTGGGTATGCCCGGCGCGAAGAATCGCCCCCTTCGTCAAGGCTCGATTCCGCGCGCCGTTCCGATGCGCGAGCGACATGGGCACGCCCGTTGCCAGCTCGAGTTCGCTCCAGGTGAACGCGGATCCGGGAGCGGCCTTCTTGAAGAACTCGGTAAGGATGATGGACTCCTGGCACATCTCGCGCATCGGCTTGCGCGTCTGCTCCGGAGGCACCATTTCCGCTTTTTTGTATTCCACCGGTCTACTCCTTAGCACTTCTCCCAGGAGACGATCTCGCCCTTGAAGCGACCGTAGTAACCGCCATTCGCGGGGCGGAACCTTCCGATTCCGACGAGGGATCCGGCGTGATCGAGAACTCGCTGGAAGACTTCCTTAGGAATGATCTCGTCGAGGACCAAGAACTCCACGGTCCCCTCCCACTTGGGGATCTTCGGGAAGCACTTGGAGACGCGCGATCCGCCGCCCTTCTTGCCATCGCTCGGGACGAACAGCCACTCTCCCTCGACCTCGGCAGCCTTGTAGGGCAGGACGAGCGAATCGACGACCATGATGCCCGCCTCGAAGGACTTGGTGTAGTTCTTATTTCGCTCGCCGGGGATCTTGATGCCGAGGCGCTTGGCAGCCTCGAAGAGCGCGTGCTTGAACCCCATGGGGGGGATCTCCACGAACCCGTCGGCGGTCGTGTGCATCCGCTCGCGCCAGACGCGCCGCTCATGCACGTCGGGCGTTTCCCGCTCCGCGCGCGGAGTGGTGATGAGCTTCGACTGAGAGTAAGGGGTGGTCGACTTCAACTTCACGACTGCTCTGATCATCTCTGGGACTCCTTTTCTACTGTTCTGCCTTGGGATAGAAAAAAACCTCGCCTCGTCTCGCCGGGACTCGCCGCGCCTGGCCGGGCCCTGCCGCGCCGAGCCAAGCCAAGCCCTGCCCGGCCGCGCTTCGTAGTGGTCCAGCCGATTCGCTCCTCGGCTGGTGGGAGAACCTCGCCTTGTCTCGCCCCGCCCTGCCGTGCCAAGCCCGGCCCTGCCTCGCCGAGCCCTGCCGGGCCCAGCCCTGCCGTGTCCGAAAAAAGAGGGTGCTCCATGCCGGGAAGGAAAGGCGGCAAGGAGGGGAAAGAACCCGACACGGAGCCCCCAAGAAGTGGGGAGTCGGCGATAGCGGCAGTAGCTGCTCGGAGCACACACCCCGCGTTAACAGCTCTCTCGCCGGCTCCCCTTAACATGTCAATCGCCCTCCGCGAAAACCTCGTCCACGTCGACGAAGTGCTGGAGCTTCCACGATTCTCCCGGAGTGTTGGTGTCTGCGATCTTTTTCAGTATCGCAGCCGTTGCGGTGCCCATGTCCGTCCCGGTAACGAACACGTATTTTTCGCACTGTTCTCGTGAAGTGTATTCCCCGACTCTATCCAGTTTCGCCTTGAACACCCGTTTCATGACTACGCCTCCTATAGTGGGGGGCTCTCGCCCCCCGGTCCTTAGATCGCCCCCAGCGCGTCCACGAGGATGTCCCGCACCGACTGTAACCACGCGCTCGGCACGAGGAAGTTGCACACCGCCCCATCCTCGCTCACGAACGTCTTCGCCTCCCACCCCTTCGGCACCGCGCTCTCCACCTGCGCCTCCTTGCGCCTCGGCTTCGAAGCCCTTGCCTTCCTGGGCCGTTTCCCGGCCCGTGGCGTGGCGATCGGCTCCTCGGCCGTCTCAGGAGCCGGGGAAGCGCTAAGCGCGCTCAGCTCGCCCTGTACGTCCCCCTCGGCCACGCTCGCCGGCGCGGTCAAGTTCAGCTTCTTCCCGGTCCGGCCCTCCCAATCCCGCCGCCACCGCTGCACCTGGCTCCAGGTAACCTCGGGGTTCAGATTCTCGAACTCGGCGAACAGATCCTCCGCGCACGCGCCAATCGACAGCGCCTGCTCGAACAAGGAGTCCGCCGTCTCCTGCGGAATCAACTGCGTCCTCGACATGTCACGTCTCCCTTCTCAGTCCACACTCGGCTGGGCGGACGGCACAGCGCCGATCCACTCCGCACCGCGAATCCTTATCTCCGCGAAATCCCGCCGTCCTTCCGGATCCGGCACGATGTACCGCTTCCGAGCGATGTGCACGATCTCCAAGATCTGCGCTTCGGTGTCCGCGTTCACGAGTCCCGACCGCACAATCTCGAGCAGGAACCCCGCGATCCAGAGCCCCCACGCGCCCTCGCCCCACTGCCGCCACTTCTTGTTGTACTCGATCGGAGCCAACGTCCCCATCGACTTCGACGGCATGTGGATGCCCCACCAAGGCTCAAGGTCATCCTCGAATCCATACTCGAGCAGGCTCTTCAGGCATGGCACAACCACGCTCTCCGCACGCTCCGCGCCCAGCTCGTACGCCCACGCCACGCCCGCCAATCCCATCGCGTCGAAGACAGGCCTCCAGCCACTCCCGTAGGACTGATCGCCGAATGGCATGTGATCGTCGATCTCGACCTTGAGCGGCCTGACCATCCCATCATGCAACCCCAATCCCGACCACTGCGCCGCAACGCACTCGTCCACGCGATGCACGATGATCTCCTCGAGCATGTCCGAACGCTCCGGCAGCGCCCAGCCAAGCCAGCGCATCGCCTGGATCGTCCGCCCGATCGCCCGGCTCGTGTTCATGTCGTTCGTGCTGCCGCTCAGGTGCGGATGCTTGCTCGGATAGGTCTGACTCGCGACCCTACGCTTCGCCATCGCATCCAACATGAACCGCAGCATCCGCGACCCAGTGAGCACATAGGCCCCGATCTCGAAGAGCGGGGAGAAATGCTGATCGTCGGCACCGTGCCAGCCGTGCGCGCCATCCCCAGGGATCTCCTGCGACCCCTTGCCAAGCCGGTCCGGACTCACGCCGGGATGCCAGTGCACGCGCTCACTCCACAGAACGCACTGCGGATGCCGCGTCGCTTCGAAACTCGTCCCGTCCTCCTCGAGATGCAGGACAGGACGGCACGCAAGCCCGTAGACCGCCGAGTACTTCGCAGGGATTAGGAACACCGGCTCCCCAGGGATCAACGCCTCGCCGAGCTTCGCCAACCCAAACCCCTGCTGATCGCCGCCAACTCCTGGCATCATCGACAACCCATAGGGAACCTCCGCCCAGAGGTTCCCCGTCCGCTCCCGCGAGGCCTTGAGCATCGCATCCGCGTGCTTCCGCGACCTATAGACCACGTACCCGCGCAACTCCTCCGGCTTCGCATCGCCGAACAGGTGCGCCTCAGGCCCCCAGCACGCCTGCCAGTCGAGGCAGAGAGAAGCGGTCTGATAGGGCAGCTGAATGAAGAGCGGCGCGAACGCGACCGCGTTCACCTTCGGCATCGCCCTGCCGTAGGCTGCGATGCTCTGCCCATCCCACACCTCCTCGACCTTGCCAAGCGCGACAAGCACCAAATCCCGACCGTTGCAGGTATAGCCGCGCCCGCCCGCATCGTCGCAGTGCAACAGATCGCAGGACAAATACAACTCGCGGATGGATTCCTTGATCGCGGTGCAGGTCGGATTGCTCGCCGTGACCAGTAGCTCCCACTCGACCGAGATCTGCCCAGCCCAGCGATACACGAACAGCCTCGCGCAAAGACTCCTCCCGAGCCGCACGTTCTGCTCATGCACCCGCAACACTGGATCCTCAAACACGATCGGCATGGACTCTGGATCGAACGTGATCGACTCTTGAAGCGGATCGGCGTGATCGATGCAGCTCGAGCACTCGAGCGTGAACTTCGGCGGATCGCTGTAGTGCGTCCCACTGTGCCGCTTCTCCGTCGCCTTGTCGAGGCTAAGCGTCACGACCTCGGCAGGCTTCATTCTGCGCCTCGTGTGGACCCAGGTAAAGCCATCCTGCCGATCGCCAACGACACAGGTAACGTCGTCGCCCGTTTGCAGCACGGTCCCCATCGGCACCTGGACCGGATGCTTCGTCGGGACGGGCGTGGAGATCCACCGAGTGGACACCACAGGCGACGGGTTCGAGAGAACAATCTTCATCGATTCACTCCTCCGGCGACATGCGATGGATGAACTCCTCGTGCGCCATGTCGAGAACGCACGGGCATTTCGTCGTATCCACCTGCCAAGTGAATCCATCCCACTTGGCCGGCAACTCGCTCCCGCAGATCGAGCAGACATGCTGCGCGTGTAACCGCTTCCACATCTGCCACACGCCTAAATCCCCCTCGCGCAGCTCCTCCTCGCCGTCCTCCTTCACGTAGACGATCACGAACGTTCTCGGCAGCGAGACCGTAACAACCTCGACCACCCCGCGCTCCTCGAGCGAGTCCTTCAAATGCGTCCACCGTCCCGCGAACTCCTCAACCGTCTGCCGCTTCTCTTCGAAGGTGTCGATGTACTCCTGGCATTGCATATCGCACCAATCCCTTTCACCCTTGAGTGTTCCGGAGATTCGCCACGTTCTTGCGGATCGCCGCGAGCACTCCAGCCATGAACTCCAGCTCCTCGTTGATGAGCGCGAGTAGGTGCTCATGCGCCTGCCGGCTCGCCTTGCCGATGTCGTTCAAGCTCACTCCCTGCGAGTTCATCGCCTCGATCGCGCGCTCCTGCGCTTCGCGATGCGCCGCGAGCGCATCCTTGAGACGCTGCGACGGGGTGAGAAGACATTCCTCGCTTATCCTTGTCATCAGACTTTCCTTTCCTTGGTTAGGCGCTCCTTAACCATCTCAAGAGTCCTGATGGCTAGGTCGACTTCGTCCAATGTCGGGTAGTCGTATCCGTCGTCCAGGCCCGGGTAGCGCATGCAAACACTTGTCACCTGGAGCTTGACGGCCGTGCCGGGGGCGAGCCAATTGAACTTGGACCATTCGGAATCGTCCCTTCCGCAGCCAAACACACGACACCCAGGATCGAATGCCCAGCGGCCCGGATCGCAACTGGAGTCCGGTTCTGAAAGTCCAAACCAAACCGCCTCACCCTCCGGGTCCTTGCACAACCACAACTCATCCGGCTTTTTCATCTTCGCCTTTCCTTTCCATCCGCTATAACCGCCGCGCCAGGGCAGGACAAGAACCGCCCAACGGTCCTGCCCGGCGCGGCTTCGGATTCATCTCCTCGGAAACTCCGGAAAATATTTGCGCACAATATCCGCCTGAGCCTTACGCTCCGACAAAATTGCGGCGTCGGCGGCGTCGGCGGCGGCGGCGTAGGCGGCGTAGGCGGCGGCGGCGTCGGCGGCGTCGGCGGCGGCGGCGGCGTAGGCGGCGTCGGCGGCGGCGGCTACGGCGGCGGCGTAGGCGTAGGCGGCGGCGGCGGCGGCGTAGGCGGCGGCGGCGGCGGCGGCGGCGCATCGCGATTCGCGCAACTCGTCGTCCGTCGCCTCACCGGCGCACCAGCGCCGCTTCGTTTCGATCGCGCGGCGAGGACGATTCTCTCCTCCCGGGATAAGCCGCAGAGCGTGCTCCGCGCAGTCGCACGCGATCTGATGCCTTTTGTCTTCGCGCCCTCCATCGGGAAGAACGCTGTTCAGCCACCAGATCATCCAGTCCCCGCGCTCGCACACCAGCCACGCCTCCTCAAGCGAGTCAAATCGTTCCGCCCACTCGCGCGCCTCTCGGCACGCATACTTCAACTCTTCGTGCTTCATCGGTCTGCCCTTTCCTTTCCGTATAAACCACGATTCACTGGGTCAGGGTCGCCTTTTCTTACCGCCACCTTCCACGCCCAAAGGCGCCGAATCCGGGCCAGAAGAGTAGTTACCCTTTCCTTGTCCCCAGCCGTTCTTGCCTCCGAAAGCTGGCGCTCGAGGATGGCCAAGGCGAACAGCTTGCGCATCCCACGCTTTATTAGTCGCCCGTCTCCTGGCCTCCTTGAGCCGCGTTTCATTGCCACGCCTTTCCTTTCGGGCTTGCCTTTCCTTTAGTCCCGCCGATATCCGCCTCGGCGGTGGGGCGAGGCACTATGGCTTCCCACCTCTGGCCTTTATTTCGTTGAACTCCGTCGCTGGCATACGCTCGAAGTAGTTATCTACGTCGTCCGCGAGCAGACGTAGAGACATAGAAAGGGAACGCCGAAACGGGCGGGCCAGGAGATAGTTGTCGTTTACCGCGCACCAAAATTTCCGGACCAGGATGGCCGCATCCTCTGGCATGCCAAGACGCAAGTCGAATAGCACCCGGTCAACTCGCGCCTTTTCGTCCTTCGTTGCACCACCAATAACCGTTGACGCATAGATCCGACTTTCTTTGTCGCCCATCGCTCGCCACCTTTCCGCCCGGGTGCCCGGGCTCGTCTTTCCTCGCCACACAATAGCGGAGATCGGCTCCACTGTCTACAGGATCCTGAAAAAAGCACCTAACCCGTGTAACTCCAAGCACTTGCACCGTCCGATCCGCCCAAATCCAGGTGCACCGTTGCTTCACCACCCCCCCGTCGCTACCCTCCTCCAGTCCTCTACACGGGAGACCTACAAATGGATACTTCATGGTACACGAGAGAGCGCACCGCGCTTAAGTCTAGGCTGCAAGGCAACTTAACTCTGCTCGCACGCCTTGCGGGCATCTCCGTAACAACACTCTCCCACGCCTTCCTCCGCCTCGCGCCACTCTCGCCTCGCGCGGCCCGGCGACTCGCCCTCGCCTACAACTCCCTCCGCCTCCCCGGCACCCTCTACTGGCAGGACCTCCTCGATCCCGTCTCTTCCGTCCACCACGCCTTCGCCCCGCTCCATCCTGACGCGGTGCGCCTGGAGCGCGAACGAGACATGGCGGCGACGCGTAACATGCGTGAGCACCTGGCGTAAGGAGGCCTAACAGTGCACAACATAAACCAAGAAGCGGAACAGGCGATTCTCGGCATTCTCCTGCTCTATCCTGCAAATCTCGACAAGGTAGACTTAGACGTAAGAGACTTCTACTATACGCAACACCGGCACATCTACCTTGCGCTCCGTAAACTCGCCGAGGCTCACGAGACGGTCGATTCCATCTCCGTCTCCATGGAGCTGCGGCGCATCGGACAGCTCGAGCAGACCGGCGGAGAGGACTACATCGACTCGCTATGCAACGCCTGCACCGGCCCGGAACTCCTCCCCTCCTACTGCGCCTCGATCCGCGAGCTTGCCGAGGCCCGCCGCATCGCGGAAGGAGCGCAGCGCGTCCTCGCCATCGCAGCCTCGGATGTCCTCGACACGCCCCGCCTCCTCGAGGCCGCGAAGTCCCTATCAGCCTACGCCGAGGCCTCGCCCTACGCGCGCAACGGCAATGCTAAGATCCTATCCGCCGCCGCACTCGCCTCAGCCTACCCCGATCTCCATCCCCCAGTCGTCGATGGGCTCCTCAGGCAAAGCGAGACCATGAACCTCATCGCCCCTCCTAAGGTCGGCAAGTCCTGGCTCGCCCACTCCCTCGCCCTCTCCATCGCATCCGGTCGCACATGGCTCGGCCTACCCACCGACCCAGGCCCTGTCCTAATCATCGACAACGAACTCCACCCGTCCGTCCTCGCCTACCGACTCCAACGCGTCGCGGATGCCATGTTCCTGCCCGATGAGTGGCCCGAGTCCGTCCACACCCTCACCCTGCGCGGACACCTCCAGCCCCTCGACGCCCTCATCTCCTCCACGCACCGCCTCATCGCCCAGGGCCACTATCGCCTCATCGTCCTCGACGCCCTCTATCGATTCGTCCCGTCCGACCGCTCCGAGAACGACAACGCAATGATGGCGGGAATCTATAATTCGATCGATAACCTCGCAGAACAGACCGGCGCTGCCGTCGTAGCGATCCATCACGCGTCCCGTGGCGATCAGTCCAACAAAGTCGTAACCGATGTCGGCGCAGGCGCAGGCGCTCAGTCCCGCGCGGCGGATGCGCATATCGTGCTCCGCGCCCATGAAGAAGAGGGCGTCTACGTCCTCGACGGCGCAGTCCGCTCCTTCCCGCCACTCGACCCCCTCTGCATCCGGTGGGACTTCCCCCTCTGGTCAACCGTTGAAGGCCTCGACCCAACCCTCCTCCGCTCCGCCAAGCCACAACGCAGACCCGCGCCCCTCGAGGAGCGCCCAGCAAAACCTAAACCCGCCGACTGGCCACCCGAACGATTCGCCGAAACCTTCCTCACGCCTCGACCCCAGACCAAAGACGAGATCCTGTCCATCGCCTCTCAGTCTGGACTAAGTGTCAACTTGGCACAGCTATGTCTCCGACTCGCCGAGACAAAGCGGCTCGCGTTTAGGTGGACGTTCGGTGGCAACAGGTCGCCTCGCTTCTCGTCGGTGCCTCAAGATGGGCTAGTTGTTATGAACATGTTAGCAGGCGAAGGACCTGACGGAGGAGAGAAAAAGGCCGACGTTAGGGTTACGGAAGGTAGTTCGTTAGGGTTTAAGAAGGGGGTAAAGAAACCTTCCCCCCTACGGGGGGAATATAATTCCCCACCTAGGGGGTCAGCCTCCCCTTCGGGGACCCCTGAAGGGGTCCCGAAGGAAAATAAAATCTCGACCCCCCCCTTCTTACAGTCCGCTAGCAATCGGGACGTTTTGGATCGTTCTGAGACAGACAGCGAATCGGACGATGGCGACTGCGAGGAGGTCACGATCTGAGCTGCTGTTGTCCCCCGCACCCCCGAACCGGAAGGAGCGAGAGATGGATGGGATGCTAGTTGGCGTGGATCCTGGCTCGGTCTTTGGCGGGCTTGTGTCTGTGGAGGTCATACGGGGCCGTCCTTGCCACGTTCTGCTTCCCCTTGGGCCTCGACCCCTAATGAGCGAGATCGTGCGCTGGACAGGCCTTCCTGGGGCTTCAGAGGCACATCGGCCCGGCATGGTGATCGAGCTGGCCTCGGGCGGCAGGCTGCTGAGCCGGGATCTGCTTGCCACGATCTTCTGGTCCGGCCGCCTCGTCCAGGCGGCGCTTGCGGCTGGCTGGCGTGTGCGAGGCTACTCGAGGCCCGCGATCAAGGCGGCGCTGTTGGGGCGTGCGACCTATGGGGACCGGCATGTGCGCGCGTGGCTCATCGATGCGTGGGGCTCGCATCCGCAGAGCCGGTGCGATGCGCGCGAGCCGGCGATTGGCTCGCGGCGCGCGCCTGGGCCGTTGTATGGTGTCACGCGGGACGCATGGAGCGCGCTCGCGGTGTGCCATGCGAGCTTGATGTCCGATCCGAGCGAGGAGTGGAGACAATGATCTGGCGCATAGAGCATGGCGACGCCCTCGATGTGTTGCGCACCATGCCGGATGAGTTGGCGCATTGCTGCATCACTAGCCCGCCCTACTGGGGGCTCCGGGACTACGGCGTGGCGGGACAACTTGGGCTCGAGTCTACGCCAGAGGAGTTCGTGGCGAAGATGGTCGAGGTGTTCCGCGAGGTGCGGCGCGTGCTCCGGGGGGATGGCACGTGTTGGGTGAACATGGGTGACAGTTACAATGGGGTAGGACGAGGAGAGAAGGCGAATGGTCTGCAAGTGGCGGCGCGTTTCACAACACAGAGAACAGTTTCAGGGTTAAAGCCCAAAGACCTTTGCGGAATTCCATGGCGCGTTGCCTTCGCGCTCCAGGCGGATGGATGGTGGCTGCGACAGGACATTATCTGGCACAAGCCAAACCCTATGCCGGAGAGCGTGACAGACAGATGCACCAAAGCGCACGAATACCTGTTCCTGCTCACCAAGAGCGCGAGGTATTACTTCGACGCGGAGGCCAACAAGGAGCCAGCGTGTGACTGGTCGCAACCGGGACGAGTCAAGAGAGATGAACCCGGCGGAAGAGCCTCACCAGAATGGAATGGTGGGCCGCACCGTGGATTTCACGACCTTGACTTCTCAACCAGGGGCCGCAACCGCCGCTCTGTCTGGACGATCGCTACGCAGCCATACCCGGAGGCGCACTTCGCCACATACCCGGAGGCCCTGGTCGAACCATGTGTGAAGGCTGGGTGTCCGGAGGGCGGGACGGTGCTCGATCCGTTCTGCGGTTCTGGCACAACCGGGGCTGTGGCGGTGCGCTGGGGTAGGCACTTCGTCGGAATCGAGTTGAACCACGACTATATCAAGTTGGCCGAGGCGCGGATCGGGCGAGAGCGTGGGCTGTTCGAATGATGCGAGACCCGTAGGTCGATTCCAGCCTGTTCCTGGCGCGATCTGTGCTCCGCCAGGCTCCTGAGTCGCGGCTTCCGCGATCGCCTCGCCTGCGGCTTCTATTGCCGCCGCGCTCGTAACTCGTTACCTGGCAACACTTTGAGCCTAAATCGTCTCGTTTAAGGCACTTAGGCGATTGACTTGCCGTGGTTTCGGGCTTCGACTGCCAGCTGCAAGAGGAGGCACATATGCCGGAAGACGAACTGCCGTTATTCGCCGGATCGGTCGCGCGTCCTACTCCAGGCGAGGCGGTGCCACTCGCGGTTGTGGAGCGGATCGCCGAGATGCTATCGGCGCAGTGGCGGCAGTTCGGGGATCGATGGGATCAGTTCGCGGAGATCCTGAAGGGCATACAGGCCGAGGTAGCCGCGCTCGCGAAGGCAAGCCACGAATCGCCGTGCAACGCGATGCGCGAGCATCGGGATTGGCACGAGGAGCAGAGTCGCGAGCTTCGCGCGTTCCGACGGCAGATCTTTTACATCGTGCTTGGCGCGGCGATTACGTTCGCGCTTGGGATGGCAGCGTGGGCGCTAAAGGGGTAGGAGGAGCGATGGAGGAAGAAGACGACGACGACAAGGCCGTAGAAGATGCCGGGCCTGCAATGCTCAAAGATGCCGAGATAACGGAAGCGGATCTCGCTACTCCGCGAGAAGTGCGCGCATTCTGGACCGCTACGATGCGTAACGATCCGAAGGTGCACAAGCGTCGCGTGTCCTATGCGAAGCGGCTTAAGGCGTCTGAGCTGTTGGCGAAGTCGCATGGAATGTTCAGCGATAAGCTCACCGTCGACGGGCAGGGGATCTTTGACATCGGGTTAGTGCTCAAGGAGCTTCGCGCCAATCGAGAAGAGGGTGGGCTTGTAGAAGATGCCGGTGAGGTTGAAGAAGGCGCTTGATGCAGATTGCTCAAAAGCAGCAACTCAAGCAGGTGTTTCGCGAGCATCTCGCGGACCCGGTGCTATTCGTGCGCGACGTGTTTCGCGTGGATCCGACGAAGCAACAGCAGCAGATTCTGCGCTCTTTCGCCTCTCCGGGGAGTCGCACGTCCGTAGCGTCAGGGCACGGTATCGGCAAGACGACTGCGCTTGCCTGGTGTATCTATTGGCAGCTCGCGTTGTTCGATGTGTGCAAGATCCTGTGCACCGCGCCGACCGGATCGCAGATTAGCGATGCGCTATGGGCTGAGCTTGCGCAGTGGCACAACATCGCGCTTGCACTGTATCGGTCGCAGATCGCGATTGGCAAGGATCGCGCGTATCGGCTGGACAATCCATCCGCCGCGTTCGCCGTGGCGCGCACGAGCCGCAAGGAGAACCCAGAGGCGTTGCAGGGCAAGCACAGTCCGAACATGTCGTTTATTCTAGACGAGGCTTCTGGTATTCCGGATGTAGTGTACGAGTATGGGCGCGGGTCCATGTCCACGCCGGGGAGTCGAGTCATCCTCGCCGGCAACCCGACGAATGCGGACGGGTTCTTCTTCGACACTCACCACAAGAACCGGCAGTATTGGAACTGTTTCCAGTTCTCATCGGCCGACTCGCCGCTTGCGGACAAGGCATATATCGAAGAGATCGCGCGCGAGTATGGCGAGGAGTCGGACTACTACGGCGTTCGTATTCTGGGCCGGTTCCCGTCCTCGAGCTTCTGTCAAATGATTCCGACGCTTCTCGTGGACAGCGCATACGGGAAGGTCTTCCCGAGGCATTCCTATTCATTCGCCCCGACTGTGCTTGGCGTAGACGTGGCGTGGGAAGGAGACGACAGGAGCGCCGTTGTGCTTCGGCAGGGTGTGCGATCCGAGGTGCTTGAGTGGTGGGGCAAGATTGACAACATGCGGCTTGCAGAGATCGTTGCGCGGCATTGGAAGGAGCAGCACGCGGATGCGTGCTTCGTGGATCTCGGGTGGGGCGCGGGCGTGATCGATCGGCTGAGGCAGCTTGGGTGGAGTCCGATCAAGGTTGCGTTCGGCGGAGCGCCTGAGGAGTCGCGATTCGCTGACAAGCGGACGGAGATGTGGTTTAGGATTCGTGAGTGGCTTGAGCAGGGCGGTGCGCTGCCGGCGGATGATGCGTTGCGGCAGGATTTGATCGCGCCGCTTTACAGTATGACGCCGGCCGGGAAGATCAAGATGGAGTCGAAGCGTGATTTGAAGGCGCGGCGCAGGCCGAGTCCAGATTTGGGGGATGCGTTGGCGCTTTGTTTCGCGAGCGACATTGCGAAGGTGAAGGAGTGGGAGTTCTCGCAGCATCGGCCGACGCCGACGGCGTATCGTGCGCAGAACACTTTCGACGTGTTAAAGCTCAAGGGGGCGAACTGATGTGTATGCCGAGTCCGAAGGTGACGATGCCGGCGCAGACGCCGATTCCTGATCCTGCGCCGACGCCTACGTATGCGAAGTTCTCGGCGATGCCGGGGATGTGGATGCAGGGGCAGATCCGGCGGGTAATGGGGAGCGGCGCGTCGGCAGGGACGACGACTCCGAAGGTGCCGTATTCGGTTTGAGGGGGGCGTATGTGCAGCGGCTCGAGCGGTGGAACGAAGGCACTGAGCGGATTGATGAAGCCGATCGGCGCGGTGGAGACGCCCGGGGTGTCGGGTGTTTTCGAGGAGGGTTACAAGAAGTCGAGCGCGGCGCAGTATCCGGCGGCGTTATCGATGCAGCAGTGGATCGCTGAGACGAAGCGCCGGCAGTTGACTTACAGCGACACGCAGGGGCGGATGCTTTAATGTGCAGCGTTGGGAGCAATGTGCGCGTGTTGCCGGTTCAGTCGAGTGCTGGGCCTGTTGGGGAGATTCGGATCGAGCGGACGCCGGAGACGCAGGCGCTTTTTCCGAAGCGGTTACCAGCGGTGCGCGTGAAAGGCGGGGCGATAGTTATCGGGCGTGAGCGTACGCAGCTCAACGGGACGATCGGAGAGTGAGCATGGAAGAGCCGAGGGTCGCATCGCTACAGAGGCAGTTCAAGACGTTGTACGACGACGCCTCTACGTGGCGGTCGCACTGGCTTGACGTTGCGCACTACATCGCTCCGAACAGTGGGCTTTACCTGGCTGGGGACATGGAGGTTGACCAGTCGGGCGAGAAGCGGATGACCTACATTTACAACAACACGGCGGGCGGAGCGTTACGCGTGCTCGCGAGTGGGATGCACGGTGGGCTGACGAGCCCGAGTCGGCCGTGGTTTCAGCTTGGGCTTCTCGATCCGGATTGGGACGATGATTACGCGGTTAGGTGGTGGCTGGACGAGACGCGCAAGCGGATGTTGCAGGTATTTGCGCGGAGCAATTTCTATCAGTCGATTCACGCGCTCTACTATGAGAACGGTGCGTTCGGGACGGCAGCGATGCTTGTCGAGGAGGATTTCGACACGGTGATTCGGTGCCGAGTGCTCACCATTGGCGAGTATCTACTTGCGCAGGATTCTAGGTATCGGCCGGACACGATGTGGCGGCGCATTGCGATGACGGCGCGGCAGCTCGCGGACCAATTCGGCGAGGACAAGCTAACGAACGACGAGCGAGATTGCTACAACAAGCGGAACGAGGTGAAGCGGTTTAACGTCATCCATGTGATCCGGCCGAGGCAGGCTTGGGGGCGCGTCTCGCCGTTGCCGGACGGCATGACGTATGAATCGATCTATTTCCGCGAGAGCGGATCGGAGAACGAGGGCATTCTGCGCGAGGGTGGGTATCGATCGATCCCGTTTGTCGCGCCGAGGTGGGATGTAGTTGGCGCGGATGTGTATGGGCGGAGCCCGGGCATGACTGCGCTGCCGGATGTTAAGCAGTTGCAGAAGATGGAGGAGGACAAGCTGCGGGCGCTCGAGAAGGAGATCGATCCGCCGCTCAAGGCGAGTGCGGCGACGAAGAGCAACGGGGTAACGATTATTCCGGGGACCGTGACGTTCTCAGACGATCCGGCGAACTACGGCCCGGCGTATCAGATCAAGGTTGCGATGGATCATATCACGATGGAGCGGATCGAGGTAGAGCAGCGGATTAGGCGCGAGTTCTTCTCGGATCTGTTCCTGTCGATACTGAGCACTGGGAAGCAG
>CAZBIP010000073.1:0-7010 GCA_964491885.1 uncultured Vicinamibacterales bacterium
CGCGGACCGCGTCGGGCGTGATCGATCCGAAGTCGCCGATCGCGCCGATGCGTTCCGCGACGCGCAGCGCGACGCGCCGGGAGTACATCGCCATCGCGGTGTCCTTGACCTCCTCGAGCAGGACGTCGCGCCCGGCCGACACGCGCACGCTCGTGCCGTGGCGCCACGCGTGAGACGGGTCGGCGAAGACGTGCGTGCCGGGCGGCGTCCGCGAGATCCAGGCCATGGCGTCCTGCCAGTCGTTGCGCGGCAAGCCAGTCTGCGCGACGAGGCGGCCCGGGTGCTCGACGAAGGTGACCCACGCGCCGCGCGCGGCGGCGGCGCACACCAGCACGATCGCCACGGCGGCCGCGCGGCGCCTCACCGCGACCGAGGACCGGCCCGCGCGTCCCATGTCGGCTGCCGCCCAGACGGCATAGACGGTGGCCGTGAGGTCGAACATCCAGAAGACACGGGACACCTGGAACTGCACCGCGAGCGCCACCCGGGCGTGGACGAACGGCAGCGACGCGACGAAGAGGCCGAGCAGGGCCGCGAGCCCCAGCACCAGGGCGCCCTCGCGGGGCCGTGTGCATCCCCGCGCCCGCCGGAGTCCGAACACGCCGGCGACGATCGCCACGTATGCGAGGGCCATCGCCCACGCGTCCGCCGGCCAGTCCGTCGCGAAGAGATAGTCCTTGCTGGCCAGGACGCTCAGCCACGCCTCGTCCATGCGGACGGCCTGGGCCCGCAGCGGGCCCCATCCCGCCGCCCAGATGCCCGAGGCTGCGGCGAGGCCGGCGGCCCCCGCCAGCCAGACGCGGAGCCGGGGCTCCGCCGCGAGCAGCGCCACGCCAACCCAGACGGCGAACCACAACGCCGTCGTCGGATGCACGACGAAGGCCGCCGCCACGAGGGCGGCGGCGGCGGACGGGCGGCCTCGGAGCACGTACGTCACGGAGGCGACGCCGATGGCGAACGCGAGCACGCGCGGGTGCGCGTACCCTTCGAGCGTGTTCGCGCCGGTGAGCCCGACCCGGTGCTTGAGCGTCAGCGCGGCGAGCAGCGCCGCCTGCGCCCACGGCGAGAGACCCAGCGCGCCTGCGAACCTGCGCGCCGAGGCGAACAGCACGAGCAGGGCGGCGAGGTAGATCCCGCCGAAGAACGCCGGCGTGGATACGCCCGTGTGCCGGATGACGAGCGCCGCCACGCGAGGGAAGACGTTGAGCCGATCCTGATCGTCGATGAGCACCCGGTCCCGGGGGAACGACCCGGGCTGCAGGTGGCGCTCGACGGCAGGCAGGTAGAAGGCCTGGTCCCCGACGCCGAAGCGGTAGCCCGCGCTGTTGAGCGTGGCCACGAGGGCGAAGACCACGGCGGAGAGCGCCCACCAGCGCGCCGGCCAGCCCCGCTCCGCGTCGCCGGAGCCAGGGGGCCTCATTGCTCGTCGGCGCTCGGCCCGTAGATGCCAGGCACCGCCGAGCCGGTCAGCCGGAGGTAGACGCTGAGCTGGCCCCGGTGATGGATCAGATGGCTCATGATGAGGGATCGCCACGCCGCCGCGCGGGGCATGCCGAACACCTCCTGGCCGTTGTGCTTGAACGTCCACGTGGACATCAGCTCGGCGTCGGTCTTCGACGCGAGGCGCGCGCGGACCGCCAGCACGAGTTCGTCGAAGCCGGTCAGCAGGTCGGCCAGCGTCCCGTGCGCCGAATGCGCGTGCGCACCGTCCACGAGGTCGAACTCCGGATCGTCCAGGATCGTGCGTCCCCACTGCGGAACCTCGGCCACGTGACTCGCGAGCCGGCCCAGCGACATCGACCGCTCGTGGGGCTGCCAGCCGAACCTCGACTCGTCGACCCGCTCGAGTACTTTCCGCGTCACCGCCATCTCCCGGTCGAATTCCGGCAGCAGGGCATCAACCATCGGCATCAGCCACCCCCTATCCCCCAGCCAACTCGACGAAGCACCCCAGGAACCGGCGGTCGCGGCTCCCCGGCGTGCGGTCCGCCGGGCGGAACCCTCCGGCCGGACGAATCGCCATCCGGAGCGTGCCGTCGAGCACCGTCGGCTGGAGTTCGATCTCTTCGGCGACGCCCGCCTTCAACTCGACCGTCGACGTCCCGCCCGGAGTCTCGACCTGCACGCGGTTCGCCTCCGGGCTCACGAGGCGCAGGCGCAGGCGGGCGTTCGCCGCGAGGCGGCCGGTGCGCGACACCACCGAGACGACGGCACGGCTGGAGCCGCGTACCCAGAACCCCTTGGGTTCCGGGTAGGCTGCGCCGTCGTGGAACAGGAAGACATGGTGGCCGAGCACGCTGGCGGCCAGCACTTCAGCGGACGCCACGCGATCGAGATTGGTGACGACGCGCAGCGGGCGGACCTGCAATTCGCCGATGAGCGATTCGAGGTCCCGGGAAGCGCGGAACCCCACGAAGTTCACGTCCACCGGCAGGTCGAAGGTCGTCTGCCACCGTTCGCCCGGGCCGGCGCTGACGTGCCACTCCTGCAGAGAGCCGCCCACCCGGCCCGCCTGAAGCGCGAGGCCGCCGTCCAGTGCCACCTCCGGCCCCGAGGGCGCCAGGTCCAGCGCGTAACGCCCGGACGGCAGCGCGAACCTGGCGTTCAGCAGGACCGGTGCCGGTTGCCGGGCTGTCCGCGAACCCGGCCGGGCGGACAGCGTGAAGGCCGACGGCAGCGATGCCGCGTCGACGCGGGAGAGCGGGTCGTACCGGATGCCGACTGGACGCGCGTGGGGATCGAACGACTCGATGAGCGCGATGCGGGCCCGGTCCTCCGGGCGCGGATTGGGCGCGAGCCGCCCGCCGAGCACCAGCGGCATGACGAGCGTGACGAGGACCAGCGCGAGGAACACCCCGGCGTCGGCGCGCAGGAAGGCGAGGCCCCGCCCGGTGCGCGACGTCCCGCGTGCGGCGCGGCCCCGCGCGGAGAACGTGCCGACCGCCCAGGCGCTGAGGAGCACGGCGGCCACCCAGACCGCGAGTTGCAGCCACGCGACCCAGGCGGGCTGCATCACGAAATCGGGCACGTACGCCCAGAGATGCCAGTCCGGCGAGAGCCACTCGATCAGCCGGGACACGCCGTTCCGGCCGAGCGCCAGCAGTGTGCCGCCGCGCGCCAGCACGGCCGCCAGCGCCACGGCGAAACCGACGATCAACAGCAGCCGGTATGCGGCCCGCCTCTCGGGCCGCTCCGCGGACGCCCGGAAGGCCCACGCGACCGGCAGCGTGAGGAGCAGCAGCACGGACACGAGCATGCGCCCGGGGAAGGCCGTGCCGCCCCACCACATCTGGAACGCGCCCACGGTGGCGAGCATGACGGCGAAGAGCAGCGAGATCTCGAGGGCGAGCGCCCTCGCCCGGCCGCGCGCGCGCCACATCGCGCGAAGACCGATCAGCGCGATGGCCAGCGCCGGCGCATAGGCCAGGATGCCGTACTCCTGGTCCGCGAGCAGCCCGGGAACCCCGCGCACGAGGGCCCCCGCGCTCATCTGCGTGCCCGCCGCTCCTCCGTAGGGCGCGGACGGCCAGGGCGATCCCCACACGAGCGCATGGAACGCCATCCATCCCGCCACGCTGACGGCGTACGGGACGGCCGCCCACGCCACCAGCCGCGAGCGCGTCCAGCGTCCGGCTGGACGCGCGTGCCACGAGCGCCAGACGCCGATCGCGACGAGCGCCGCCGACAGCAGCGCGTACTTCGCATGCAGCCATGGGAGTGCGGCCGCGGAGAGCCCGAGCAGGAGCGCCCGCCTGGGTCCGATGGCCCCCTGGCCATCGTCCCGACCTCCGGTTCCCAACCGACCGTCGCCCAACGCGAGCGTGACGGCCGCCATTACCACCAGGGCCGCCGGCACCTCCGGGTAGACCGTGCCGGCGTTGGCCAGGAACGGGAGCGACAGGGCGGTCGCGGACCAGGCGAACGTCGCGCTCGCCACCGAACCCGTGAGACGGCGGGCCCACGACCACGCCAGGGCCGAGGCCGCCGACGCGAGCAGGATCATCAGGAAGACGACGGCGCGGTAGCCGCCAGCGGCGAACACCGGGGCGGCGACGAGCGGCAGGCCGACGGGGTGGACGGAGTACATCGCGCCGTTGCGGCCGGGCGCAATCGCGTGGGGCGGCAGGTCGGCCTCGTAGTACGCCGCGTAGTCCCGCTGGAGGTGGTTGTTCTCGATCTGCAGGTCTCCGTCCTTCAGGAGGCTCTGCATGACGATCAGGTAGTGCGGTTCGTCACCCCCGGGCGTGAGGCCGGAAGGGACGAGCGCCAGAGCGGCGCCGCCGAACCACAGCAGGGAGGCGACCCCCGCCACCAGGGCCCCGCGCATGGGTGACCAGGCCCTCACCCGCGCCACGAGGCGGCGCCCTCGGCCCGCGGTTCCGAGCACGGCCCACGCGACCTGGGCCGCGACGGCCATCCAGACCAGCGTCCGTCCCGGGCCCGCGAAGACGCGGAGGACGGGCAGGCGGTCGGGAAGCCACGGGAGGTAGGGGAGCAGCAACACCGCCAGCGCGTAGAGGGGCGTGAACGAGCCGCCGCGGAGCGCCGCGTGACGGGGCCCGGGCAGCCCGGCGGGTGGAGCGGGCAGCGAAGGGATCCTGAGCCGGATCACCGCGCCCAGCGCGACAGCGAGCAGGATGGATGCCGCCAGCTGGCCAGGGCCGGGCAGCATCGCGACCCGAACCACCTCCCCGCCCTGGGAGGTGACGTCGAGCGCTCCAAGCGACGCCCAGAAGGCGGCGCCGGCGGTCGCCCACGCGCCCAGTGTCCGCAGATTCACGGCAGCTCCTCGCTCGCGGTCCCCAATTGTACCCTGCCGGCCCACCCGGGCAGGTCCGGGCTCCCGGCGCCTTTGTAATCGCGGTTACGGAGCCGGCCGGAGCACGGCGAGCGACCTGTCGCCCAGTTCGTACGCGGCGGCGCTCACCCTCGAGCCGGGAACCAGGCTGCCGCCGTTGGTGTCGAGCACGACGTCCCAGGACCGGCCCGCCGGCACGGCGGGCAGCGTGAAGGCGAGCGGGGCCTCGCCGGCGTTGAAGAGCACGAGCAGCGTGTCGTCGCGGATCGGCTCTCCCCGCTCGTCGACCTCGGGAATCGCGTCACCCGCCAGCATGACGCCGAGCGCGCGGGCGTGCGGAGCGTTCCAGGCGGCGTCGGTCATCTCCCGGCCGTCCGGGTCGAGCCACATGATTTCGGTGACGTTCTCGCCGCGGATGCCGCGTCCCTGGAAGAACGTCCGCCGGCGCAGGACGGGATGGTCCGCGCGCAACCGGATCAGGCGGCGCGTGAACGCCAGGAGGTCCCGCTGCGCCGGGGTCAGGCCCCACTCGATCCAGCTGACCTCGTTGTCCTGGCAGTAGGCGTTGTTGTTGCCGAATTGCGTGCGGTCAATTTCGTCGCCGGCGGTGATCATCGGCACGCCCTGCGACAGCAGCAGCGTCGCCATGAGGTTCCGGACCTGCCGCGCGCGCAGGGCCAGGATGGCCGGGTCGTCGGTGTCGCCTTCGACGCCGCAGTTCCAGCTCAAGTTGTTCGCCTCGCCGTCCCGGTTGCCTTCGCCGTTGTCTTCGTTGTGGCGGCGCTCGTAGCTGACGAGATCGCGCAGGGTGAATCCGTCGTGGCACGTGACGAAGTTGATGCTTGCGTAGGGGCGGCGGCCGCCTTCCGCGTAGAGATCGCTGCTGCCGGCCAGCCGGCTCGCCAGTTCGGACACCTGCCCGCCGTCGCCGCGCCAGAACCGCCGCACCGAGTCCCGGTAGCGGGCGTTCCACTCCATCCAGCCGGCCGGGAAGTTGCCGACCTGGTACCCGCCCTCGCCGAGGTCCCAGGGCTCCGCGATCAGCTTGACCTGCGACAGCACCGGGTCCTGCTGGATGATGTCGAAGAACGACCCCAGCTTGTCGACCTCGAACAGTTCGCGCGCGAGGGCGCTGGCGAGATCGAAGCGGAATCCGTCGACGTGCATCTCGACGGCCCAGTACCGGAGGCTGTCCATGATCAGCTGGAGCACCCTCGGGTGGCGCAGGTTCAGCGTGTTGCCGCAGCCCGTGAAGTCCTGGTAACGGCGGGGGTCGCCGGGAGCCAGGCGGTAGTACGAGGCGTTGTCGATCCCGCGCATCGACAGCGTCGGCCCGAGATGGTCGCCCTCCGCCGTGTGGTTGTACACGACGTCCAGGATGACCTCGAGTCCGGCGGCGTGCAGCGCGCGCACCATCATCTTGAACTCGCGGACGGCTGCCATGCGGCCGCGCGCGCTCGCGTAGCGCGGGTCCGGCACGAAGTAGTTGAGCGAGTTGTACCCCCAGTAGTTCGGCAGGCCCCTGGCGACGAGATGACGGTCGCTGGCGTGGAGATGGACGGGCAGCAGTTCGACCGCGGTGACTCCGAGGTCGGTCAGGTGCCGGATGGCGGCGTCCGAGGCCAGGCCGAGAAACGTCCCGCGCAGGGGCGTCGGGACCTCCGGGTGCCGGAACGTGAAGCCCTTGACGTGCAGTTCGTAGATGACGGTCCGGTGCCACGGCGTCTGCGGGCGCCGGTCGTCGCCCCACGTGAACGCCGGGTCGATGACGGCGGCGAGCGGGGCGTAGGCGGCGTCGTCGTGGTCGTCGCGGACGCCGTCGTCGCCGATGCCGCCCGGGACGTAGCCGAAGATGGTGTCGTGCCACCGCAGGCGGCGGCCGATGGCGCGCGCGTAGGGGTCCAGCACGACCTTCGACGCGTTGAAGCGATGGCCCGCCTCGGGCGCGTAGGGACCGTGCACGCGGAAGCCGTAGAGCTGGCCCGGCCTGACGTCGGGCAGGTAGGCGTGCCAGACGTGATCGGTCCGCTCGGGCAGGGGGATGCGGCGGGCCTCGCGCTCGTCGGCCGCTGCGTCGAAGAGGCAGATGTCGACGCCGGTGGCGTGTTCGGAGAAGACCGCGACGTTGACGCCCGAGCCGTCCCACGTCGCGCCGAGCGGATGAGGTCGTCCGGGCCAGACGCGCATGGCGGCATTGTACGCGGTCGCCGGC
>CAZBIP010000073.1:7110-14697 GCA_964491885.1 uncultured Vicinamibacterales bacterium
GCGCCCAGCCCCTAGCGCCTAGTAGAATCCCCCCATGCACCTGCGCGTCATGAAGGTCGGATGCTTCGGGGGCGGCACCGGGCTGTCAAGCGTGCTCGGGGGCCTGAAGCAGAACCCCTGGCTCGACCTCAACGCCGTCGTGACGATGTTCGACAGCGGGGGCAGCTCCGGCCAACTCAGGGACGAATTGGGCGTGCTCCCCCCGGGCGACGTGCTGAAGTGCGCGCTCGCGCTTGCCCGCAACGAACACGAGGCGCGGCGCGTGCTCCTGGCGCGCGTCCCGACCCTCGAGGATTCGCGCCTGGGCGGCCACACCGGCGGCAACCTCTTGTTGTCGATGATGGCGCAGTACAGCGGGAGCTTTCTCGCGGGCGTCGAGGGCCTCCGCGCCCTGTTGGGCTGCCGGGGCCGTGTGTGGCCCGTCAGCGTGGAGCAGGCGAGCCTGTGCGCGCGGTACGCCGACGGGTCGGACGCCCGGGGCGAAGTGCACGTGGACGCGCAGCTGGACCGGGGGCACGCCATCGAGCGCGTCTGGCTCGACCCGCCGGTGCGGATCCACCCGGACGTCGCTCGCGCCATCACCGAGCTCGAGGCCGTCATCGTCGGGCCGGGGAGCTTCTTCACCAGCCTGATGCCGGTCTTCGCCGTGCAAGGCGTGGCGGAGGCGGTCGCCGAGGTGCGCGGCCCGCTCATCCTGATCGCGAACTTGCTCACGGAGGGCCGCGGGATGGAGGGGTTCACCGCGGCCGACGCCGTCCGGCGCATCGGCGACGCCGCAGGCCGGCCGGTGGACGCGGTGATCTTCAACGAGTCGCGCCCGACGGCGGAGGTGCTGGCGCGGTACGCCGAGGAACAGAAGCGCCCGCTCGAACTGGGCTCGCTGCCCGGTTCGTGCGCGCTCGTGAGCGGCAGGTTCTGGAAGACGGGCATCGCGCGCCACGACCGGTCGCGTCTGGCGCACGCGCTGTGGGCAGTGCTGGCCGCGAACCTCGAGCGGCGTTCGCATCCGCGGGACTGACGGCGCGGGCCCGGGACTCTCAGGCACACGATGATCGACGTGGAACTGCGCACTCTCGGCATTCTGATCGCCACGCTGGGCGGCGCGGCCATCGGCGTGGAGCGCGAGCGCTCGGGCCACGCGAGCGGGCCAGGCGCGCGCTTCGCGGGCGTGCGCACGTTCACGCTCCTCGGCGGCCTGGCCGGCGTGTGCGGGTGGCTCTGGGCCGCAGGGTTCGCGGCGCTGGCGGCCGTGATCCTGGCGGGAGCCGCCGGGCTGGTGGTGGCGGCCTACTTCGCGGTGGCCCCGCGCGACCCCGACGGCACCACCGAGGTCGCGGCGCTGGTCACGCTCGCCGCCGGCGCCCTGGCCGGCGTGGGCCGCCTGACCCTGGCGAGCGCCGTGGTGGCGGTGACGGCCCTCCTGCTGATCGAGAAGTCCCGGGTCCACGCCCTCGTGGAGCGGCTGGACGAGACGGCGGTGCGGGCCGGCATCCGGTTCGCGGTGATGGCCGTCGTGTTGATGCCGCTCCTGCCCGCGGGCCCGTTCGGGCCGCTCGGGGGCGTCAAGCCCCGGGAGCTCTGGCTGTTCGTGCTGTTCTTCTCCGGCATCAGCTTCGCGGGCTACATCGCGCGGCTGTTCGTCGGGGCGAGGCACGGCTACCTGGTGGCGGGATTCATCGGCGGGCTCGTCTCCTCGACGAGCGTGACGCTCGCGTTTTCACGCGCGAGCCGCCGGGAGGACGCGTCGGTCGGCCGGCCCCTCGCGTTCGGCGTTGTCGCAGCGTGCACGATGTCCTTCGTCCGCGTCATCGTGGCGACGGCGGTGCTCTACCTCCCGCTCGCCGTGGCGCTCCTGCCGCTCATCGCCGCCCCGTTCCTGACCGGCGCCGCCATCGTGCTCGTGGGCTTGCGGCGGTCGCGCCAGGAGCGGGTCGAGGTTCAGACCCTCCAGAACCCCCTGCAGTTCGGCGCGGCCCTGCAGATGGCCGTGCTGTTCCAGGTCGTGCTGTTCCTCGTTGCCGGGGTCAGGGCGCTGTGGGGCGACGTCGGCCTCATCGTGTCTGGCGCCGTGCTCGGCATCGCCGACATCGACGCGCTCATGATCTCCATGGCGCGCACCGCGTCCACCGGCGCGTCGGCCTCGACGGCCGCCGCCGCCGTGGCCGTCGGCATCCTCTCGAATACGCTCTTCAAGCTGGCGCTCGCCGGCGGTCTCGGCCGGGGGCGTTACAGGCCGGCGGCGGTCGCGGGCCTGGCGGCGATGGCCGCCGCCTCGGCGATCGCCCTCGCGTGGGGACGATTCTAGGCTCACAGGGGAGGCGCGGCGTGCACGCGATCGACGTCCTCGCCGGCGGGATGCTGACGACGGTCCAGGACCTCGGCCGGACCGAGGGGATCGGGCCAGGCGTCCCGCGCTCGGGCGCACTGGACTCCTGGGCGCTTTGCGCCGCGAACCGGCTGGTCGGCAATCCCGATGGCGCGGCGGGCCTGGAGATGACCTTCGTCGGCCCCGTCCTCCGCTTCGACGGGGACGGGGCGGCGGCGCTCGCCGGCGCCGACCTGGGCGCGCTGCTGAACGGGCACCCCGTTTCCCCGTGGCGTTCGTTCACCGTCACGGCGGGTTCGGTCCTCACATTTGCCGGCGCGCGCGACGGACTCCGAGGGTACCTGGCCGTGGCCGGCGGCATCGAGGTGCCACGTGTCGCCGGCAGCCGATCGACGTGCGTGGGGCAGCGCACCGGGGGCCTGGAGGGACGGCCCCTCCGCGGCGGCGATTGCCTCCCGGTCGGTCCGGACAGGTCGGTCGACATCCCGGTGCGGTGTGTGCCGCGCCGCTCGATTCCGACCTACGGGCACTCGCCAACGCTCCGCGTCGTGATCGGACAGCAGGGCCGCGCGTTCACCGAAGACGGCCTCGGCACCTTTCTCGGAGAGACGTACACCCTCGCGCTGCACTCGGACCGCGCGGCTTGCCGTCTGATCGGCCCGGCCGTCGAGACCCTCGGATTGGCGGAGCCGGGCGCGCCTTCCGCGGGGCCAGGCTCGGTCCTGGTGTCGCGGGAGGGCCTGCCGATCGTGCTGATGGCCGACGGCGCGCCCGCGGGGCACTGCCCGCTGGTCGCGGCTGTCGTGGCCGCCGACCTGCCCAGGCTGGCGCAGGCCGTCCCGGGCGACCGCGTCCGGTTCTCCCGCATCGGTCCCGCGGACGCGGAGAAGTTGCTCGAATCTGCGCGCGCGGCGCTCGACCGCATCGGCGCGGCGCCCCCCTGCGCAGACGACCAGGGCGCGCTCTACGAGGAGGACAGCGGCGCCGCGCTCGCCGCGGACGCGTACGTCGGCCTGGCGGACGCGGTCGACGGCGCGCACACCGTGCCCGAGTGCGCGCGCCGCAACGCCGTGTGCGCCGCCATGCCGGGCCTGGTCCTCTCGGTGTCGGTGCGGACCCGCGACGTCGTCGAGGCGGGGCAGCCGCTGCTCGTGCTCGACGCGATGAAGATGCAGAGCCCGGTGCGGGCGCCGCGCAGGGGCCGCGTGGGCCGCGTGCACGTGTCGCCGGGCATGCTGGTCGAAGGCGGGGCGCCGCTCCTCGACATCGACGACGAGTGACGCGCCGGAACGGCTCCGCGGCCGTCAGAAGCGGAAGTAGATGAAGTCGAGCGACGTCGTGCTGTGCAGCACGAGGATGCCCGCCACCAGCAGGCCGGCGAGGACGGCCTGCAGGGCCACCGCGCGGGCGCAGGTGCGGGCCTCACCGCGGGCGAGGGCCGGCACGAGCGTCCGTCCGCCGATCCTCGCCGGCAGGCTGTCGATCCACAACGGCACCGAGTAGAGCAGGGACAGGAAGAACAGGTACGCGCCGGCTTGCCGGCCGAGCACCGAGGACTGGAACGGCGACAGCCCGAGGTGGCGCACGATCATCGAACAGTCGGTCTCGCGGAAGAAGAGCCACCCGAGGCACGTCAAGGCGAACATCCCGGCGACGCGGAGCGGCACGAGCCATCGTCTTGCGCGGCGCCCTTTGCGCCGGGGAGCCAGGATCCGCGCCAGGGCGAGCAGGACCCCGTGATAACCGCCCCACAGGACGAAGTTCCAGCTGGCGCCGTGCCAGAGCCCCGCGGCCAGCATCGTGATCATCATGCCGGCCGCGTAGGCCCGCGTGGCGGCGTCGAGGCCGAGGCGGCGGCCAGGCGGGAGGCGATCCGAGACCCGGTACGCGACCGGCAGGAAGACGTAGTCCCGGAACCACGTCGAGAGCGAGACGTGCCACCGCTGCCAGAACTCGGTGGGGCTCGCGGCGAGATACGGGTGATCGAAGTTCTTCGTGAGATCGAACCCGAGCCAGGCTGCCGTGCCGCGGGCGATGTCGGCGTACGCCGAGAAATCCGCGTAGATCTGGATCGCGAACGCGAAGACCCCGGCCCAGAGGACGGGAAACTCCGGCGCCTGCAGGGCGAACACCTTGTCGGCGATGATGCCGACGTTGTCGGCGATGACGAGTTTCTTGAAGAGGCCCCAGACGACCAGCAGCGTGGCGTCTCTCGCGGCGGCGGGCGAGAAATGCCGCTCGCGCTCGATCTGCGGGAGCAGGGACGAGGCGCGCATGATCGGCCCGGCCAGCAGGCTGGGGAAGAACGCGACGAACGCCGCGACGTCGACGGCGCTCGTGCGCGCCCGCATCCGGCCGAAGTAGACGTCGACGGGGTACGTCACGGCCTGGAACGTGTAGAACGAGATGCCGACGGGCAGGACGATGTTCAGCGCGGGCCGTGACACGTGCCAGCCGGCCAGTGCGAGCGCCGCGGCGACGTTGTCGGCGAAGAAGCCGAAATACTTGAAGAAACCCAGCACGCCGAACGTCGTGATCACGCTCAGCCAGAGGAACGCCCTCCGGCGATCCGGCCGCGCCTCCATCCCGCGGGCGGAGGCATAGGTGACCAGGGCGACGGCGGCGATGAGCGACAGGAACCACGGGTGGATCCACCCGTAGAACACGGCGCCCGCGGCGAGCAGCAGCCGGTTCTGCCATTGGCGCGCCAACGCCCAGTAGACGGGCACCAGCAGCGCGAAGAAGAGGGCGAAGTCGAGGCTGTGGAAGATCACCGGAAGATCTCCGGGTTCTTCCGGTAGAAGAGCTCCGTGTAGTGGCGCTGGAACTCGCGGGCCACGTGGTCCCCGTCCTCGTAGATCGCGAGGGGCTGGTCCGGATCGCCCCAGTCGTCGTGGAAGAGCGCCCCGTTCGAAACGAGGTACTCGCGAAGCGCTCCGACGTACCGGCGGAGCGCCGGCGACTGCGGCGGAGGCCCTTCAGCGGACGGCCGGCGCTGGACCCGCACGAACGCGACCCTGATGCCCGACGCCTTCGACAGCCACAGGATCTCCGGCAGGACCGACGTCGGCAGGTTCCGGCCGAAGTCGAGCGCCTCGCCGCTCGCCGACGCCATGTCCGCCGCCGCCATGGGCCTCAGCGCGTCGAGCGCGAACAGCTCGCCGTTGATCCGGTCGAGCAGCTTCTTCCGCGCGCGGCGGCCGGCCGACCAGGCCACCGGGGCCCTGGTCAGCCGGGGCTCGAGCCAGGCCCTGGTCTGGTCGTGTTCGTAAAGGCGGCGGAGGGCGCGGTGCACCCGGAAATGGGGGCCGTTCGCCCGCGCGGCCAGCAGATCGTCGAGCACGGGTTCCCGCTGCCGGGCGACGCGATCCAGCGCCGACGGGTACACCCTGAACAGCGTGTCGGTGAGGTTCTCGTCGCGGAAGAAGAACACCGCCGTCCGCGGGCGCAGGCCGGCGTTCACGACGAAGTTCTTGAACGTGAGGTACCAGTACGCGGGCCCCGAGCCAGGATGGAACAGGGCGGCCGCGCCGCGCCCGCCCATCAGCCGGGACAGGTGGCCCGGGTGGATGCGCGTGCCGGCCATGGAATCGCCAATGAGGATGACGTCGTTGGCGGCTTCGCGCAGCGCCTCGACGGCGTCGCGGTCGAAGGGGCCGCGCGCGCGCGGCGACTCCACCGACGGGATGTAGCTGGGCGCCGCGTCCGGCGGCCTGGTCAGCGCGTTGACGCCGCGGAGCCCGAGCGGCACGAGGCACGCGCCCAGGATCACGACCGCCAGCGAGCCGACCTGGCGTCGGAAGAGTCCGGGCGCTGCCATGCGACGGCGGGCCGGGCGGGCCGGCTACCGGCCCCCGGCGGCTGCGCCGGCCGGGAACAGCTTGTCCAGTTCCTCGGGCTTCGGCGGCGGCGTCAGCAGGCTCACGACGACGAGGAGGCCGATCGAAATGAGCGCCGACGGGTAGATGCTCGGGATGCCCCACGGGTCGGCGCCGAACACCGCGGCGCCCGTCGCCCCCGGGGCGGATTCGAGTACGCCGGGAGCCAGCTTCGGCAGCAGCACCTCGAAGAACACCGTGGCCGCGGCGCCCCCGACGATCGAGGCGATACCGCCCTGCCGCGTGGCCCGCTTCCAGGTGAGCGCCGCGAAGAGCGCGGGCGTCACCGCCACGCCGTACATCGTGTAGGCGAAGTACGAGTACTGCAGGACCGACACCTGCAGCTTCAGGGCGGTGGGAATGAAGATCAGCAGGAACGCGCACAGCCCCATGACGACGATGAACACCTTCTGCAGGGCCACCATCTTCGCCGGGTCGGCGTTCGGGTTGATCATGCCCTGGTAGATGTCGCGCATGACGTTCGAGCTCGACGACAGCAGGTAGTTCATCCCCGTCGAGAGCACGACCGCGCACGCCGCCGCGAGCAGCAGCACGCCCACCGGGGCCGGCGTCATGTAGCGCGCGGCGTTGAGCACCAGGGCCCGCCCGTCCCACCCCAGGGCCCGCTCCGCGTTGTAGACCGACGCGTACACGGCGATGGCGATCACGATGGTCTCGACGACGATGGTGCCGACGATCCAGATCGCGACGGCCTTCTTCGCCTCGCCGGGCGTCCTGGCCGCGTAGAACTTCTGGTACATCGACTGCACGCCCATCAGCAGCATCAGCGTCGACAGGAAGTAGGCGAGCGCCTTCAGCGGCGGGTACTTGCCGAAGTCGGCGGGGAACACCTCGAACCGCGCCGCGGGCAGCACCTCGTGGGCGTGCGCCCATCCGCCGGCCGCCGCGATGACGAACGGCACGGCCAGCAGGCAGGACGAGACGATGATGATGCCGTTCGGCAGGTCGGTGTGCGCCACGGCGACCATGCCGCCGATCGCGACGAAGCCGATGACGAAGATCGCGGCGATGATCTGGCCCGACTCGACCGACATCCGGCCGTCGGAGATGACGTTCAGGATGTAGCCGCCCGCGCGGAACTGGTACGCCACGATCGTCGTGAACGCGATGATCAGCGCGATCGCGCCGAACAGCCGCGCGAACTTGCCGTACCGGACCTCGAGGATGTCGCCGACCGTGTACTGGCCGAACGTCCGGATCTTGCCGGCGACGAAGTAAATGATCGCGATGCCGAGGAAGGCCCCGGCCGGCTGCCAGATGGCGCTCCAGCCCGCGTACGACGCGTACTCCGCCCCGGCGATGAACGTGCCGGAGCCGATCCACGTGCACACCAGCGTGAAGACCATCTTGGTGAGCGACAGG
>CAZBIP010000074.1:0-1110 GCA_964491885.1 uncultured Vicinamibacterales bacterium
ACAGGCAGCTTCGCTTCGGCTTCTTCCACCTGCCACCGCCGCGCGTGGGTCTCCGGGCTCCGCGGCGTGAACAACTGGCAGCAGTCCTGGTCCGGCACGATCGAGATCTCGTAGGTCCCGATCCGGATCGCCTCCGCGATGATCTCCTCCTTGTCCATGCCCACGAGCGGCCGCAGGATCGGCATGCTGGTGGCGCCAGCGATGACCGTCAGGTTCTCGAGGGTCTGCGACGCCACCTGGCCGATCACCTCGCCGGTCACGAGGGCCTTCGCGCGGCTGTCGCGGGCGATGCGCTCGGCGATGCGGAGCATGAGGCGGCGGTAGATCACGACGCGGAGCGGCGACGGCACCGCCAGCACCACCTGGCGCTGCAGCTCCCCGAAGGGCACGAGGCGCAGCGTCGTGTGCATCTGGTGGCGCGTGAGCACCTCGCACAGTTCCCGCACTTTCTCCTGCGACGCGCGCGACAGGAAGGGGTGGCTGTGAAAGTGCACCGGGACGACTGAACAACCCCGCTTCATGAGGCGGTAGGCGGCAACGGGTGAGTCGATCCCGCCCGACATCAGGCAGGCCACGCGCCCGCTGACGCCGGTGGGCATCCCGCCCGCGCCCTTTTCCTTGCCGAACGAGTAGAAGACCCGGTTCGGCAGCACCTCGATCATCACGACCATCCCGGGACGATCGAGATTCACGGGCCAGCCGAACCGCTGGACGATGCGCGCGCCGAGCTCGCGCTCGATCTGGGGCGACGTCATCGGAAACGTCTTGTCGCCCCGCTTGGCGCTGACGCGGAAGCTCGACGGCGGGTGGCCTTCCAGGTCGGCCAGGACGGCCGCACAAACGGCCTCGAAGTCGCGCGGCGCGCGCCCGGCCTTCGAGAAGTTCGCGATGCCGAAGACCCGGGCGAGACGCTCCTGGACCGCGCCGTAGCTCGCCGACGGCCCGAGGACGACCTCGATGCGGCCCATCAGCGCCCGGACGTCCTTGACGTCCAGGTCCGACGTCTGCTTCCGCACGTTCCGGACGAGCTTGCTGATGAAGTAAGGCCGGTTGCGGCCCTTCAGGGCGATCTCCTGGTAGTGGACGATGATGGAAGTCATGTCATTCGGG
>CAZBIP010000074.1:1210-2531 GCA_964491885.1 uncultured Vicinamibacterales bacterium
ATGGCGAGGCCGCCCCGGTGCCGCGCGCGATCACCACTCGGACTCGGGGACGCCGGCGCGGCGGTTGACCACGCGGGCGAGGACGAAGAGCAGGTCGGAGAGCCGGTTCATGTACGCGAGGAATTCGACCTCGAGGATGCCGAGGGCCACCATGCGGCGCTCCGCCCGGCGGCACACGGTCCTGGCGAGGTGAAGCGATGCGGCCGCGGGCGTCCCGCCGGGCAGGATGAAGCGGCGGAGGGGCTGCAACTCCTCCTCGCACAGGTCGATCCAGCCCTCGAGGCGCGTGATGTCCTCGGGGCCGAGGGCGACCTTTCTCACCCGGCCCGCGATGCGCTCCGCCGGGTCCGCGAGGCGCGAGCCGAGGGCGAACAGGTCGCGTTGGAC
The DNA here is from genome assembly GCA_964491885.1 of uncultured Vicinamibacterales bacterium. Classification (GTDB taxonomy): domain Bacteria; phylum Acidobacteriota; class Vicinamibacteria; order Vicinamibacterales; family JAKQTR01; genus JAKQTR01. The sequence goes on from CAZBIP010000074.1 coordinate 1,598, forward strand.
CTGTACGAGCATCCGGTCGATGTCGTCGTCGACGCCAGCCGCGCGCACCTGCCCGACGGCGGCATTCGCCTCGTCCACTTCGCCGTACGCGTCGACGCGCGGGTCCGATTTCGCGATCCGCGTGCCGTCGAACAGCGTCGTCGCGCCGCCGTCGCCGGTCCGTGTGTAGATCTTCTCCATGGCAGGTTGGATTATAAGTGTCCTGGAGCCCGTTCACGAGGCCGATGCCCTTGAATCATCCATCCGCCCGCCCGGCCCCGAAACGCCTGCCCCTGCCGCAGCCGGCCGGACGCCGGGCGTTCCGCCGGGCCTTGCTTCGCTGGTACGACCGCAACGGCCGCGACTTGCCGTGGCGCCGGACGGACGACCCGTACCACATCCTGGTGTCCGAGATCATGCTCCAGCAGACCCAGGTCGATCGCGTCCTGCCGAAGTATCACGAGTGGCTGGAGAAGTACCCGTCGCTCGAGGCGCTGGCCCGCGCGCCCGAGGAGCACGCCGTCGAGACCTGGTACCCGCTCGGCTACAACATCCGGCCCCGGCGCCTCCATGCCATCGCGCGCGAGGCCGTCACGCGTTTCGGGGGCTCGCTGCCGGCGGACGAACAGGTCCTGCGTTCGTTCAAGGGCATCGGGCCGTACACGGCCGGGGCGATGATGAGCTTCGCGTTCGGCAAGCGCGCGCCGATCCTGGATACCAACGTCGCGCGCGTCCTCTTCCGCGTCGTCGTCGGGCGGGGCGACGCGAAGTCGCACCGGATGCGGAAGCATCTGTGGGTTGTTTCCGAGGCGATGGTGCCGCGCAAGCGGGTGTTCGACTTCAACCAGGCCCTCATGGACTTCGGCGCGCTCGTGTGCACGGCACGCAGCCCGGCGTGCGGCGAGTGCCCCATGGCCGGCACCTGCAAAGCGCTGGCGGCGGGAACCGTGAGGCC
>CAZBIP010000074.1:2631-14621 GCA_964491885.1 uncultured Vicinamibacterales bacterium
CGGGGCGTTCCTGCTCACACGGCGGCTCGAAGGCACCCACCTGGCCGGCCACTGGGAGTTCCCCGGCGGCAAGGTGCACGATGGCGAGACGCTCGCCGAGTGCCTCGCGCGGGAGATCCGCGAGGAACTCGATGCCGCGATCGACGTCGGCGAAGAGATCCTCGCGACGGTCCACGACTACCCGGACCGGTCGGTCGAACTCCGGTTCTTCCGGTGCACGCTGCTCGGCGAGCCGCAGGCGGTCCTGGGGCAGGAGATGCGGTGGGTGGCGCGCGCCGACCTCGGGTCGGTCCCCCTGCCGCCGGCGGACGAGGAGTTGGTGCGGATGCTCGTCGAGCGCCGGGTCTGAAGATCCGGCCTCCATGGGCACACCGTCACGCTGCGCCTGAAGACTCTGCCGAATCGGAAAGTGCCTCCGATTCGAGGGAGCCCAGGGTCTTCCCTTCGACTGCGCTCAGGGCAGGCAGACCCCGGGTGCGGATGGCGATTCGACGAACGGCAGGCTGCTGACGACGGCCGGAATCGGTCCGGAGGCGGCCGCGATCGTGACCGCGGTTCCGGCCTCGACGTAGTCGCGGTGGACGTACCCGAGGGCGATCGGCCGCCCCAGAGCCGGCGACAGGACGGCGCTCGTGACCCGCCCGATCTCTTTCGCGCCTTCGTTCTCGCCCGACACGATGGAGCTGCCCGCGGCCGGCACCGATTCGCTCTCCAGGATCATCCCGACGAGCTTCCGGGCCACCTTCCCGTGCCCCCGGTCCCTGATGCGCACGAGGACTTCCTGGCCCGGAAAGCAGCCCTTCGCGAAGCTGACGGCCCGCCCCTCGATGCCGGCTTCGAAGGGGATGGTGTCGTCCGTCATGTCCACCAGGAAGGCCGGCTCGCCGGCCTCGACGCGGAGCGCTTCGGCCGACTCCCTCGACAACGGCACGGCACCCGCCCCCAGCAGCTCGGCCGCCAAGGCGGCGGTCGGTTCCGCCGCCGCGAACAGGAGGAACCCAGGAAGGCCAAGCCCATCGCGGCGGGCGACGACGACCACCTCTTCCCGCCACGGCACCCGCGCGTTCTGGAACGGCGCGAAGCCTGCGAGGCCGGTTCCAACCACGCCTCCGACCGCCGCGGCGGCGCCGGGACCGTAGACGCCCAGGCACCCCCACGCGCCGCTCACGTCGCCGAGTTGCACGTCCTCGCTGAAGATCAGCTGGTCCAGCCGTTCCAGCAGCCGGTCCTTGATCTCCGCCGCCGTGTCGAGGAGTGCCAGGTCGCCGAGCTCGAAGACGTTCATGTCGGCGGCCATCCGGCCCTGCGGTGTCAGAAATGCGGCGTAGCAGCCGGTCCCGGCAGCCAGTACGGCGATGTCGTTCGTCAGAATTGCATGCAGAAAGGTCTTCCGATCCGACCCGCGCACGACAATCCGGCCCCGTGTGCCGAGGTCGATCACGGCGGCGTAGCGGCGGGCGGCGGCGTAGTCGTCCGGAAGCGTCATTGCTCTGATATGCTCAGAACCGTCATGGTCCGACACCATTGTACAGCCCTGTCCGCGGCCGTGCTGCTTCTCGGCGCCGCGCCCCTGCTCTCGGCGGGCGGCCAGGCGCAGGAGCCGCCGCCGGACCCGGCCGCCAGGTTCGTCGTCTTCATGGGCGGCCGGCAGATTGGCGCCGAGCAGTCGTCGGTCACGGCAACGGCCCAGGGTTGGACCCTTCGCGGATCCGGCCGCATCGGCCAGCCGGTGGATCTCTCGACGGGCCGCTTCGAGGCCCGCTACGACAGGGACTGGCGGCCGCTCGCCGTCGAGATCGACGCCACCGAGAAGGGCACGCCGAGCGTCACGCGAACGACGTTTGCGGACGGCAGCGCGACGAGCGAGATTTCGCGGGCCGGAGAGGCGTCCCGCAAGGTGGACGCGGTGTCGGCGGACCCGGTGCTGATCCCGCCGCGGGCCTTCTTCTCGGCGTTCGAGGCGCTCACCATGCGCCTCAGGACGATGACCCTGCCAGCCGCCCTGCGCGGCTACGTGGTCGGCCAGGGCGAGATTCCGATCACGGTGACCTCGGCCGGCAGCGAGCGCATCCAGACCCCTGCCGGCACGATTGCCGTCAGGCGGTACGCGTGCACGATAGAGGAAACGGCGGGCCCGCTGCAGACGGAGGTCTGGGCGACTGAGGAGGGGCGGCTGCTGCGTTTCCGCATCCCGGCAAACGCCCTGGAGGTGTCCAGGGAGGACGTCGCGACGGTGACCGCCCGCGTCGAGCAACTGGGACGTCCGAACGACGAGCAGGTCCGGATGCCGGCGTACGGGTTCAACCTCGCCGGCACGCTGTCGAAGCCGGCATCGGCCCCCGCGGACCCGGGGCCCAGAGGGCCGCGCCCGCCGGCGTTGCCCGCGGTGATCCTGGTCTCGGGAGGCGGATACGTCGATCGCGACGAGAACGTCGCCGGCGTCGCCGTCTTCGCCCACGCCGCCAACGCGCTTGCCGACGCGGGCTTCGCGGTGGTCCGCTACGACAAGCGCGGCGTCGGCCAGAGCGGCGGGCGAGGCGAGTCGGCGACCGCCGCCGACTACGCCGAGGACGCGCGCGCGGTCGTCAGGTTCCTGCGGAAGCGGCGCGACATCGATTCGAAGCGCATCGCGCTGGTGGGCTACGGCGAAGGCGGCCCCGTCGCGATGCTCGCCGCCGCGGGCGCCAAGGACGACGTCGCCGCGCTCGCGCTCGTCGCGGCGCCGGGCACGACCGGGTCGGATCTCGTGATCGAGCAGCAGCAGCGCCTGTTCGACAGGATGGGTCTCGCCGACGCCGAGCGGCAGGTCCGGATCGAGTTGCAGGAGCGGATCCACCACGCGGTCATCGCCGGGTCGGGCTGGGACTCGATTCCCGACGGCTACCGCGCGCAGGCGGACACGGCGTGGTTCCGCAGTTTCCTGCTGTTCAACCCGGCCAAGGTGATGGAGAAGGTGCGCCAGCCGGTGCTCGTCCTCCAGGCCGGTCTCGACCGCCAGGTGGCCGCCAGGCATGGCGCGCTGCTGCTCGAGGCGGCGAAGGCCCGGAAGAAGGCCCCGCCGGCGGATCTCGTGACCGTCGATGGCGTCAACCACCTGCTCGCGCCGGCGGAGACCGGCGAGATCAGCGAGTATGCGGCGCTGCCCGACAAGCGTGTGAGCCCCAAGGTGCTGGAGGCCCTCGTGCCCTGGCTGAAGGACAAGATGTATGTGGGTGTTGCGGGCAAGACACGCTGACCCCGACCAGCCGGTGTCCTTCCGGCTGCTGCCGGGTACGGTCAAGACGATCGGCCGATCCAGGGCGGCCGACTACTGCCTCGACGTGCCCCTGGTGTCGCGTCTGCACTGCCGCGTCGAGGTGGGGAAGGACGGTGCGGTCGAGGTCGTGGACCTCGAGAGCACGAATGGCACGTGGGTGGACGGCCGGCGCGTCGAGCGCGCGCCGCTCGCCAGCGGCAGCGTGCTGCGCGTCGGCCGCGTCGAGTTCGCGCTGGAACCTCTCAATTAGCCCCGCAGAAACGGGTTCGTGGCCCGCTCGCGCCCGATCGTCGTGTCGGGCCCGTGGCCCGGATGCACGATCGCCTCGTCTCCGAAGCCAAACAGGACCGATCGTATCGACCCCATCAGCGCGTCGTAGTCGCCGCCCGGGAGGTCCGTCCGCCCGATCGAGCCCGCGAACAGGGTGTCGCCGACGAACAGGTGGATTTCTTCGGTGCCGGGGCAGCGGACGCGCAGGCACACGCCGCCGGGGCTGTGCCCGGGCGTGTGATGCACGTCGATCGCGCAGCCGCCGAAAGCCAGGCATTCGGAATCGGCGATGAAGAAGTCGGGCGCCGGCGGAGGCTCGACACGGTAGCCGAAGAAGCGTCCCTGCTCGACGGCATTCTCGTAGAGGAAGACGTCGGCGCGGTGGATGCCGACCGGGGCGCCCGTGGCGCGCTTCGCCGCGGCGATGCCGCTGACGTGATCGACGTGTCCGTGGGTGAGGAGGATCGCGCCGACCGAGAGGCCCCCGGACCCGGCCAGGGCCAGGAGCGACTCCACCTCGTCGCCCGGATCGATCAGGACCGCGTCGGTCCCGCCCTCGCAGGCGACGAGGAAGCCGTTCTTGTGGAACGGCGCGGCCGCGCGCGATTCGATCAGCATCGACGATTCTCCCTTACATGCCATGGAGGATGCGGGCCGCGTCGGAGGCGGTCCGGCTCAGGGCGGCACGCAGCGACGACAACGCTTCGACAACCGCCGGCGCCCCGGCGACGTTCGACCAGGGGAAGACGCGGTCGCGGGCCGCATCCAGACCGTCAAGCAGGCCGCTGACTTCCCCCCAGGCTCTCAGCTCCGGAGGAGACGAGGCGACGCGGCCGAGCCAGGCGGCCGCCCGCCCGGGATCGTTCACCGCGGCTGCGGCCATGTAGCCGCACTGCGCCCAGCAGCTGCCCTCCGGCGCCGCGGCGGCCCTCGCCCAGATCCCGGCCGCGATGCGCTGGGCCTCGCCGCGTCTGCCGGCTCTCGTCAACACCGCGGCCGTCATCGCCCGGGCCTCGCACGATCCCGGGTGCAGCCGCGTCAGACTTCCGAGCATCGTCAGCGCGTCGCCTGGGCGACCCGACTCGACGAGTTCCGCGGCGCGGAGGATGGTCGCTGGCGGGAAGTCGCCGACGTCGCGCGAGCCTGGCGCTGCGGGAGGCGGCGCGCCCCGAGTTCCGGGCTGCCGCGCCAGCCGCACTCGCAGGCCGACGGCTTCCCACCAGGGCAGTGCCGGATCGAGAGACTGCCCTCTGGCGGCAGCCGCCAGCGCCTCGTCGCGCCGTCCGGCGGACAGGTGAGCCAGCGCCTCCAGGAAGGGCGCGACAGGATGAGCCGGATCGAGTTCCGCCGCCCGGCGCGCAAATGCCAGCGCGCGTCCGGGATCGCCAGGACGGAGGACCGCGGCGAGTCCGAGGAGCGCACCCGTCTCCGACGCGTCGAGGGCGTGCGCGGCCTGCAGGTGTTCGATCGCTTCGCCCACGGTCGGTGCCGTCAGCCCCATCGCCAGCTTGGTGAGCGCGCTGTCCGGGTCGGCCGCGAAGGCGGCCTCCGCGGCTCCGCGCGCGCGCGCGTGCACGTCGCCAGCGTGCTCGCGACCCTCGAAAGCGGACGCCGTACCGAGCGCCAGCGCCAGGCCCGCCTGCGCTTCGACGAGGCCGGGGTCCGCGTCCGCCGCGGCTTCGAACAACTGCGCGGCGCGGCTCGCGTCGTGCGAGGCCATGGCCGCCAGCGCGCGAAGGTAGCTGTCGTACGCGTCCGGGCCGACCAGGCGGAGCATCGCCCGGCCGTGCCCGGGCGTCGGCTCGTAGGCGACATCCAACCGCCCGGCAATCTCGCGCGTGATGCGCGCCTGGAGCGCAAAGACGTCCTGGACCGGGCCGCTGTGGGCCGCGCTCCAGACGACCCGGCCCCGGCCCGCGTCCACGAGGCTGACATCCACCCGCACCGACGTCCAGTCCTCGTCTGCCGGCGTCAGCGTGCCGACGACGGCCGCCGCGGCCCCGGCACCCGCGGCGACCGACTGCGGCGGCTTCCCGGCCGACGCGCGGATGCCAGACCGGCCGGGCGTCGAAACGCCCGGTACTTGTCCGAGTCTCCTCGCCAGGTCTTCAGCGAACCCCGCGCCGAAGTAGGAGCGCGACTGGTCCAGACCGGCCACCTGGAACGGCATGACGACCAGGCTCGGCTCGAGCCGCGCCGCGAACCGGCTCTGCCACGCGTCGCGGAGGGGCACTCCCCACTGCCAGCCCCCCGCCGCGACGGCTGCGGTCAGGAGCAGTGCCGCGGCGGCGACGCGAAACCTCCTCCCGCGCCGCGCCGGGCCGGCGGACTCGATGTCCGAAGCGGCCGGCCTGGCCTGCGCCGACGCCGCCGCGTCCCGCAGGTCCGCCGCGAGCTGCGCCGCTCCCTGGTAACGCCGCCCGGGCTCCTTGGCCAGCGCTCTCGCCACCACCGCGTCCAGCTCGCGCGGCAGGTCGCGGTTGAGCAGGCTCGGCCTCGCCGGATGGGATGTCAGGACCTGAGCGGTGACGTCGGCCGCCGAACGGCCCGGGAACGCGCGCCGCCCCGTCAGCATCTCGTGCAGGATCGCACCCAGGGCGAAGAGGTCGGACGCGGCATCGGGAGGCCCGCCCCTGATCCGTTCGGGCGAGGCATAGGCCTCGCGCGGAAGGCGCCCGTTCCGCCCTTCCCAGGTGCGGAGAACGCCTGCCGAAAGGCCGAAGTCCAGCACCTTGGCGTGGCCTTTCGGCGTCACGAAGATGGACGAGGGAGTCAGGGCGCCGTGCACCAGATCGAGCGAGTGCGCCTCGGCGAGGGCGTCGGCCACCTGCTCGCCCAGGTCGAGCGCCCGCCGCAGGTTCATGGGTCGCCCGTCGATGGCTGCGTCGAGCTTCTCGCCCGGGACGTACTCGTAGACCAGGTAGATGGCGCCTCGCCGCTCGCCGACGTCGAAAAGCGTCGCGACGTGGGGGTGAGTCAGCGCGGTGAACGGCTGGATGAGGTCGATCGCGCGGGCGCGCTGCGCCGGCTCCGCCATGCCGGCGCTGACGACGCGGATGGCAACGGTTCGCCCGACCTTCGTGTCGCGCGCCCGGTACACCGGTCCGAGGGTGCCGGCGGCAATCTCGCCGAGGATCTCGTAGTGGGCGATCGACTCGCTCATGGAACACCAGCGGCAGCCGAGGGCCGGAGCCGAGGCACACACCAGGCTCCACGGCAGGCCGCGCCGTAGCCGCTATCGGCCCGGCACGCCGTCCACGTTAGCACGGCGCGCAGACCAGGGTCGCGCCACCGGGCCCGATCGCACGGCGGGGCCTCCACAGCGGGGCTCGCCGGGCGGCCCCGGCGGCATGCGTCAGGTCGCGAAGCTGAAGTCGGAGGTCTGCCGGTGGAGCGTGAGACCCGTCGCGAACCCGGCCAGACGCTGGCGGAGAAACAGGCGGCCCCGGTGCAGGCGCGACTTGAGGGTCTGCTCCTTGATGCCCAGGTGCTCGCTCGCCTCTTCGGTCGACAGCCCCTGCAGGTCGCGCAGGATCACCGGCGTCCGGTAGATTTCCGGGAGATCCCCGAGCGCCGCCGTCAGCTCCGACCGGAGCTGGGCGCGGAGGATGGCCTCGTCGCCCATCGACGACCAGTCCGCCGGCTCGTGCCGGAACCGGCCGCCGTTCTCCTCCACGTCCGCGAGCACGTCGTGCTCCTGCACTTCGTGCCGGCTGACCGCTCGCTGGCTGCGAAGCCGCGACATCACGGTATTGAACGTGATGCGGTAGATCCAGGACGAGAGCGCCGCGTCGCCGCGGAACGCGTCGATCTTCAGGTGCACCTTCAGGAGCACGTCCTGCACCACTTCTTCCGCGTCCTCCGGGCTCCGGACGTATCGCAGGGCCAGCTGCTGGATGCGGGACCGGTAGGCCGCATCCAGATCGGCGATGGCCGATTCGTCGCCGGCGCGCATGCGCGCCACGAGGTCTTCGTCGGTTCGGGAATAGGCTGAGAGGGCACCCATGTCCGTCCTCTCCTCGCTCCGGGCACGGCCCGGGGTCTGGTGACAGTTTTAACTCCGACTATTATAGACGGATTTATAAGCACACGCAAGATCGGCCGCTTGGGCCGGTCAGGAGCCTTCTTCGACCTGGCGGGAGAAGACGGCGGCGAAGTGACGGACGAAGCGATCCTCGACGCCGGCGACAGGGATCGCCCGGCCGGCCAGGCGCTCGAGGGACGTGACGCCGCGGTCCGTGATGCCGCATGGCACGATCAGGCGGAAGAAGTCGAGGTTGGTGGCGACGTTGTAGGCGATCCCGTGGCTCGTGATCCACCGCTGGATGCGGACGCCGATGGCGCCGATCTTCTCCGCGCCCACCCACGCGCCGGTCAGGCCCTCGATCCGCCCGGCCTGGAACCCGAACTCGCCGGTCACGCGGATCATCACCTCTTCCAGGTCGCGGACGTAGCGGTGCACGTCGCAGCGGTCCGGCCTCAGGTCGAGGATCGGATAGCCCACGATCTGACCCGGCCCGTGGTAGGTCACGTCGCCGCCGCGGCCGGTCTCGTGCACCTCGACGCCCAGTTCGGCCAGGCGCTCCGGCGTGGCGAGGACGTGCGAGCGGCTCTGGCCGGTCTTGGCGCCCAGGGTCAGCACGTGCGGGTGCTGCAGCAGCAGGAGCATGTCTTCGATCGCGCCTGCGGCCCGCTGTTCCACCAGCGCCTTCTGCAGCTCGAGGCCTTTCTCGTAGCGGACGACCCCGAGGCGCCGCACAACGAGCTTCCGTCCCTGGCTAAACGGCATCGGGATCGAACGACTCCAGCGCGCGCTTGACGTGCGACATGAACTGGTCCGCCACCGCCCCGTCGATCAGCCGGTGGTCGAACCCCAGGGCCAGGTATCCCATCGTCCGGATGGCGATCGCGTCGCCGACGACGGCGACGCGCTTCTCGATGGCGCCCACGTCGAGGATGGCGACCTGGGGCTGGTTGATGATCGGCGTGCCGAAGAGCGCGCCGTAGCTCCCGGGGTTCGTGATCGTGAACGTCCCGCCCCGCACTTCTTCCGGCTTGAGCTGCTTCGCCCGCGCGCGCGCGGCCAGGTCCTGGAGGGCGCGGCTCAACTCGAGCACCGTCATCGCGCCTGCCTGCCTGATGACGGGCACGATGAGCCCCCAGTCCAGCGCGACCGCGACGCCGAGGTTCACGTCTTTCCCGTAGACGATGCGGTCGCCTTCGATGGAGGCATTGAGGATCGGGAACGCCTCCAGCGCGCCGGCGACGGCCTTCATCACGAAGGACAGGTAGGTGAGCTTCACGCCTTGCCGCTCGTAGTCGGCCTTGCGCGCCTCGCGGATCCGCATGACCGCCGTGTAGTCGGCCTCGAAGACCGAGTACACGTGGGCCGATGTCCGGAGGCTCAGCACCATGTGCTCGGCGATCTTCTTCCGCATCACCGACATCGGGACGACGTCGGCCGGCCCGGCGGCGGCGACCGCAGGCGCGATCCCGGCCTTGTGTCTGGCCGAAGCGCCGCCGGAGCGCGGGTCTGCCAGGAAACCGAGGATGTCGTGCTTGGTGACGCGCCCGCCGAGGCCCGTGCCGGGAACGCCGGCGAGGTCCACGCCGTGTTCCACGGCGATTCTCCGGACGAGCGGCGACGACCGGCGCCTGCCGCCGCCCGGGCTGCCCTCCATGGGGACCGCAGGCTCGAGAACTGCGGACCCGGGCTCCTCCGCCGGCGTCGATGCCGCTTCCGGCGGCGCTCCGCCGCGCGCCGCGGAATCGCCCGCCGGCGCCTCCAGCGCGGCAGACGCCGCGGCTTCACCGATCACGGCGACCACCGCGTTGACGGGAACGGTCTCGCCCTCCCCGGCCCGGATCTCGACCAGCACACCCGCGGCCGGCGACGGGATCTCCGCATCCACCTTGTCGGTGGAGATCTCGAAGAGCGGCTCGTCGAGATCGACGCTGTCGCCGGGTTTCTTGAGCCACCGGACGATCGTGCCTTCGGCGATCGACTCGCCCATCTGGGGCATCAGCACGTTCGGCATCGTCGGCCTCGCTGGTTCGGAGACTCGGCAGGTCAGGAGTCAGGAGTCAGGAGTCAGGAGTCAGGAGTCAGAATTCAGAATAGGGACGGCCGACAGCGTAGGGACATCCACGTTCTGTCTTCTGACTCCTGTCTTCTGACTTCTTCGCTAGACGTGTATTGCCCCCCCATGCGCGGCGTGGGCCGCTTCGCCGATCGCCTCCGACATGGTCGGGTGGGCGTGGATCGTCCGGATGAGTTCCTCGACGGTGACCTCCATGCGCAGGGCCAGCGTGGCTTCCGCTACCAGCTCGGTCGCGCGGGGGCCGATCATGTGGACGCCGAGGATCTCGTCGTACTTCTTCTCCGCGACGATCTTCACGAGGCCGTCCGGTTCGTTGCTGATGCGCGCGCGGCCCAGCACGCCGAACGGGAACGTGCCGACGCGCACGTCGTAGCCGCGCTCGATCGCCTGCTTCTCAGTCAGGCCGACGCAGCCGATCTCCGGGTCGGAATAGGTGCACTTGGGCACGTGGTCGTAGTTGATCGGGTGGAACTCCCGGCCCGCCAGGCGCTCCGCGAGCGCGATGCCCTCGGCCGTGGAGAGGTGCGCGAGCTGGAGGTGCCCGGGCTTGCCGAGGGTGATCACGTCACCGACGGCCGACACGTTCGGCACGCTCGTCCTGAACTGCTCGTCGACGACGATGTAGCCGCGGTCCATCGCGATGCCGGCTTCCTCGGCTCCCAGGCCGCTCGTGACGGGGCCGCGCCCGGTCGCCACCAGAAGGTAGTCGGCTGTCAGCGTCTTGAACGACCCGTCCGGCAGTGTCGCGTCCACCTCGACGCTCTCGGCGCCGGCGCGCGCCGCGGTGACGGTGGTGGACACGTGGAAGGCGATGCCCCGTTTCTTGAACGACTTCTCCAGTTCGACCGAAATCGCCTCGTCCTCGAGCGGCACGAGGTGCGGCAGCAGTTCGACCACGGTCACGTCGCTCCCGAAGCGCCTGAACAGCGTGGCGAACTCGACGCCGATCGGACCGCTCCCGAGAATGACCATCGACTTGGGCACCTCACGGAAGGCGATGGCCTCGTCGCTCGTGATGATGCGCGCGCGGTCGATCTCGATGCCCGGCACGCTCCGGGCGTACGACCCGGTGGCGATGACGATCTGCGGCGCCGTCAGCGTCTGCGGCTCGTCGCCCGTCACCTCGACGGTGCCGGGCCCGGCGAGGCGGCCGCTGCCCTTGATCCAGGTGATGCCGTGCTTCTTGAAGAGGGACTCGATCCCGCGCGTCAGGATGGTGACGGTCTTGTCCTTGCGCGCCTGCACCTGGGCCATGTCGATGCGGGCGGCCTGATCGCCGAAGAGCAGGCCCCACGTCTTCGCCTCCTGCGCGATCTTGAGCGCGTGGGCGTGCTCGAGGAGGGCCTTGGTCGGGATGCAGCCGACGTTGAGGCAGGTGCCGCCGAGCGTCTTCCGGCGCTCGACCACCGCCACCTTCAGGCCGAGCTGGGAGGCGCGGATGGCCGCCGGGTAGCCGCCGGTTCCGGCGCCGATGATGATGACGTCGAACGCATTCGCCACGGTCCGTTCTCCTCGTGAAAGCCGCAGATCGCACGTTACCGGCTGCTTCCCGGCACTGTCAACTGCGCGCCGCCGGCCCGCATCCTCCCCTCTTCCTTGAACTTGGCGTCGCGCGGCGCCTACAATCAGCCGGCTTCACAACGGGGGGCGCGGCCGGTGGCTCCTGGCACCAAGACGGTCCTCGTCGTCGACGACGACGAGGGGATGCGCGACACGCTGACGGCGATCCTGCGCCGCGAGTACCGCGTGCTGCGCGCCGCGACCGGCGAGAGCGCGCTGGCCGTCCTCGCCCGCGAGACGGTCGACGTCGTCCTGCTCGACGTGCGGCTGCCCGGCATCGGCGGCTTCGACGTGCTCGGCGAGATCAAGGAGTCGCAGCGGCTGGTCGAGGTCATCGTGATCTCGGCCATCAACGAGGTCGAGACGGCGGTCCGGGCGATGAAGCTCGGCGCGTTCCACTACATCACGAAGGACTTCGAGTACGACGCCGTGCTGTCGCTCGTCCGGAACGCCGCGGACCGGGCCGTGCTGACCCGCAAGGTGATGTCGCTCAGCGCGCAGGTGGGCGACGACCGCGACCGGCCCTTCGTCGTGGGGCCCAGCCGGCCCATGCGCGAGGTGCTCGACCTCGTGCGCAAGGTCGCGGGGCTCTCCGCGACGGTGCTGATCCTCGGCGAGAGCGGGACGGGGAAGGAACTGCTGGCGCGGATGATCCACCGGGAGTCGGAGCGCGCCGACGGGCCGTTCATGCCGGTGAACCTGGCGGCGATCCCCGCGGACCTGGTCGAGTCGGCGCTGTTCGGCCACGAGCGGGGCGCGTTCACCGGCGCGGTCCGCCAGCAGCTCGGGAAGTTCGAACTCGC
>CAZBIP010000075.1:0-1196 GCA_964491885.1 uncultured Vicinamibacterales bacterium
CGGATGTCCGGCTTTCCGATCCCGAGCCCCGACGTTCCGCCCGGCACGGTCTCGGTCCGGCTGGTCCGCGGGTCGATGTCCGACAACATCGCGGGGCACGAGGTGGAACTGCACGCGGGCGGCCGCGTGCTGAGCGCGCGGACGGATGCAAGCGGGCGCGCGATCTTCGAAGGCGTGAAGGCGGCGGAAGACGTCCGGGCCGTCGCCGTGGTCGGAGACGAGCGGCTTGAATCGAATGCGTTCCCGATGCCCTCGGATGCGGGCGTGCGGCTCGTGCTCGTGGCCGGCGCGGGGTCGCCGGGCATGCCCACGATGCCTCCGGTCGGCATGCCGACGCCGTCGGCGGGGGACCTGGCGTTCGGGAACCAGAGCCGGATTCACATCGAGTTCGAGGACGACACGCTCGAAGTCTTCTACCTCCTCGAACTCGTGAACGCGGGGCCGGCACCGGCCAGCCCGTCGCCGGAGCTGACGTTCGAGTTGCCTGGCGGCGCCGAGCAGGCCTCGGCACTGGAAGGATCGCCGCAGGTGACCGTGCGCGGGCGGACCGTGACGATCGCCAATCCCATCCCGCCGGGCGTCACGCCGGTGAGACTCGCGTACTCCCTCGCGTCCGCGGGCGAGGCCCGCGAGATCAGCCAGCGCCTGCCGCTCGCGTGGAACGGCCCGCAGGTGGTCATGGCGCAAACCGGACAGGCGCAGATGAGTTCGCGGCAACTGTCGGCCGCGAGAGGGGGCCAGAGCGGCGGGATTCCGTTCCTCATGGCCGGCGCCGACGTGCTGCCGGCGAACCAGGACCTCGTGTTGTCGCTGACCGGGCTGCCGAGCCGGAGCCACGCGGGCCGGAACGTCGCCCTGGGCCTGGGCCTGCTCGTCCTGCTGGCGGGCGCCTGGGGCGCGCTCGCGGCACCCGCCGCGACGGGCGACGCCGGGCGGCGCGCGCTCCTGGCGGAGCGCCGGGACCGGCTGATGGCGGACCTCGTGAGGATGCAGGAACAGCGCCGGTCGGGAGCGTTGCCGGAGGCACGCTGGCGGGCCCGTCACGAGGAACTCGTCGGCCAGTTGGAGCGGGTCTACGGCGAGCTCGACTCGCGTCCGCGCGACGGCGGGCCCTCCGCGGAGTACTAAGGCGCCGTGGCCTTCGACTTCGACCGCGTGGCCGTCGAGGATGTGTCGCGCCACTTCGGGCGCCGCCG
>CAZBIP010000075.1:1296-14304 GCA_964491885.1 uncultured Vicinamibacterales bacterium
CGCGGCGACGACGTCGTGTCCGGCTTCTCGCGGGGCATGCGACAGCGTCTGGCGCTCGAGCGGGCCCTCCTCCACGGCCCCCGGCTCCTCCTGCTCGACGAGCCTTTCACGGGGCTCGACGACGCATCCGGCGCGGCGCTCGTCGCGCGCCTTCGAGGCCTCAGGCAGGAAGGCGCCATCGTCGTGCTGGCCACGCACGACCTCGACCTCGCGGAGGGCGTGCTCGACGACGTCGTCGTGCTCGGCGAAGGCCGGGTGCTGTCGGCGTCGCCTGCGGGCCCGGGGCTTCGGGAACGGTATCGGGAGGCGCTCGGCGGCGCGCAGGCCTCCCGGCGGCCGGCGGGCCAGGGTCCCGGCGGGGGCGCGTCGTGAGGCAGTTCGCGCGCGTGGCGTGGGCGGTGCTGCGCAAGGACCTGACGGTCGAGATGCGCAGCCGGGAGATCGTCTACACCACCGTATTCTTCGCGGCGTCGTGCGTGCTGGTGTTCGCCTTCGCGTTCGTCCGCGAGGGCCGGGCCATGGAGGACGCGGCCGCGGGCATCCTCTGGATCGCCGTCGCCTTCGCGGGCACCCTGGGGCTGGGACGCACGTTCGAGCGGGAGCGGCACAGCGAGACGCTTCGCGCCCTCATGCTGGCGCCGTCGGACCGGCCCGCCGTGTACGTGGGCAAGCTCCTCGGCATGCTCGCCCTGCTCGCCGTCGTCGAGGCCGTGCTGGTTCCGATGGTCGGCCTGTTCTTCCATGCGCCGGTGCTGGCCAGCCCGTTCTGGCTCGCGGCGCTCCTCGGGGCGGGGACCCTCGGCTTCGCGTCGGTCGGCACGCTGTTCGCCGCGATGCTGGTCCGCGCGAGGAGCCGCGACGTGCTGCTGCCGGTGCTCTTGTATCCGATCACGATTCCGGTCATCATCGCCGGGGTCCGCGGCACCGCCGCCGTGCTGCAGGCGGTGCCGGACGTGCCCGTCGCTCGCTTCTGGGCGGCGCTGCTCGTGTTCTTCGACGTCGTGTTCGTGACGCTCGCGCTCTGGACCTTCGAGCCGCTGATGACGGAGCAATGATGTCCCGGACGTTCCCGCCGCTCGCCGTCCTCGCGCTGGTGCTCTTCGGCGCGGCGCCCTTCGTCGTGGCGAACGCGCCGGCCGAGACCACGATGGGGCTGGTGCAGAAGGTCTTCTACTACCACGTCCCGTCGGCGATGCTCATGTTCGTCTCGGCCTTCGTGTGCGGCATCGCGAGCGCGGTCTACCTCTTCCGCCGGTCGGATCCGGCGGACCGGCTCGCGGCGGCGGCGGCCGAACTCGTCGTGCTCTTCGGCCTGATCGTGCTGGTCACCGGGCCCCTGTGGGCCCGGAAGGCCTGGGGCGTCTGGTGGGAGTGGGATGCCCGGCTGACCTCCTCGCTGCTGCTGTGGCTGATCTTCGTCGCCTACCTGCTCGTGCGGCGGTACGGCGGGCCCGGGTCGCAGAAGCTCGCGGGCGCCATGGCGCTCTTCGGGATGGCCAACGTCCCGTTCGTGTACGTGTCGGTGAATTACTGGCGCACGCTCCACCCGCAGACCAGCGTCGTGATGACGCTGGGGCCCGGCATGCGCAGCGCGTTCTGGTTCTGCGTGTCGGCCTTCGCCGTGCTGTACGTGCTGCTGCTCGCGATGCGGATGCGCCTGGACACCCAGCGCTCGCGGGTGGAGGACGCATATCTTGCGCTCGACGAGTGAGCGTCGGCGCGCTGTTCGAGGCGGACTCATGAAGACCCTGCTGCTGTCAATCCTCCTCGCGGCACTCTCTGCCGGCCCGGCCGCGGCGTCCTGGCAGACGCCCGCCCCGCAGCCCGGCGCGCAGGAGGAGTTCGTCCCCGTGACGTCCGTCCCTCAGGCCGAGCAGCTTCCCGCGGCGCCGTTGCTCGTCGCCGCGTACGCGTTCGTGTGGGTGGCGCTGCTGGTGTACGTCTGGCTGCTCTGGCGCCGCATGTCGGCGCTCGAGCGCGAGCTGCAGGCGCTCGAACGGCGCCTGCCGAAGGCCTAGGGAGCGCCGCCATGGGGGAGATGGGGGCGGGGCATTTCATCTACATCCCGGCCACGATGATCGTCGGGGCCGTGATTGGCTGGATCCTGGGATCCCGCGCGGCCAGGGACGCGTTCGCGGCCGAGACGCGCCGGCGCGAGGAGGCGGAGGCGCGCGCGGCGGCGAAGGCCGAGCGAGAGGCGCGCAGCCGCTCCTGAGGCGCCGGGTCGGAGGCCCGGAAGCTAGCGTCCGACGGCCAGCCGCCGGGCCAGCGCGTCGGGGAGGCCGGCCTCGCGGATCCTCGACTGGGCCCGCTCGACGGGGTATGCCACGCGATAGCAGGTGAGCCCTGGCCCCTCGGTCTCGAGGATGCCGTAGGCCGCCCGCGGGTCGCCGTCTCTCGGCTGCCCGACCGAGCCCACGTTGACCAGGTAGCGCGCCCCCGGCCGCAGCGCGATCCGCGCGCCCGGCGAGACATCCAGGAAATCGATCTCGTCGCCCGCCATCCGCATGGCGAACGGCGCGTGCGTGTGGCCGAACAGGCACACGGGCCGGCTGGCGGCCCGGATCGCGTACACGGCGTCCATCTCGTCGAAGATGTACTCGTCCTCGTCGAACGGCGCGCCGTGACAGATCTCGACGAGCGGACTCACGCTGACCGGCCCGGGCGGCAGGCCCCTGAGGTAGTCGCGGCTCTCCTCGGTGAGCCGCGCCGCTGTCGACGCCGCGCTCGCCCGCGCCGCCTCGTTGAAGTGCGCGGAGTCCCCGAGCCCGCAGGCGACGCGGTCGTGGTTGCCGCGGACGGCCGCCTCTACGGGGAGCTCCCGGAGCCGCGCGACGACGCCGTTCGGGTCGGCGTTGTAGCCCACCAGGTCTCCGAGCAGCAGCACGCGGAAGTCCCCGTGGCGCGCGGCGTCGGCCAGCACCTGGTCGAGCGCGTCGATGTTGGCGTGAATGTCGCTCAGGATGAGGTATCGCATGCGATGCCTAGGCCCCCATCCAGGTCGCGACTTCCTCGGCGAGCGCCTCGACCGTGGCCCTGGACCCGTCGAGCCGTACGTGAGCGTCGGCATAGGCCAGCCGGCGCGCCTCGTAGACCCGCTCGAGTTGCGCACGGGTCTGCGCCAGGGGCCGGCTGCCGTCCTGCGGCAGGCGCCCGACGAGCCTCGCGAGCGGCACATCGATCCAGAACACCGCGCCGTCCGCCTTGATCGTCGCGCGCAGGTCGGGATCGACGAACGTCCCGGCGCCGGTGGCCACGACCGTGTGGCGGGGGCCCAGCAGGTCGTGCACGACCTGCCGCTCGACAGCCCGGAAGTACGGCTCGCCGTCCGCCGCGAAGATGGCGGCGACGCTCCGGTGCTCACGCGCCTCGATGCAGGCGTCCACGTCCTCGACGCGCCAGTCGAGCCGGCGGCCGAGCTCCCGGGCCAGTGACGTCTTGCCCGCGGACGTGAACCCAACCACGTAGATCTTGTCGGCCCTCACGTGCGCCCCCGCCGCCAGCCGGCCCTCGCGTCCCGCGCGCCGGGCCGGCCCTTCACGTTTGCACTATAGCATCAGCGGGATTCTGGGCTATGGTAGTGGGGACCCGGCGGGACCTCCGTTCCCAGCCGGCCCATAGATGGCACGCCCAGCACTCGATACGACCATCCGGCTGCACTTCAACAGCGCCTTCGAGATGCTGGACATGGTCCAGCTCGTCAGCGACCGGGTCGGGCGCCGGCTGGCGTTCGACGACGATGCGCTGACGTGGATGGAGGTGGCGGTGCGCGAGTCCGTGATCAACGCCATCAAGCACGGCAACCGTCACGACCGCGCCAAGTACGTCACCGTCGAGTTCACCGCGAGGCTCGCGCCGCCACCCGGCGAGCTCGAGATCGCCATCCGCGACGAGGGCGAGGGCTTCGACCCCGAGTCGCTCGCCGATCCGCTCGCGCCCGAGAACCTGCTCAAGTCGAGCGGGCGCGGGATCTTCTTCATGCGCAGCTTCATGGACGACGTTCGCCTCTCCCGGACCCGGGCCGGCGGCATGGAAGTCCGCTTGATCAAGCGGCTCGGTCCGGGCTCGTGAGCCGCCACCCCGATCGCGTGCCGCTCGATCCGCGCTTCCTCGCCACCGCCATCGACATCGTGCTCCGCGCCGGCTCGATCCAGCTGCAGACGCTCGCCGGCGGCCTGACCATCGAGAGGAAGGGCGAGATCGACCTCGTCACCGACGCGGACCTCGCGGTCGAGCGCATGTGCCGCGACGTGCTGGCCTCGCGCTTTCCCGATCACGCCGTGCTGGCGGAGGAGTTCGGGGCGTCCGGCGCCGCCTCGTCTGGCAGCGGGCCCTGCTGGATCTTCGATCCGATCGACGGCACGACGAACTACGCCCACGGCTTGCCGATCTTCTGCGCATCGCTCGCCCTCGAGATCGACGGACGGATCGAGGTGGCCGCGATCTACGACCCGACGCGGCGCGAGCTCTTCACCGCCGAGCGCGGCGGAGGCGCCTACCTCAACGGATCGCCGCTCCGCGTGTCGCGGGCCGGCCAGCTGATCGACGCGCTGCTCGTCACGGGCTTCCCCTACGACATCCACCAGCACGCCGAGGCCATCCTCGGGCTGTTCGGCGCGTTCATCAGGCGCGCGCGCGCGGTCCGGCGCCTTGGATCCGCGGCCCTCGACATGGCGTACGTGGCCGCGGGACGGTTCGACGGGTTCTGGGAGGACGGCCTGAAGCCCTGGGACGTGGCCGCGGCGAGCCTCCTGGTCGAAGAAGCCGGCGGCACCGTGACCGGGACGGACGGGTCGCCGTTCCGCGTGAGGGCGGGGCACGTGCTGGCCGCGGCCCCCTCGATCCACCCGCTGATGCTCGACGTCATCCGGGAGTTCCGGGAAGAACGTTCACGAAACCGGACGGCCTGATACCCTTCAAGGACAGGGTGCGCCCGCAGAGCCGCAGATTCCGGCGCCACGGGGCCCGAGACCTGGCATCGGATGTGCTTCCAGGGTGATCAGGTCGACAAACCGGGAGGAACCGACATGAAACGCCGTACCTTGATGCTCCTGCCTGCCCTCGCCGTGTGCGCGCTGCTCGTCGCCGCGCCGGCCGGTGCTCAGCAGTCCGTGAACTTCCAGTTGGGTTCCTTCTCGCCCCGGAGCACCGACGCGCGCGTCGACAACGACGTGCTGCTGGCGAACCTGGACTACCTGTGGTTCGACATCGACGACCTGCGGGGAACCACGGTCAGCGGCGATTGGTCCGTCGCGCTCGGCGACCGCATCGAGGTGGGGGCCGGCGTGGGCTACTACGAGCGGACTGCGCCCACGATCTGGGCGGATTGGGTCGATGAAAGCGGCTACGACCTCGAGACGGATCTCAAGCTGCGGATCCTGCCCGTGAGCGCGATCGTGCGGCTGCACCCCTTCAGCATCTGGAACGGCATCGACCCGTACGTGGGCGGGGGAGTCAGCGCCTACTTCTGGCGCTACAGCGAGACGGGCGACTTCGTGGACTTCACCGACAACGCCATCTACAACGACCGTTACGTCGGCAGCGGCACGGCGTTCGGCCCGTTCGCGCTGGCCGGCGTCCGGGCGCGGGTCGGGAGCCGGGCGACGATCGGCGTCGAGGGACGCTATCAGTGGGGTGAGGCGGAACTCCCGGCCGGCGAGTTCCTGACCGATCGTCTCGACCTCGGCGGGGGCAGCATCCTCTTCACGTTCGGGTACCGCTTCTAAGCAAGTGTGATCGCGCGTCAGCCGCGGCCCGCGGGCGTCAGCCTGCGGGCCGCTTTCTGTACAGCGCCACACCTCCGCCTGCGGCCACGCGATCGTAGCCGGAGAGCAGGAGAGGCCGTTCCCGCGCCCGGGCGGCGACAACGTCGCCGCCCTCGGCGATCTCCTCGACCAGGATCCACGTGACGTGCGGGTCGGGATGCTCCAGCGCCGACACCCAGAGATCCCCGTTGCCCTCGTGCACGAAGTCCCTGATGCGGAACCCGTCGCGGGAAAGTTCCTGCATGAAGTGCGCAAGCGACCCCATGCTGGCCAGCACCGGCTCGCCGTCCCAATGATCCCGGAGATGCGCGGCCACGAGCGATCGCCCCGCCTGGTTCGTGCGATCCCATTGCGCCTCGAGCACCATCGGCGCCGCCGGGTCGAGCGGGCGCGGCCCCGTCAAGAGCGCCAGGATCGCCGCCGCCGCGAGCAGCGGCTTCGCGCGCCCGGCGAGGCCGACGGCACAACCCAGGCCCACCCCCAGCGCCGGGACGAGCGGCACCATGTAGCGAATCCGGAACGGGTGTCCCGAATAGAAGGCGTACAGCGGGAGCGCGGCGGCGGCCGCCAGGGCCGCCGCGGGAACCCAGGCGGCGACCGCCGGCGTGCGAACGCCTCGAACGAGCAGCAGCACCAGGCCGGCCGCACCGAGCACGGCGATGGGGTAGCTGGTCAGTTCGTGGAGCCCCCACCAGACGGATACCGCCGCGCGCAGCGGATGGTGCAGGGCGGCGTTCTCGGCCACGAAGAACCCGGAACTCACGAACCACTCGCCGACGGTGGCCCGGCTGAGGACCAGGAAGCCGAGGACGGCGGCGGCGGGGAACACCGCCAGCCGCGGCACGGTGCGCCACGCGCGCCGCCGCGTGCGGCCCTGGCCGACGAGCGACGCCCAGGCGAGCACGAGGAGCGCCACGGTCACGGGCCACGCCTCGTAGCGCGTGAGGCAGGCGGCGGCCATGGCCAGGCCGGCTCGACGCACGTCCCGCACCGACCCCGTGCGGAGCGCTGCGACGGTGAACCACACGGACGCCGCGGTCAGCGCCATCAGCAGCGGCTCGGTCATCGGCGTCGACTGCAGGTAGAGCACGTCGGGGTTCAGCAGGACCGCCAGCGCGCCCGCCACCGCGGCGAAGCGCGAGCCCGTCGCGCCGAGCACGATCGCCGAGACGAAGAAGATCGTCGCCCCGAAAGACAGCACGGAGATCGCCACCGCGAACGCCCCCGTGCGGTAGAAGGCGTCGATCTGAACCGGCAGCGCGTTCAGCAGGTGGGGGAGCGGCAGCCAGACGGCGCCGATCTGGATCCAGCCCGGCATCAGGCCGTCGAGGATCCGCCTGGCGACGACGAGGTGGGCCTTCGCGTCGTAGTGGGAGAGCGTCAGCCCGGCCGCCGCGTACCAGAGAGCGGCCGCCACGCCCGCGGCCAGACCCGCGGCCGCCAGGGCCCACGGCCAGCGGCGCGGGGCCGCCTCGGCTATAATCCGCTGGAACGCACCGCGGGGTTCCATCGGAAAGGTTACCGTCGCCATGGGCCGCGCATCCCAGTATCTTACGTCAGCCGCCTCGAAGCCGTGGCCCGCCCGCGCGCGGGACGCCCGGCTCCGGCGAGGTAGAAACGCGGCCGCATTGTGACCACTCCGTACCTGTCCGTCGTCATCCCGATCAAGGACGAGTCGCCGAACATCCTGGAACTGCATCGCCAGCTGACCGAGGCGCTCGAGCGCTGGGGCAGGCCGTACGAAATCGTGGCCGTCGACGACGGCAGCCGCGACGACAGCTTCGAGAAGCTCGCCGCGCTGCAGGCGGGGGATCCCCGCCTCCGGATCATCCGCTTCCGTCGGAACTTCGGCCAGACGGCCGCCTTCGCCGCGGGCTTCGCGCACGCGCGCGGCGCGCTCATCGCCACCTCCGACGGCGACCTCCAGAACGACCCGGCGGACATCCCCAGGCTCGCGGCGCTGGTCGAGCAGGGCGCCGACATCGCCGCCGGCTGGCGCAAGGAACGGAAGGACCCGTTCCTCACGCGGCGGCTGCCGTCGATGATCGCGAACTGGCTGATCTCGCACACGACAGGCGTGCGCCTCCACGACTACGGGTGCTCGCTGAAGGTCTTCCGCGCCGAGGTCGTCAAGCCGCTGCGCTTGTACGGGGAGATGCACCGGTTCCTGCCGGCGATCGCCAGCGAACTCGGCGTCACCATCGTCGAAGAGGTGGTCAACCATCGCCCGCGGGTGCACGGCACATCCAAGTACGGCCTCGGGCGGACCGTGCGCGTCATCCTGGACCTGTTGACCGTCAAGTTCTTCCTGAGCTACTCCACGCGGCCGCTGCAGATCTTCGGGCTGCTGGGCTTGATCATGGGCGGCATCGGCGCCCTGATCATCGGCTGGCTCTCGTACCTGCGCCTCTTCGCCTACCAGTCGATCGCCAACCGTCCGCTCCTGCTGTTCGGCGTCCTGCTGGTGTTCACGGGCGTCCAGCTGATCACGCTCGGGCTGCTGGCGGAGATGCAGGTCCGCACCTACCACGAGTCGCAGGACAAGCCCATCTACGTCATCCGGGAGATCCTCGAGGCGGAGGACCAGTAGGGAAGAGGCCCGTACACACGGAAGGCGCGCCGGGCGTTCGATGGCCGGGCGCGCCTTTCCTGCGTGCGCCTACTTGCAGCTAGGCCACGGGGAGTAGGTCTTCGGGTACACCATGTACGAATCGCCTTCGGCCCAGGCGAGCTGCAGCACCTGACTGGTGTCGTCGTACGCGTACCCGATGTCGACGCCAATCCAGGCCCCGGTCTTGTTATACGCCAGGTAGTCGATGCTCAGTTCCGGCCCGCCGCGCTTGAGGTTCCACGCCAGGTTCATGCCCCCGCAGATCCCCGCTTCGATCATCCGGTCGCGGATGAACGCCATGTTCGCCTGCCGCTGGGAGAGGCTCACTCCGGCGACCAGGCGATCCGGGTACGTGGCCGTCGCCCATCGGACCAGCTCCTCGCCGTTCCTGGGCCAACCCGAGGAAGGCGGAGCCGGAGTCGTCGGACCCGGCACCGACACGGAGGGTTCGGGCGTGCGGAAGCTCTGCGTCAGCGACCAGTCGCTCGTGACGTTCGGGTCGTACGCCTTCACGCGCCAGTAGTACTTGGTCGCGGGGTTGAGCTCCTGCGCCAGCGTGAACTTGGTCTGGCCGCCCTGCTCGCCGACCGTCACGACGGCCAGCAGGTTGCTGAACGCCTGGTTGGGCGAGATCTCGAATACGTAACTGATCGCACCGACCGGGCCGCTCCGGATCGCGTTCGTGGTCTTGAACGTGGGCCTCAGCGAAGAGATGGTCGCCCCGCTCACGGGCGAGATCGGCACCGGCGCCTGGATGATGACCGGCGTGATGATCTCGAAGCTGAGCGCCACCGAGTAGGTGCTCTCGTTGGCGCCGTCAACCGCCTTGGCGCGCCAGTAATAGGTTCGGTCGGGCGACAGGGCATCCGGCAGCTTGAAGCTGGTCTTGCCCTCGGCGCCCGGCTCGATGCCGTCGCGGGTCACCACCTTGCCCTCGAAGCCGGAGTCGGCTGCGACCTCGAAGAGGTAAGTGACGGCCCGCTGGCCGTTTGTGGTCGCGTTGTTGACGGTCAGCGTGATGGGCTGCTCCGTGGCGGCGATTGTGACTCCCTGCGGCGGAGCCACCGGGTGGGGCGTCGTGATGTTGACACCCGCGATCGGGCCCGCCACCGACGGGCTGGTCGGGTTGGCGCTCTTCACGGACTCGCAGCCGGCGAGGGCCGAGAGGAGAACCGGAAGAACCAGGATTCCTGTGATCCGC
This sequence comes from uncultured Vicinamibacterales bacterium, assembly GCA_964491885.1. Taxonomy (GTDB): domain Bacteria; phylum Acidobacteriota; class Vicinamibacteria; order Vicinamibacterales; family JAKQTR01; genus JAKQTR01. The sequence continues at coordinate 10,874 of CAZBIP010000075.1, forward strand.
CTACTCATCATGAGCGCTCCGTGGGCGCAGCAGCCACCGGCGCTGCGGGACAACCGATCGGATAGACGATACAACGATCGTGCCACCCGCGGGCAGGGTTCGACCCTGCTCCGGTTGTATCGGACGAACCCACGCGGGACTTCACGGCAGGGCGTCGGACGCTGGTGACTCAGCGCGTGTGAACCGCCGCGGAGCCGGACGACCAGCCAGCACCGCGAAGCCAGTAAGCGGCGGCGCCCGACACCGAGAAGAGCATGATCAGCGCGGCGCCCATGAACGACACGACGAGCGCGGACTCGATGGGGAGGCCGATCTGCGAGAAGTAGTACGCGAAGGTGGCTTCCCGCACGCCGAACCCGTTCAACGAGACAGGCGCCATCTGCACGATGAAGGACACGGGCACGATGACGGCCAGGTGCCACGGCGACACCGGGATGTCCATGCTGCGGACGATGGCGGTGTAGAACCCGACGAGCACGGCCTGCACGAGGACCGCACCGAGGAAGCACGCCCCGAGCGCGGCCGGAGCGCCGCCGAACTTCGTCAGCGCGCCCGTCAAACGGCCGATGCGCTCGCCGACCCATTCCTGGTGGATCAGGCGCAGCGGCTTCAGCAGCCGGGCGACGCCTCCCGGCCGGATCACGACGGCGGCCGAGACCGCGAGACCGGCCGCAAGCGCCAGCCACAGCAGGGACGCGAGCACGGGCGAGCGGCTGCCCATCGAACCGGCGACGCTGGCGCCGAGGGCGGCCACGGCGAGCAGACCGAGCAGGCCGAGGCCCCGATCCATGAGGACGATCGTCGTGGCCAGCGTCTTCGAACCGGCCTGGACGGCCGTGTCCTTGATGCGGACGACGTCGCCCCCGATGTTGCTCGGGAGGAAGTTGTTGAAGAACGTGGCCACGAGATACGAGTTCACCAGGCGGCCGAAGGGCACCGGCACGTGCTGGGCGTCCAGCAGCAGCTTCCACCGCCAGCCGCTGACGAGGACCATCACCAGGTAGAGCGCGATGGCAGCGGCCAGCCACACGACGGACGCCTGCCGGGCGTGGGACCAGAGGCGCGACAGATCGGTCCTCGACAGGAGCAGGTAGAGGAGCCCGGCGCTGACGGCGACCTTGACGAACAGGACGAAGGCCCGCTTCAGGGGGCCGGGCCCGGGTGCGTCTTCGTCGTCACGCTCGGCCATGAGTGCGATGCCGCTCCAAGGGGTCGTGTCCGGGTCGGAGGCCTGCGCCAGGGGCCTGGCGACGCGCCCAGCCGGAAGCGTACCACGCGCCTGAAAGCGTGTAAAACCTGGCCGGGGCCGCCGGGCCGCCGTCTCTCCGCTTCATTGACGCTGATTACGCCAGCCCCCTAGAATGGCAGGGCCGTGCGAATCCTGATGATCGCCCCCGAGCCCTTTTTCGAAGCGAGGGGCACGCCCTTCAGCGAGTACCACAGAATCCGGGCCCTGGTCGATCTCGGTCACACGGTGGACCTCGTGACCTATCCCTTCGGCCGCGACGTGACACTCCCCGGCCTCCGCGTCCACCGAAGCTGGCGCCCGCCATTCGTCCGGGGCGTCAAGGTGGGGCCGTCGCTCGCGAAGATCCCGCTCGATCTGCTGCTCGCGCTCAAGGCGCTGCACGTCGCGCTCAAGTGGCGCTTCGACTACGTCCACTCGCACGAGGAGGGCGGCGGCATCGGACTGGTGCTGGCGCGCCTGCGGGGCGTGCCGCACCTGTACGACATGCACTCGAGCCTCCCGGAGCAGCTGTCGAACTTCGACTTCAGCCGCTCGCGGCTGCTGCTCGGCGCGTTCCGGGCGCTCGAGCGCCGCATGCTCCGGGGGTCGGCGTCCGTCATCGTGATCTGCAAGCGCCTCGAGGACGTGGCCCGCGCGATCGCTCCGCTGGCCCATATCGTCCTCATCGAGAACGCGCCGGGCTCGACGGAAACGACGGGAGGCGGGGCGCTCGTTCCCGTGCGCGAGCGGGTGGGCCTGGACGGCGGCGTCCCCGTCGTGCTGTATACCGGCACGTTCGAGGCCTACCAGGGGCTCGACCTGCTCTTCAAGGCCATGCGGGCGGTCCTCGACGTCCGCCCTGAGGCGCGGCTGCTGCTGGCCGGCGGAAAGCCCGACCAGGTCGAGCGGGCGCGCCGCGACGCGGAGCGGGAAGGCCTGGGGCACGCGGCCATGTTCGCGGGGGAGCGCCCGGCGGAGGAGATCCCCTCGTACCTCGCCGCCGCTGATGTGCTCGTGTCGCCTCGGAGCCGCGGCACGAATACGCCGCTGAAGATCTACCAGTACCTCCGGGCGGGCCGGCCCATCGTCGCGACGAACCTGCTGACGCACACGCAGGTCCTGGACGGCCGCGTGGCGGAATTGACCGAACCCACGCCGGCCGCGTTCGCGGCGGGCATCCTGCGCGTGCTCGGAGACCCGGAGTACGCCGCCCGGCTCGGGCGCGCCGCGGGCGAACTGGCGGCGACCCGCTACACCTACGCGTCCTATGTCGCGCGCACGAGCGAGGCGCTCGGCCCCATCGTCGCGCACGCGGCCGCAGGGGCGGGATCGTGAGCGACGATCACTACAGCTACCGGGTGTACGCCGACCCGGCCATGGCGGACGCCTTCGACGCGCTGCGCTTCAGCGGCCCGATCGGGACGCTGCTCGCGGAAACGCAGGACCGCGTCGTCGCCGGGTTTCTCGGGACGGTCGAGGGCCGCCCCGTGATCGACGTCGGCACGGGCACCGGCCGGGCAGCCCTGGGACTGGCGCGGCGCGGCGCCCTCGTGACCGGCGTCGACGCATCGGAGGAGATGCTTCGCGTCGCGAGGGCCCGGGCCGCCGAGGCGGGCCTTCGCGCGACGTTCGACGTGGGCGACGCGCACGCCCTCCGCTACCCGGATCGCGCCTTCGCGGCGGCCGTGAGCCTGCGGGTGCTGATGCACACGCCCGACTGGCGCGTCTGCCTTCGGGAACTGTGCCGCGTGGCCGACGACCGGGTGGTGTTCGACTTCCCGGCGGCGTTCAGCGCGGCGGCGCTGCAGGCCGGGCTCCGCCGCGTCGCGGCGGCCGCCGGGCGTCCCGTGGAGGCCTATCGCGTCCTCCGCATGAGGGACGTGGCGGAAGTCCTCACCGCGTGCGGGTTTCGCGTGGCTGATGCCCACCGCCAGTTCGTCCTGCCGATCGCCCTGCACAAGTTGATCGGATCCAGGCGCGTCACGCTCGCGGTCGAGCGGGCGCTCGAGGCCCTGGGGCTGCTGAAGCTCGCGGGGTCGCCGGTGACCGTGGTGGCGGTCCGATGCGAACGCTCGTAACCGGGGCCACCGGTTTCACCGGCGGGCATCTCGCCCGGGCGCTCCGCGCCGCGGGGCACGAGGTGCGCGCCCTCGTCCGAACCGAGGACGCGCGGGCGGCCGCGCTGGCCAGCGACGGCATCGAG